>NZ_KB235904.1:1262589-1562589 GCF_000332155.1 Kamptonema formosum PCC 6407 | reverse complement strand
TGAAGACTGGTTAGAATGGTCACATCAACAAAGAAAAGCCCAAGAATTAAACCCTCATCCAGCTTCGATAAGACTCCAACAAATTAAGATGGAAAGACAGAAAAAAAATGGCACTCAAGTATCTTATTGATGAAAATGTTGACCCGATTTATCCTACTCAACTTCGGATTAGACAACCGGAATTAATAATTCGGGTTATTGGCGAACCTTCTATACCAGCAAAAGGAACTAAAGACCCGGAAATTTTAGAATGGTGTATGGTTTTAGGTATTTAATTGTGGAGAATATAACTATGACTCTGGCTATCAATAAAAAAGATGTAATTTTAGATAACTACATTAAAAAGTTGGAGGTTTTTCCAATGACTCAAACAATATCCAAGTTAATAACTTTTGATGAATTTCTGGAATGGAAACCAGAAAACGGACATTATGAATTACATAACGGAGTTATTGTTGAAATGCCAAATCCAACTGGTCAACATTCTGCGATCGCGGGTTTTCAGGCCGTCGAGTTTGGTTTAGAAATCAGGCGACTACAGCTTCCTTACTTTATTCCCAAGGAATGTACAATTAAATTTTGCGATAACTCTGGATACGATCCAGATGTCATTGTATTAGATAAACAAGCCGTAGCAGCCAATGAATCTCGATGGGAAAAAGAATCCGTTATTACTCAAGGAAATTCCATAAAGTTAGTTGTTGAAGTTGTCAGCACAAATTGGCGGGATGATTATGCACATAAAATGATTGATTATGAAGCATTAGGCATTCCCGAATATTGGATAGTCGATTATTTAGGTTTAGGTGGTAGCCGTTATATAGGTTCTCCGAAACAGCCTACTTTATCAGTTTATCAGCTAGTAGATGGTGAGTATCAAATTAAGTTATTTCGAGGAGATGAAAGAGTTGAGTCTTTAGTGTTTCCTGGGTTGAATTTGACCGCCGTGCAGATTTTTAATGGTGAGTAAGTATTCAGACGATCAATCTTATTATACTAAAAAGCGTTTTACTATAATAAGATTTCGATCCAGCCGTCTTATTTCACTGGAATAACATAAGACAGGAAAACCTCAAACTTTGTCCCGCAGTTACCCAATTATGCGATCTGGTTGATACGTCCAACAAATTGAAGCATTATGTCATCAAAAACTACGATCGATCAACTCATTATCAATTCTCCCTACGAAGAACCGCAAAAATATTGGCACTACGATCGCACTTCTCGCCTATTCAACCTAGCAGCAGGAAGACGACCCGCAGGCTATATTATTGCTTCCGAAAACTCTAAAACTTCCGACGATGCCGGTAAATTTGTCGAGATTCCTTTAGTTAACCAAATTCGTCCCCGCGTCAAAGCTTGGTGCGATGATGGATACCCCGGTGTCACAGGCGTTACCAAGCGTCTGCTAGAACACTGGGACAAATCAGAAGAACGGGATTTTCCCTTCTTTTTCTGTCAGTTAGAAGCCATAAAAACCCTAATCTGGCTAACAGAATCCCCACCCTCTGCAAAAGTTGGTATTGATATTCCTGACGATGGCGGAAACTTCAAACGCCTGTGTTCCAAAATGGCAACAGGTTCGGGCAAAACTATCGTTATGGCGATGTTAATTGCATGGCAAATTATCAATAAAGTTACCTATCCCCAAGATCCCCGTTTTTCTAAAGCCATTTTTATTGTTGCACCTGGACTAACTGTTAGAAATCGCCTACAAGTTCTGCTTCCCTCTGCGGAAAATAACTACTATGAAATATTCAATATTGTGCCTCTGGGATTATTCGATAAAATTCGTCAAGGGAAAGTTTTAATCCGCAACTGGCACGCCTTGAATTGGGAAACTGAAGAACAAATAAAAAAGAAGAAAGGAGTTGATAAACGCGGTGCAAAAAGTAACGAAGCCTACGCTAGAGAAGTATTAGGAGAAGTTGCCAATTCTAGCAACATTATTGTTATTAACGACGAGGCACACCACGCATGGCGCATACCTGCTGAATCCAAAATTAAAGGTATTAGTAAAGAAGAATTAGACGAGGCTACAAAATGGGTTGGTGGACTCGATCGCATTCATCAAGCTAGAAAAATTCTCACCTGTTTTGACTTTTCTGCCACACCCTTTGCACCCTCTGGTAAAAAGAGTTCAGAAGAAGCTTTATTTGGCTGGATTGTTAGCGATTTTGGCTTAAATGATGCCATTGAATCTGGCTTAGTTAAAACTCCTCGCGTGGTGATTCGTGACGATAGCAAATTAACAAAAGACTATAAATCTCGCCTTTATCATCTCTATCGAGATCCCGAAGTTTATGATGATATCAATCGTAAAGCTAAACCTGATGAATCCCTCCCGGATTTGCTGGCTAACGGCTATCTTTTACTCGGAAAAGATTGGCTAGAAACGGCGAAATCATGGCAAGAATCGGGGCATAAAGTTCCACCAGCCATGATTTCTATTGCTAACCGTACCGAAACTGCGGCTAGAATTAAATATGCTTTCGATCATCACAAAATTCATATCGAAGAACTCTGTAACTCAGAACGCACTTTACACATTGATTCTAATGTTTTAAAAATGGCAGAATCCCAAGAAGAAAGTACCGAAATCCAAGATACAGCCGCAGAAAATAGCGAAGATGATAACTCTGAGGATGAACCTATTCGCAAACTTTCAAAGAAAGAACAAGCAGAACTTTTACGAAAAACAGTTGATACAGTTGGTCAACTTGGAAAGCCTGGGGAACAAATTCAAAATGTTATTTCTGTTGGGATGTTATCTGAAGGTTGGGACGCTAAAACTGTAACGCATATTATGGGGATTCGCGCATTCACCAGCCAACTTCTCTGCGAACAAGTCGTAGGTAGAGGTTTACGGAGAACTACTTACGACATCAACCCAGAAACAAACCTACTTGAAGCCGAATATGTTAATATTTTTGGTGTTCCTTTTACCTTTCTTCCCCACGAATCTACCGAAGGAACTCCACCCCCACCACCTAATCCTAAAACTGAAATTAAACCCGATCCTGAAAAACAGCAGTTTGAAATGAGGTTTCCCAATATTGTCCGCATTGATTATATTTATAAACCAGAACTAAAACTCGATTTGAGTCAGATTAAACCTTTAAAGTTAGATGCCTATGACAATAGCACACAAGCAGATCTCGCCGCTATTTTGGATGGTAAACCGGATGTGACCAGAATTGAGACGATCAACTTAGAAGATTTGGGTGAAAAATTTCGGATGCAAAAAATTGCTTTTGAAGCTGCCAGAGATATTTTTGACCAGATGAAACCTGGTTGGCAAGGTAATCGAGAATACTTACTAGCCAAACTGATTCGATTAGTCGAAGAATTTATCCAGTCAGATTTCATCGAAATTAATCCACCATTATTTAGTTTGGATGAAATTAAACGGCGGATTCTGATTACTCTCAATATGAGTAAAATTGTTCAGCACATTTGGCAAGCTATTTATTTAGAAAATACAGAAGTAATTGAACCAGTATTCGATCCAGAACATCCCATCCGTTCTACATCTGATATGCGTCCCTGGCATACAGGTAAACCTTGCGAGTATACCCAAAAATCCCATATTAATTGTTGCATTTTTGATAGTACATGGGAAGCCAGCGAAGCTTTTGAACTGGATCGGAATGACTATGTTGATGCTTGGGTGAAAAACGATCATCTGGGATTTGAAATTTTGTATATTTTTGATGGAATTGTGCGTAAATATCGCCCCGATTTCATTATCCGACTGAAAAATGGCAATTTCTTGATTTTGGAAACCAAAGGACAACCAACTCGCCAAGATGAGGCTAAATGGGGATTTTTAGATCGGTGGATTCAAGCTGTTAATCAGCATGGTGGCTTTGGTTATTGGCAACTTGAAGTCTCAAGAAATCCATCTGACGTTAGGCTAATTTTGGAGAAAACTGCATTTCAGTCGAGATAAATTTACTTGTTTTTGGGGAAAATATTATCTTTCCCAAACTGATGACTTGACCTAAAGCGGTTATAAACCTGTTCATCCGCTTAATCACCGCACCTAAAGCGATCGCATCCCACCAAAATCGCTAAAATTCCCACTTAATCTGTAAAGTAGTGTCAGCTAATTCCAAATATAGCAACCGCCACAACGGTTAGGACACTTGCTCATGGCTCAAACCATTGACTCTCTTCCCCCTTTTCCCTTCTTTCTCTTCTTTCCCTAGCCCCTAGCCCCTAGCCCTGAGCATCGTAACCGCCCTGGCGGTTGCTATACCTTGACCCTCAAGGCTTCGCAGGGGCCGGCTGAGGTGGAGATGCAGGAAGAGTGGGGCTGCTTTTACCGCTGAGCAACTGCTCGAGCTGCTCCTTACTCAGCGATCGCAAAATACTTAGGCCCAACACATCTTTACTAATTCCTTTGATATAAGAAGGTTGGAGATAACGGCGGAAATTTTGGTCGTTAGCCAGATAGGTTTCCATAAAAGCCACACTCAATCCGTTAAGATAGCGACGAGCTAAGGCCGGTTCGGGGCCAATAGCATTAGTAGGAACCCGGAAAACACTCTCAGGGGATTCATCGATCGTCGAGAAATGTGTGCCGTTGTTGAGCAGTACGAGATATTTCTCAGGGTTTGTTAGCCAGGTAAAGGGTTGAATCTGTTCGAGCACCGCTGGTGCAACTGTATCGGCAGTGGCAGCTAAAATCATTACAGGGACTTGAATTTGGCTGAGGTTTGATTCGCCTAGAATGCTGCTGACAATCGGATTGATGGCGATCGCAGCTTTAACCCGGCTATCGCTCAAATTGTAATCCCGACGGCGCAGAGTTTGAGCGCGACATTGAAGCAGTAACGAAATATTCCAAGTATCGAACTCTTGCTCGCAATCCTTATCTAGTTGCTCAAAATTAATCCCTCCCCCCGCTAAAGCCAAAGCTGTATAGCCGCCGAAAGACTGACCGATTACCCCCACTCGCTGCAAGTCCATTTTTCCTTGATATTTGGGGTCAGATGCAGGAAGGGTATCTAGGAAATCGAGCAGATCCTTAATATCTAGAGGGCGATCGACAAATTCTGTAGGTTGGGCCACCTCACTTGCTCTACCTACCACCAAGTTCTGCAACTGTTGAGAACTGCTACCGGGATGTTCCGGGACAGCAACGGCAAATCCGTAAGAGGCCAAATGTTCGGCTAAATAGGCAAAGGAGTAGCGGTCTGAGCCTAAACCGTGAGAAATGACAATTAATGGTGCCGGTAATGACCCGCCTGTAGGCAAATACAGATCGAAGGGAAAACTACGCCCCTGGCGGTTTTTACTCATCATTGTCAGAGAAACTTTTTCCCAACTCAGCGCCCCCCGTCGGTCTGGAGTTTGGAACTCGGAAAGGTTAACTGCTGGTTCCGATGCAGCTTGGGCGTTTGCCAACTCGATTACTCCTGCGATCGCTCGGTTTGACCTATTTACCAAAGCCGTTAGCTGATTAACCAGTTCTAACCCCCGTGCAATATCGATCCGAATCCCATAAGTCGGAAATTTTTTGAGCACATTGATCGGTGTCAAACCCTCTGCATCTGCCGCTGCTAGAATTAACGCCGCTCGAATTGCATAAAAACCAGGCTGTCGCCCCTTTGTCTGCACGACTCGCCCCAAACGTTCCAGCAACACTTCACCTTGGGGGGTGTAAAGGAACTGAGAAATAGTCACGGGGCTGACTTCGGCCTTTGCTTGCAGTGCCTGTCGCAACTGAGCTAGCTGCTGCTGGTTGGCGTACTGAGCGAAGCCATCCCAAGTGTGATCGATTACGCCTGTCTGCACAAACAGCTCTAAAGACTCTATGGGCACTGAAATTTCCAGGGGGCCATAAGTCACGTAAACTCGCTGTGCTCCCAAGGCCGGGGCAGCAGCCAGAACCGCAATGCTGCACAACCCCAAGTATCTCAGGGCGATCGGCCGCACCGCGCGTTTTGCTCCTTCAGACAGACTCCTTAACAGACGGTTCATAACTCTGACACCTAGCAGTTCTCTCACCATCATCTAATAGTACAGAGCCAGATGAGATTCTGTGGGATTTAGGTTATGGTGAGTATATAACTCTAAAAATATTCTCTGGTGCATCGGTAGTTCGCAAATACTACTCAATCCGATTTATGTCAACTTATACGCGATCGCCAATTATTATTTATGCAACTACCTAAAACTTCCTGATTGATTTTCGCCCTTAAAGCTTGAGTGAGAGAAATCACAATGTTTAATGCAACTGCGATCCTAATTGACGCTTTCGTGCAAGAGCTACAGGCTGGATACCGCCGTACCTACGGTAAATATAAGCCGGATTACCCCGATATCATTGCCTGGGCGGGGAACATGGCTCTGGAAAACATCGCTAATTGCGACGCTCTCTATCACAATGTCGAACACAGTATGTTAGTTGCCCTAGTAGGACAGGACATCCTCCGGGGCAAACACATCCGCGAAGGGGGTGTCTCCCCTGAAGACTGGCTACACTATATCATTTCTTTGTTGTCTCACGACATCGGTTATGTCAAAGGTGTTTGCCGCCAAGACCAAGAAGCTGTTGGACTCTACGCCACTGGCATTGATGGAGGAATGGTTTCGATACCAATTGGTGCAACTTCTGCCAGTCTCACACCTTATCATGTTGACCGAGGTAAATTAGTAATCGATGAGCGTTTTGGTGGCCACAAACTAATTGATGCCGAACAAATTAAACGCAATATTGAACTGACTCGCTTCCCTGTACCTGCTGGTGAAACTCATCAAGATCGGCATAATTATTCGGGACTTGCTCGCGCCGCTGACTTAATTGGCCAACTTAGCGATCCGAATTATTTGCGAAAAATTAGTGCTCTTTTCTACGAGTTTGAAGAAGTCGGCACTAATAAAATCTTAGGCTATAAATCCCCCGGAGATTTGCGGCGGAATTATGCCAAATTTTACTGGAACGGCGTTTTTCCTTACATCCCTGCCGCTTTGAGTTACTTAGAATTGACTCAAGGAGGAAAACAAATTATCGCCAATCTCTACGCGAATGTATTTCAGGTAGAACACGCAGAACCCCTAGCTTTGAAACGTGCGGCTGTTGAAGAACTCTTTAAACCGGAAACTAATGGCAGTTTGAATGGTGACAGTGAAAATGGTGATGGTTTTGCGAGTGTCGCCACTGAAACCCGTAAGTTTAGTGACTTCTCGAATCTGAATTTGTGAGGAATTAGTCAGAATTTAGATTCAACTAAGAAGAGGAGTCAATTTTAGGATGAAATACTTTCTCCTGATTTCTGACTCCTTATTTATTCCTTAAGTAGTCGGACATAATTAAACATAAGGTGGGCGCTCGCCGCAACCAGCCTGTAAATCATAGCTAAATCCAATTAAAAATTAAAAGTTAAAAATCAAAAAGGAAATCAATTAAATTTTTAATTTTTAATTTTACATTTTTAATTCTTGAGAGAGGCGAGCGCCCACCCTACGCTTCATTGTGTCCATCTATTTAATTTAAAATCTAAAATTGATTATGATGCCAGAAGTTCAGCAACGAGTCCAACAATTGAGAAAACAATTACAGGAAGCTAGCTATGCTTACTATGTTCTGGATACGCCAATTATGCCAGATGAGGTGTACGATCGCCTCTATCGCGAACTACAAGAACTAGAAACCCAACATCCCGAATTAATCAGCCTGGAAAGTCCCACTCAGCGAGTTGGAGAAAAACCAGCCACCCACTTTTCCAGCGTTAGACATAATATCCCTCTCTACAGTTTAGAAAACGCTTTCAATATTGAGGAATTTATCAAATGGGAGGAACGTTGGCAGAGGGGAATCGGGACTAATGAGGGGGAATTGGCAACAGGAAACACTCTGGAATCAAGTCAAAAAACCTCCCCAGTCTCCAAATATGTTTGCGAGTTAAAAATTGATGGTTCTGCTTTAGCCCTAACTTATGAAAATGGCATTTTAGTCCGAGGTGCAACACGCGGAGATGGCGTTACTGGTGAAGAAATCACCCAAAATGTCAAGACAATTCGCTCGATACCATTACAACTACAATTAGAAGATTGTCCACCATTGGTAGAAGTTCGAGGAGAGGCCTTTTTATCCTTAGCTGTGTTTGAAGAAATCAATCAAGAACGAGAAAAATCTGGCGATTCCCTATTTGCTAATCCTCGCAATGCCGCCGCAGGTACATTGCGGCAATTAGATTCAAAAATTGTGGCTAAACGCCGTTTAGATTTCTTTGCTTATACGCTACAAATACCAGGTAAAGAAGATATTGAGGTCGCAGATACTCAGTGTAAATCTTTGGAATTATTGCAACAAATGGGGTTTAAAGTCAATCCCAATCGGCAACTTTGTCTTGCTTTGGATGAAGTTCGGGAATATTACCAATATTGGGATATCGAACGGCGAAACTTGCCTTATATGACGGATGGAGTTGTTGTTAAAATTAATGACTTACGATTGCAAAAACAACTAGGTTTTACTCAGAAATTCCCCCGCTGGGCCGTCGCCCTCAAGTATCCCGCTGAGGAAGCCCCTACTTTAGTTGAGTCAATCGCAGTTTCCGTAGGGAGAACCGGGGCGCTAACGCCAGTTGCAGAGTTAAAACCGGTGCAGTTAGCGGGTACAACTGTTTCCAGGGCGACGCTACACAATAGCGATCGCATTTTATCCTTAAATATCCACATTGGCGATACAGTAATTGTTCGCAAAGCTGGTGAAATTATCCCGGAAGTAGTACGGGTTTTACCTGAACTGCGCCCGGAAGGTGCTCAATCCTTTCAAATGCCTAGTTGCTGTCCAGAATGCGGCCAACCAGTTGTCAGAGAAAAAGGTGAGGCGGTTACTCGCTGTATTAATACATCTTGTCCAGCTATTTTAAGGGGTGCGCTGATTCATTTTTGTAGCCGAGATGCAGTAGATATTAATGGCATTGGTGAAAAATTAGTGCAGCAGTTAGTTGATAGTAATTTAGTGCATTCTGTGGCAGATATCTATGATTTAACTGTGGAAAGATTGATGAATTTAGAAAGAATGGGCAAGAAGTTAGCCGATAAATTAGTTGGGGCAATTGCTAATTCTAAGACTCAACCTTGGTCAAGGATATTGTACGGTTTAGGCATTCGTCATGTGGGCAGTGTTAATGCCGTATTGTTAACAGAAAGGTTTCCCGATGTCGAACAGTTAGCAGCGGCATCTGCGGCGACTATTGAGGGAGTTTATGGTATTGGCCCAGAAATTGCCCAGTCTGTATATCAATGGTTTCAAGTACCTGCAAATCAGAATTTAATTGAACGTCTGAAAGTTGCGGGGTTACAACTGAAGTCAGAAGCAACTAGCAACAAGGTAGAAGGTAAAAATTTGTTGTTGGCAGGTAAAGTTTTTGTAATTACGGGAACTTTGCCAACGCTAAAGCGAGATGAAGCGAAAGAGTTGATTCAAAAAGCTGGGGGAAAAGTTACAAATTCTGTTAGTGCTAAAACTAACTATTTAGTTGTAGGTGAAGATGCCGGTTCTAAGTTAGAAAAAGCTCAAGAATTGGGAATTGTGCAACTTTCAGAAGCTCAATTATTAGAAATGATTAAGTAGAAAGAAGAAAAGAAGGGGCTAGGGGCTAGGGGCTAGGGAAAGAGGAAGAGAGAGGGAAGATGGGGGAGAGGGGGGAGATGGGGAGGATGGGGAAGATAGGGAAGATGGGGGAGATGGGGGAGATGGGGAGGATGGGGGAGATGGGGAGGATGTGTAATTAGCAATTAGCAATTAGCAATTAGCAATTAGCAATTAGCAATTAGCAATTAGCCATTAGCCATTAGCCATTAGCCATTAGCCATTAGCCATTAGCCATTACCAATTACCAATTACCAATTACCAATTACCACTTCTTATAAGCCAAGAATTTACCAGACATGATGACCTTAACGCGATCGCCTTTAGGATCTTCTTCTTTTTCAACGTCAAGAGTAAAATCAATGGCGCTCATAATGCCATCGCCGAATTTTTCGTGAATTATTGCTTTCAGAGGCATCCCATACACTTGCATAATTTCATAGAAGCGATAAATCAGCGGATCTACGGGAATAACCGGCTCCAGGGAACCTTTTAAGGGTGGTTCTGTTAAGCTTTGAGCTACACTGTTATCTAACCCTAAAACTGATACAATTTTCTCCGCTTCATCTTCAGAAGCAGTAGCTTGACGGTAAAACACCGCCGCAATCCAAACCTCATCGCGCCCGACAATTTTTTCTAACTCACCAAAGGTAATACCCTTAGCTTTTTTAGCAGACAAAAGTTTCTCTGTGATTTCTGAAATTGCCATTAGACGCTCCTGGATGACGGCTAGACTGCATTTTGTACAGGCAGAGGTAAGAGTGAATTAAACTAAATAATACTTCCCTTTTAAGGGCTGCCTGAAAGCTGACATTACTATAATTAGATTTTGTTACTATTGTCAATAGCAAAAAAATATGGATTTTCACATTTTTAGATACGGTTGTGTTCTAAACTAATAGTATTTGAGCGTGGAAAACAGAAATTGGGAATTGGTTGGGATTTACGCATAATCACGCATATATTGACATGAGAGGCAATTGAGAATTGAATGCCCAGTCAGGAGATGACTGGTCAACAGTACCCAGCCCTGTTAGTAAGGTAAAGTCTCCAACCTCCTCTGGCCCCTTTCCCACATCTCGGCGCTTTGGCCCCTCTATGCCCTCCGGTACGCTCGGCGAAGCCCCCCTCCCGCAGCAAGAGTTACCAGCAGTAAGTGGAGATCCACTAACACCTCAAAAGTCCCCCTACGGACTAAATTACCCATTAAAATCGCAACTCACCTGTGACAACTAGCACGCACTATGGAGATCAAGAGTAAAGATTACTGCATTTGGTACGACAGCGCTACTGAGACAATTACCTGCCAGGGTTCATTCCGGCTGAGTAAAATGGAAGAGTACGCGCCCATCGTGCAGTTGCTCAATGATGTGGCTGACGCACAGCCAAAGAAAATTACTTTGGATTTGCGAGAGCTAGAATTTTTAAATAGTTCTGGAATCAACATTCTGTCTAAGTTTGTGATCAGGGTGCGCCAGCAAAAGAATATTCAGATTGCGGTACGAGGATCTCAGGAGATACTCTGGCAGGGAAAATCGTTGAAGAACTTGCAGCGACTAATGCCTTCCTTAGAATTGGAACTGGAATAAGGAAGGAAAATGCTGTAACGGAATATGGGGGATAGGCCATACTTAGTAATGAGCGGCAAACAAGAATTAACGCTAAAGACAAACTGCCAGTTCGCAATTACCCAAAACCCATGCAGGAAGAAGAATTGTCAAAGGAACAGCTAATTTTGGAGGTTTTACGTCTGCGCTCGGAAATTACTGAGCTTAAGAGTGAAAGAGCTGACCTGGAAATCTTGCTGGAGACTACTACTGAACACTCCGATCGCGTGGAAGCTCAACTGCAAGGGTTTGCAGAGTCGGTATTGCGGGAGAGCGAAGAGCGATTTCGAGCGATCGCCCAAGCAACTCCCGTACCAGTGCTGATCGCTCGCGTGGCCGACGGGAAGATACTCTATGCCAACGCTCAATTTTCTGCTCTCCTGGGCATATCCCTTGAAGACTTGATCGATCGCTATACTCCAGATTTTTACTGGGATCGGAGCGATCGCGAGAAGGTACTCGACGCACTTTCGCGAGACGGGTACGTTCAGAATTGGGAAATGCAAGCCAAAAAAGTAGACGGTACACCGTTCTGGGTAATGGTATCCGTCCAACCCCTGACCTTCAGCGGTCAACCAGCGGCACTATTTGCCCTCTACGACCTCACTAAGCGCAAAGCGGGCGAACAAGTCCTGCTCAACAGTGAAAGACGGCTCCGCCGTCAGAGTCTGGCACTATTGGAACTTGGCAGAGAAAGGACTCTTAACTCTGGGGATCTCAATGCTGCAATTCGCGAAATCACTGAAACGGCCGCCCACACCCTAGAAGTAGATAAAGTCAGCCTGTGGCTATATAACGATTTTAGATTTACCGTTCGTTCCGCAGAGTCTCAAATAGATTTAGGATTGGGCGTGAGTGCAGATAGCCAAACAGAGGCCAATACTGCTTTGCTGGCAAAAAATTTAGACGAACAGCCTTATTTTGTGAAGTCTAAAAAGCCTAATCTAAAATTAGTTTGCCTCGACCTCTACGAACGTAGTAGCGATCGCCACTGGAACCGTTTAGAAATCTCGACCAGCGATTTGAGAGCTGGCTTTTTAGATACCTCCTTAGAGAATGCTGAGGAGCATTTCGGATTGCCTCTGCCTGAGACACTTCTGGCTCAAAACTCTTTAAAGGAATTGTACTCAAAAGAAGCAGAAATCTTCTCTCCAAGGCCTACAGACGAGAGCGCGAACTCATCAACTTTAAATGTACCAATTCGGCTAGGCGGCCAGATCGTGGGCATAGTTTCCCACGAACATATCGGCCCTCCCCGTCAGTGGGCCTTGGAGGAGCGCACTTTTGCTGATTCTCTAGCGAATTTGGTTGCCTTAGCAATAGAAGGCTTTGAACGGCAGAGAGCGCAGCAGGCATTATCTAAGGCGAAGCAGGAACTAGAACTAACTGTCGAAAATCGCACTGTTCAGCTCAAGAGTGCTAATAAGTTACTCCGATTCGAGATTGCTGAGCGCAAAAGAGCGGAAGTAGCTTTGCAAGAAGCACTGCACAAAGCAGAAGCAGCTTCCAGAGCAAAAAGCACTTTCTTAGCTAATATGAGCCACGAGTTGCGAACTCCTCTGAATGCCATTATTGGTTACAGCGAAATGTTAGAAGAATTAGCCTCTGATGAAGGGCTTGAAGATTTGCTCCCCGATATTCAAAAAATTCGCAGTGCTGGCAAACATTTGCTAACTTTGATTAACGATATCCTTGACCTATCTAAAATTGAAGCAGGTAAAATGGAACTTTACCTGGAGAGTTTTGACCTTGCGGATTTGGTCGGTGATGTCATCGCCACTCTGCATCCCCTAGCTCACAAAAACTCCAATAAATTGGAAGTGTCTTGCTGTAGCGATCTAGGAGTAGTGTTCACTGACTTAACTAAGGTGCGGCAAATTCTTTTTAACTTACTCTCTAATGCCCTTAAGTTTACTGAAAATGGAACTGTGCGGCTAAGTGCAACTCGCGAAATGGGTAGCAATAGTGATTGGGTTTATTTATGCGTAGCTGATACGGGTATTGGTATGTCAGTGGAACAACAGCAGTGTTTGTTTGAGGTCTTCAATCAAGGAGATGCTTCGACAACGCGCAAGTATGGTGGTACCGGACTCGGATTGGCGATTAGCCGTCGCTTTTGCCAGATGATGGGGGGTGATATTACAGTGGAAAGCGAGTTGGGGGTGGGTTCTACTTTTACTGTTCACCTTAAGGCAAAAATAGAAAATAAAGTTGAGTAAAGTAGGAGTTACACCAGAATTGCTTTTCGGAAGCGATCGCTTGTGTTGTCATCCTCCCTTAAGTAGATTGCTTAGCTGCACTCTAAATAACATTTTTCTTCTACTTCTGCCTTCTGCATAGCTGCCTTCTGCTATAGATTATAGATCCAAGGCTCGATCCATATTTGGCGATCGCTACCTTCTGTGACCAAGATCCCATCTTGGCTTTGCTATCTATCACAAACCTGCATTTTAGAGGCACTTAAAATATGACTAGCAAGTAGATCGGGAGTGCAGCACTATGACTAAACCTTGCAATCAACCCCTAAAAGCCAACCCTTTTACCGCTGACCGCGATCCCGATACAGGTAAGTGGACTGTCAAAAAGATCGCTGAGCAAAATTACAAATCTGACTCTCACCTTAATCTAGTTCAACCATCAGGATCGATCGATAACATCCATGTTAAAAGCCATCTAAAGATAGGCGTAGCGCCAGAATAGGAGGCTGCCAAATTGTTAAAATCTCAAAATTAAAAATTAATGAAATTTTCAATATCTCACCTCGTAAAATTTTTGTGGGTAGACCGGCCAACTCGCCAGCGGGGGACAATAATTCTTGCCATTCCCGTAACTTGTCTGTTCGCCTCAGTGATCGCCATTGCCTGGGTGCGCGATCGCACTCTCAGCACAAGAGCCCAGATAGAAAAGAGCAACCAGGTACTACTACAAACTGACCGTTTGCTCAAAACTGCGGTAGATGCTGAGACGGGAATGCGAGGTTACGGTCTGACGCAGCGTCCAGAATTTCTAGACCCGTATTTAAAAGCAAAAGCAAATTTGCCTCAATTGCTCAAAGAACTCAGAGTGATGGTGCAAGAAAATCCAGCACAGTTACAGCGATTTGAAGAAATTAAAAAAAGTACCCAGCAAGAATTAATTTTTTTGGAAAATACGCTCAAAAGTTTTGATAGTTTAGGCAGAGAAATTGAAATGTCGCCTCAACTAACTAACATTCTGCTCAAAGGCAAATTGCAGATGGATACCCTGCGGCAGCAAATTAATAATTTTGTTGTCAGTCAGAAAGAGTTCCAGGCTATTATAGATGAAGAAAGACGGCATTGGGTCGATCTCACCAATTTTGTACAAATAGCCGCTTTATTTGTCGGTTTGCTTGGCGGCGGAGCTTCCTGGTATTTATTTGACCGTTTAGACAGGGAATTAACAAACCGAGAAGCTAGTTTGCAAGAGAGTAAAACTCGCATTCAAGCAGTGGTAGACAACGCCGCTGATGGTATTCTCACCTTGGACGAGCAGGGTAATATTGAGTCATTCAATCTCGCTGCTGAGAAGATTTTTGGCTGGGAAGGGAAAGAAGTCATTGGTCAGAATCTCAGGAAACTAATAGCTAAGCCTGCCCACGAAGATAGCACGGGGAATTATCTTCAAAACTTTTTAACAAATTCTACTGCAAAACTCAACATTTGTCAGCAAGAAATCCAGGGAATCCGCAAAAATGGGGCAACCTTCCCAATGGAGTTAGCGGTGAGCGAAATGCGGCTAGCTTCGGGGCGACTATTTATTGGGATTTGTCGCGATATTACCGAGCGCAAAGAAGCTGAAAAAACCCTCCGCAAACAATCGCAACTGTTAGATTTAGCGAATGATTCGATTACAGTGCTTGACCTAAATGATGATATTGCTGATTGGAATCAGGGAGCTAGAAGGCTCTACGGATGGCGGAAATCGGAAGTAATGGGAAAGAATATTCACACGCTTTTGCAAACAGAATTTCCTGAATCTCTACCCAAAATTAAGGCAGCATTTCTACGGGATGGAGCTTGGGAAGGCGAACTCCTACACACTAAGCAAGATGGTTCAAAAGTAACAGTAGCAAGCCGTTGGACTTTGCAACGGGACGAAGATGGTCTTCCCTTAGCTAGCTTACAAATAAATAACGATATTAGCGATCGCAAAATCGCGGAATTTGCATTGCGAGATTCTCAGCAAATGTTGCAATTAGTGATGGACAACATTCCGCAGTTTATCTACTGGAAAGACAGAGATTTTATCTATCGAGGTTGTAATCAAAACTTTGCCCGTATTCTTGGTTTAAAAAGTCCCACAGATATCATCGGACTGACAGATTACGATTTGCCTATTCCCGAAGAACAAGCTGAACACTACCGCGCAATCAGCCGCGACATTCTCGAAACTAATACTCCCCAATATCACTTACTTAAAACTTTTACTTCTGCACTGCCAAATAGCTCGACAATGTGGGTTGATGTTAGCAAAGTTCCTCTGACAAATGGGGAAGATAGTGTAATCGGAATTATGTGTAGTTTCGAGGATATCACCGACCGCAAACAGGCTGAGGTGGCTATTGCTGAAAGCGAGCAACGTTTCCGGTCTACTTTTGAGCAGGCGGCTGTGGGAATAGCCCAGACAAATATGGAAGGCAAGTTACTGTTGGTTAATCAAAAGTTTTGCGATATTTTGGGTTACAGTCGGGAAGAACTGCTAGAAAATAAGTTTCAGAATATTACTCATCCAGAGGACTTAAAAATTGAGCTGGCCTATATAAACCAACTGTTAACAGGGGAACTTAATATCTATTCGATGGAAAAGCGTTTTCTCCGCAAAAATGGGGAATTAGTATGGGGCAATTTGACTGTTTCCCTACTACGCGAGCAAGATGGTGGCGAATACTTAATGGCAGTTGTTGAAGATATCAGAGAGCGTAAAGAAGCTCAAGAAGCACTACAAAAACGCGCTCAAGAATTGGCAAAGACAACTAGAATATTAAGTCAAACAGCAACAGTTTTGAGAAAGCGAAATCAGGAATTAGATCAATTTGCTTATGTCGTTTCCCATGATTTGAAAGCGCCGCTAAGAGCAATTGCCAACCTTAGTAGTTGGATAGAAGAAGACCTCAGCGAAGCGATGACTGAGGATACTCAACATCAAATGAATCTATTGCGGGGTCGAGTTCACCGTATGGAAGCTTTGATCGATGCACTACTACAATATTCCCGCGTCGGACGCATCCAAACAGCCTCAGAAATTGTAAATGTGGCAAGTTTATTAGCAGAAATTATCGATTCTATCGCGCCGCCAGAGAGTTTGAAGGTGGAAGTCGGATCGGGAATGCCAATATTGACGACAGAAAGGGTATTATTACAGCAAGTTTTTGCTAATCTAATTAGTAATGCAGTCAAACATCACAGCAGCAAATCGGGTTCTGTGAAAATATCCCTTGAAGAGAAGGAAGATTTTTACGAGTTTGCTGTAACGGATGATGGCCCTGGAATTGCTCCTCAATATCATGATAAAGTTTTTGTCATCTTCCAAACTTTGGAAGCTCGCGATAAAGTTGAAAATACAGGCATTGGTTTATCGCTAGTGAAAAAAATTGTAGAAAATCAAGGGGGAACTATTAAACTCGAATCGAGTGAAGGTCAAGGAGCAACATTTCGCTTTACCTGGCCAAAACAACCTATTCGGAAGGATGATGAGTAATTTGTTGGTTGTTGTTGGTTGGTGATTGGTAATGGCTAATGGCTAATAGCTAATGGCTAATAGCTAATTACCATCTTCCCCATATCCCCCATCTCCCTATCTCCCCCGCTCAAGAGCTCCCCTGCTCCCCCTCTCTTTCCCTAGCCCTGAGCATTCTAGCCCCTAGCCCCTATTTCTTCCTATGGATCGCACCTAATTTCTATTATAAATCCATCAGGATCGTAGAAGTAGATTCCGCGTCCTGTAGGACGACTAACTGGGCCGCTATCTATGCAAACTTTATGTAAATATAGCACTTCCACTGCACTGTCAAATAATTGGGGATCGATGTCAAAGGCTAAATGATTGGCACGGGTAAAAGCTTGCTGCGGATTTGGATCTGGCGGTTTGAGTTCCGGTTCCCAAAATAGATCGATAACAGTACCGTCGGAGGTAATAAAATTGGCTACTTTTCCCGCAGCAACTAACTCTTGCAAAGTTGCAGGAACCTCTTCGCCTGTGAGCTCGTGCAGACCCAAAATTGTGCCGTAAAAATGGCGGGATGCTTTCATATCGTGGACATTTAAAGCGATGTGATGTACCCGCCGTAAGTTGCCGGGAACTAGCATAACTGTGGGAGAAGTTTGAGTAGATTGCATCATTATTAGTTTAAAATTTGAGATTTTAAATTGGGTTTAATTTGCGAGAGTTTGTCTGGTATTTCTATTTTTGTTTAGGGAAAGATGCAATCCCCTGGAACAACATAACGAGCGCACTTATCAGAATGACGAATGCAACCAAACCCACTATTAAGTCTAACGAAGCAGTATTTTCCATTTGATTAATCTCTAACTAGAAATACAGTTAACCGTTAATAGTTAACTAACAATTAACAATTAACAGTTAACAATTAACCCAAAAACTATTTAGCTAATTCCCGCTCAATGGCCGCGATTAATTCCGGCGAGTCGGGAGTCACGCTGCTGCGAAATCTGGCAACTACTTCTCCCTGCTTGTTGACTAAGAATTTCTCAAAATTCCATGAAACTTCCCCTTTTGGTTCGACCGCTTTGGTAAGCTGAGCGTAAAGAGGATGCTGCTCAGAACCTTTGGCGTGTACTTTGTCAAATAGGTCAAAAGTTACACCATAATTGATAGTACAAAATTGGACAATTTCTGAGTTCGTACCAGGTTCTTGTGCTCCATAGTCATTGCAAGGAAATCCTAAAATTCGCAGTCCCGCCGCCTGATATTTCTGGTTTAACTGCTCTAACCCAGCGTATTGAGGGGTGTAGCCGCATTTGGAAGCAAGGTTCACTATCAAGAGTACCTTACCAGCGTACTCGCCTAGTTGCTTGTCTTCGCCTGCGATCGTTTTTACTTTGATTTCGGAGATAGTGCTGGTCATCTTCAAAGAAGTTGCTAACTTTACTACTACAAATTTTACCTTAATTTAGGTTAAAAGTTGGTTGAGTTTGGCTCTCAGGGTTTCTATTCTTTTCCGGTTAACTCCTAAATCAGACTCTCCTAAACGGGAAGCTGAACGGACTTGGATTACCTTTGCCTCTTCATCATCTAGTAAGAATTCAACATCATCAACAAATCCCATTAAAGCGCTAGTAAATTCTGCATATAGGTAATTATTGGTTTCGGTGATAATTTTAGTTTTTGGTAAAGATAGAATTGATTTTTTGAGGTTAGCAATTGCATCTGTAGAGGTAGAAGTGTATGCCAAAGGTGCAATTTTATGTTCGTTATCTTGACTGAAACTGCTGACACAGTTAGGAGAATTGGGACAAGGTGCAAGTTGTCCTGACTTTACTCCCAGGTTAGTAGGTCTTTTTCCAGCAAACATTGTATTTTCTCCAGAAATGGCGAGTGTTGTCGGGAGCGCGATCGCAGTTACCACTAGCAAGGATATAATAATTACAAGCACTTTATTGAGTAATGACGATCCTGTTTCCGTTTTTTGCATGAATTAATTAAGTTAGCTTTGATGTAGAACTAATAAAATCATATCATTAATTTGGCATCTTGTAAATATAGTAGTCAGAACTTACGAAGTTTGAGGTCAGAAACCGGGTTTATTTGTAAATATCTAGTTAATAATCTTAAATATTTCCTAAAAATCCGGTTTCTTTGCACAGATTTAGTAGTATTTCTGTACTCATCTTGTTTGATTTACCGCGACTTTCCCATCGCGATTGTCATCGATCCCCCGACGACTAAAATTGCGCCTACAACTGCAAGAATTGTGAGCTGTTCCGGTGCGATTAGAGTAGGAAAAATAGCCGAAATATTCCAGACTGAAAACAGCGTAACTAAAGGTGTTAAAGCCAGCACTGCACTCACTCGTGAGGCTTCCCAGTGATCCATTGCTTCTGCAAAAGCTCCGTAAGCAATTAGAGTATTTAATGCACAAAAAAGTAGCATTCCCCAATGTAAAGGGCTGAGTGTAAGCAATAATTGGGGTGCAGCAAAGGGAGTGAATAATATAGCACAGCCTCCGTAGAGAATGAGCATAATACTTGCAGAGGGTAATTTTTGCAGAAGTTGCTTTTGAGCTAGGGCATAAACAGCCCACACTGCGGCTGCAATTACGACTATACCGCTGCCAATTAGATATTGACTTTGTGCTGAAATTAAATTGGTTAATTGCTCGTGAAAGAAGAGTGAAAAACCGAGGGTTAATACTCCTAAACCAATCCATTGATGTAGAGTATAACGTTCTTTAAAAATAACTAAGGCTCCCAATCCCATCATCACGGGAGCTAATTGAATTAAAACTTGAGTGTTAGCAGGTGAAGTTTGGGATAATCCGATTAGAAATAGCAGGTAGTTAGCTGATAGAAATACAATTGCGATTGCCATCAATCCCATATTTGTTGCCCGCAATTTTTGCAAGTCTGGTAATTGCTGGCGGGCGGCTAAATATAAGGCTAATAGTCCAAAGGATACTAGAAAACGAAACCAAGTAACGGTATAAACATCTAGGGCTTGTAGCGTTACCTTTAAAGCAATGGGCAAAACGCCCCAGAGCGATGCAGTTAAAAGCGATAAGGTCAGACCTAAACGCCATCTACCTGAACTAGAGTGGAGTTGCATTAGTATTTATGAGCCTCAGAGCAGTATTGCTCTAATGTTTATTTTTGGTTTAAGATTCAATTTTGCAGTATTTATAGCACGTTGGCTTCATGCAAATGGGTGATATTATGGGAGTTATGGTCAAGTTTTGGTCAGCATAGTTGGGTAAGGCCCAAGGCAGAAAGCAATCAAAGTGTAAAGAGAAAATCATGCTAGAAAAAGCAACATTTGCCGCTGGTTGTTTCTGGGGTGTTGAAGAAACTTTTCGCGATATCAAGGGTGTCGCTTCGACTTGTGTGGGATATACGGGAGGACACTGGTCAAATCCTTGCTATTTGGACGTTTGTGCTAGAGTTACGGGTCATGCTGAAGCGGTAGAGGTGGAATTTGACTGTAGTGTTGTTAGTTATGAGCAACTCCTAGAGGTATTTTGGAATTGCCACGATCCGACGCAGTTAAATCGGCAAGGGCCAGACAGAGGAGAACAGTACCGTTCTGTTATTTTCTATCGCAATCTAGAACAAGAGCAAGCTGCGATTGCTTCTAAACGGAAGCTCCAACTCTCCGGGAGATATGATAACCAAATTGTGACAAAAATTCAACCAGCAAATGAGTTTTGGTTAGCTGAAGACTACCACCAGCAATATTTATATAAAAAACGGCATGGCATACAGCCGTCAACATAA
This sequence comes from Kamptonema formosum PCC 6407, assembly GCF_000332155.1. Classification (GTDB taxonomy): domain Bacteria; phylum Cyanobacteriota; class Cyanobacteriia; order Cyanobacteriales; family Microcoleaceae; genus Kamptonema; species Kamptonema formosum. Next base: position 1,541,905 of record NZ_KB235904.1, on the reverse strand, counting down.
ACTTAAAACTGAGTAAACAAGGAGAAACTGGGAATTAGCGATCGAGAAACAAGCCTGGGAAGATGAGAGAATAAAGCTATAACTGGGAATGAGATCGATCGACTTTTGCAAAAGGTCTAGTTACCAATTAAAGGTAAGGTGGGCGATCGCCCACCTTACAATTAACAATTAACAGTTAACAGTTAACAGTTAACAGTTAACAGGTATTTAGCAATAGCGCGTCACATCTTCGCCACACACATCCGCCAAATAGCACAAAGCTCGAAAACGCAGAGCAACCAATTCATCGTAAAGCGGGTTGAGCTTGCATAAGGGGGGGATGTGAAACAGTTGACGACCAAAAAGCTTGACAGTGCGCTCAAATGGACACTGCGCTGGAATTAGCTTGCACAGTCTGTGAGCCAATTTGGGGCTTTTAACTTCTATGCTGTCAAGCCATTGACGCAGGGGGCGCAGAGGATCGCAGGGTTGCGGCTGGGCAGTTGTGGGGAGATTAACAGCGCTTTCCTCTTTAGGAATCCATACCGGTATTGCTACAATTCGGTCAGATATGGTATATTCGGACACATTCATACTTCTCTTTTTCCTTTCTTGCAACGAGGTGCAAAGCACTCTGTGTTGAGTATCTACAGGGTGTCGCTTAGCGATACCGGATTTGTAGTGTCTCGATTAAATTGACTTGTCTGGGAATGGGTACTTGAGTTTTAAGCTCAGGTATGGTTTTTTGTCGTACTTTATTGTGTACCTCTAAGATTCTGACGCAGATTACCCTAAATGTTCCATAGTGAAACTACGGAATTTTAGAAGAAAGACATAAAGTTTCTAAATAGATGAGCTTTCTTAGGGCTGTAGTTTGCTGTAGAATTGGGCTGGGGCAAATAATTAAATTAAAAATTAAAAATTAAAAATTAAAAGCTAAAAAAGTTGTAAATTCTGGGTTGTAATATGACATCGCCAACTTCTGCCACTGATAGCTCATCTAGTTCTAAATCTCCTCCTATGTCGCTGTCTGGAGCTTTGAGCATTTTTACAGCGTTCCCAGAGTACAGCCAAGGTAATAGGCTCTATGGTTTGGGAAGGTATGAAGCGGCGGTGCATCATTACGAGAAAGCGGTTGAAGTTAAACCGGACTGGTGTCAGGCTTGGTTGCAGCTAGCTACGGTGCTGAGGAAATTGCATCGGTATGATGTTGTTGTTGTTTGCTGCGATCGCGCCATTGGTATTAAACCAGAAAGCTATAAGGCTTGGGTGTTGCGAGGGAGCGCTTTGTTGAGCTTGCACCAATATCAAGAAGCTCTAGTTTCTTTCGAGCAAGCAACTCAAATTCAACCGCAAAATTATGAAGCGTGGCACTACCGGGGACGAGCTCTAGAGGAATTGCATCAGTACCAAACAGCGGCTGCTTGCTATAGAAAAGCGATCGAAATTAAGCCAAATTTACCTACAATCTGGTATCGCCAAGGCTGTACGCTGCTGCACGGCGATCGCTATGCTGAGGCTGTGGCTGCTTTTGAGCGAGTAGTTAAACTCCAGCCTGGTAACGCTGAAGCTTGGTTTTACAGAGGTTTGGCGTTAATGAAAGCGCTGCGGTACGCTGAGTCTGTGAGTTCTTACGATCGAGCGGTGCAACTGCAACCAGAAAATTATCAAGCTTGGTTTAATCGCGGAATTGCTTTGGAGAAATTGCACCGATACGCAGAAGCGGTGAATTCTTACGATCGCGTGATTCAATTGCAGCCGGGAGACAGCGAAGCCTGGTTTTATAAAGGTATGGCGCTTAAGCATTTGCGACCGGATGCGGCGATCGCAACTTTAAATCAGGCGATTAAAATTAATCCCAATTTTCCCGAATTGTGGATCGGTTTCGGTCAAGTTCTATCGGAGGCGGGACACTGGGAAGGAGCGATCGCTTCCTTTGATAAGGCAACTCAACTCAATCCGAATTTCCCCGAAGCTTGGCTGGGAAGAGGTTTAGCTTTAGCAGGAATGGAACATTACAGAGAAGCGATTATTGCTTATAGTAATGCCCTGCAACTGAAAGGCGATTTCTTAGAAGCTTGGAACTACAGGGGTGAGGCTTTGGAAAAGTTGCATCGCTACGAAGAAGCGATCGCCTGTTTTGATAAAGTGATTGCCATGACTTCAGAGTTGGATATTTCTTCTAAGGTGGGGTTTCAGCGGGGTGCGGCCTTAGAAAAGTTGGAACGTTATGCAGAAGCGATCGCTGCTTATGACCAGGTACTTCTCCTTCAGCCAGATAATTTTGAAGCTTGGTTGAAGCGGGGAAATGCCTTAGCCTTAATGCAACGCTATGAAGATGCTTTGATTGCTTACAACCAAGGAATTGCAATCTGGCCAGATAACTATCAAGTCTGGTTGCAGCGTGGTAAGAATTTAGCAAAATTGGAAAGATGTCAAGAGGCGATCGCTGCTTTTGATAAAGTGATTCAACTCAAACCGGACAACTGCGAAGCTTGGTTAAAACGGGGTGATGTTCTGCAAAAATTGCAGCGGTTTCAAGATGCGATTAGTTCTTATGGTGTGGCTTTAGAAATTCAGCCTGATTATTATGAAGCGCTAGTAAGTAGAGAGGAATTAAGGGTTAAGGGTGTAATTAGTGGGAAGTTTTGAGTCTTCCGATATGGACAGCAATCGAGACAAAATAACTGCAAGCAAATTTTAGCAAGGGCGATCGCGGCCGGATTGGTTTCGATATTTACACTTGGGCTAAAAAAATGCGTGTCGATCTTGCCCAAAAACCCTTTGAGACTTATTTTTGGGGTACGGTAGTGGGAAGTACAATTAAAAATTAAAAATTAAAAATTAAAATTGGGGAGAAAAAAATTGACTTTTGGGAAAAAGCTTAATATTAATTAATGAAATTTTATGATTTAGAGCTAGTTCATTTCAATTTTTTTGTGTTATAGTCGTAGTCTAAGGATTGAGTTCGGTTGCGTAGTGTGTTTGTATTTATGTACAGGCGTCTCTCCGAATCTAAATCTCTACAACCTCTGATTCTGGAGAAGTTCATCAATGTCTATTTACGTAGGTAATCTTTCCTACCAAGTCACGTCAGAAGACCTGACCGAGGTATTTGCCGAGTACGGCACCGTAAGTCGCGTGCAGTTGCCCGTAGACCGGGAAACTGGACGGATGCGTGGTTTCGGATTCGTGGAAATGGCCAGCGAAGCGGAAGAAGCGGCTGCGATCGCAGCTCTTGATGGCGCTGAGTGGATGGGTCGCGACTTGAAGGTGAACAAGGCTAAGCCTCGCGAAGACCGCCGTTCCTCTGGCGGTGGTGGCTGGGGTAACAACAATCGCTCTTCTCGCCGCTTCTAAGATTGGGGACTGAAATTTTCAGTCTATCTAAGTTAGTCAAAGAGGACAGATGTGGGGTCTGTCCTCTTTCACGCGCGATCGCAACTGTTTAATGAAGCCAATTTAGCGTAAATTAATAATTGAGTCAGTGTATTGAGGATATAGAATGACACAAGTTGTAATAGGCGAAAATGAAGGGATTGAGTCAGCCCTCCGTCGATTTAAGCGGCAAGTTTCCAAAGCGGGCATTTTTCCAGACATGAGAAAGCACCGTCACTTTGAGACTCCCCTGGAAAAGCGCAAGCGTAAAGCGATCGCCAGACGGCCTAAGAGACGTTTTCAGCGTTCCAACTAATTCTAGAACTCGCTGGATGGCAAAAGAGCATAGAGGCTAAAAGCCATAGACTTGCGTTCCCAGGTAGAACCTGGGAACCAAATAGGGCTAGGGAAGATGGAAGAGGGGCTAGGGGCTAGGGGCTAGGGAAGAGGGAAGAGGGAAGAGGGAAAAGCTTGACGAAGTAAGGGATTATGAACCAGAGGTAACACGCTTGAGTTACCCTAACTGCTAAGAAGGTTGCTATATTAATTTTGTTAATTTTAAGAAGCTTAATTTAATTGTTAAATTTTACTGCTGACGATTCCTTCAGATTCTAACATCGCAGCGACTCGCAGGATAAGAGCTTCATTGTAAGGTGCGGCAATAATTTGTACCCCTAATGGCAAAGCATTAGGCCGCTGGATGGGTACTGAGGCGATCGGCAAACCAATAAATGAGAGAGGTTGAGTAAATATACCCAAATTGGGGCGAATTACCACTTCTTCACCTGCTATTGTCATCTTTTCAAGGCCGATGGGTGGAGCGCAAATGGGGGTTGCTGGCGCTAAAATGATGTCAACATTCTGGAAGATTTCACGGACGCGATCGCGATACCATTGTCTGAAACGCTGTGCTTGAATGTACCAAGTAGCAGGGATGAGTGCGCCTGCGAGGAAGCGATCGCGAGTGGCGGGATCGAAGTCTTGGGGGCGCGATCGCAAATTCGCTAAATGCAAATTTGCCCCTTCACAGGCCGTAATTACAAACGCCGCAGCCCTAGCCCGGTGAGCTTCTGGTATAGTCACTGTAGCCGTACAATTTAAAGCACGGGCAACGGTTTCAACGGCTGCTAAGGCCTCTGGTTCCGCACCTTGGGCAAAATAGCCATCAGCAACAGCAATTCTTAAGCCTTCAATTCCCCGGCTTAATTGGGGCAAGCATAATTCTGGGGGGCGGTTGGTACAAACGGGATCTGCCGGATCGCTGCCTTGTAATATATCATAAACCGCAGCAATATCTCTAACCGATCGCGCAAAAGGCCCGACATGATCTAAGCTTCCCACAAAGGGGTATGCGCCGGCCCTTGACAAACGGCCATAAGTAGGCTTTAAGCCAAAGATACCACAGAGAGCAGAGGGTACGCGGATGGAACCGTTGGTATCTGAACCCAGACTGAGGGGTACTAAACCTCCAGCGACGGCTGCGGCGGAACCACCACTGGAACCGCCAGCGACGCGGGTGGTATCGTGGGGGTTGCGGGTGGGGCCATAGTGGCTGTTTTCGGTGACGAAGCCGTAGGCGTACTCGTCCATATTTTGAGCGCCTACGAGTATCGCGCCTGCTTGTTTGAGTCTGGTAACAAGGGTTGCGTCGCTGGTGGCTGGAGGGGTTTCCTGGTTAATTTTAGCGCCGGCGAGGGTGGTGACTCCGGCGATGTCGAAGAGGTTTTTAACGGCGAAGGGTACGCCTGCTAAGGGGCCAGGGTTTTGATGGAGTGCGATTGCTTTATCGATTTTATCAGCATCAGCTAAGGCTGTATCAGCGGTGACAGTAGTAAAACAGTTGAGGGTTTTATCCTTAGCGGTAATGCGTTCTAAAGCGGCTGTTACGACTGCTTTAGCTGTGATTTTACCGGTTTTAATGGCTTCTGCTGTAGCGACGGCATCATCTGGGTTTGACATATCTGGGCTCATCTGCGGTTAAAAAATCAAGGCTCAAACACTGGTGCAGATTCTATTTCCTCTGGTAAGCTAAATTCTGTAACAATTTGTGCGATCGCGGTTATTCTTTCAAAATTAGCGATCGTACCGGGACGGTGTTCGGGGTTTAACGGTAGTTGGATTAGTTCGGCTGTGCGATCGACGTATTCTTCTATATTATTCATGGTTTAGTTATCCTCTTTTACTTCGGGGTTACTTAATTTTTTGTATTCCTCGGATTGTCTGATTTCATCCAATTCATCTAAGATAGATAGAGATTCATCTGGCTTGTCTGGAAAGAATTCTAAATCAATTTGAATAACAGCTTTGTTTTTTTCTGGCTCTTGTATAGAAGTTGATATTCTGATTTTACCTTCTTCCCACCCTTGAACTCCACCAACTTTCAAAAGCTTACACTCTATCGGTACAGATTTCAAGTGAATATCGTTAAAACGCAACGAAACAGGCGGAAATGATAAACTACATAAATCAGATTTAACTCTATATGCTGATGTATATTTATACCACTCCAAAAAACGAGAGAAAAATTCTGTTTTTATTAACTCCTTGAATTTCCCTCCTGTAAAGGTATCTGCATCAAACAACAAAACATCATCACTCATTAAGCGGTAAAATTCTTCACTCATAATTAAGTGGGGCTTGCCTCAGCATCACAACATTAGCATTTTTTTGTCTCGCTAGTCAAGTAAAGTAGCGAACCAGTCTAGCGATAACCGCTCTTTATCCCATTTACACATTAACAATTTCCCGCACATTCTGATCCATCTGCTCCTCAGTTATATCCAGAGAAGGCAAAGATAAAGCCTCAGCATCCATCAACTCTTTAACCTTCTCGAAAATCAAAACTTCTGCTTCTTCCTGATCCGTCAGTTTATCGTAAAAATCAGGATCGGCAAACCATTGTTCAAAAGCTATTCTTAACACACCATTCGGGTAAAACATCAAACGCCAATACTTAGAGACTCTGTTATCAACAACCTCAAATAATGGTGCAGGAGTTTGAATAGGATAATAGCTGTAGTTATCATCGCAGATATAGTACCAAAAAATTCCTTGCCATTCTCGCATAGCATAAACAATATATTCCTTACCCACAGTCAAAGGCAACTCAAGCTCTCTTGTGTAACCTCTTGCCGGATCGAGATAATTGCCAGGAAGAAATTCACCTGTATTCGCTATACACCTAACTTTCATAACCTTACTACCTACAAATTCTTGGGTGCTGTTTTAGGGTATTGTCGCTTAAACTTGAGTTCAACTTGTTGCTGAACTTGACTATTTTGAAACCAGTGTACTTGTACCGATGCTCCATTAATCATCACAGCTTGATTACTGGTCATTTTATACCAATCTTCAGGATTACCACCGTAAATTGCCACAAGCCTAGACGCATCCCCTAGCATATCGTCTGGCCCGCCTATAATTGCTCTGCAATTGCCAGCTTTAGCATCTTCTATGAGCAGTTGCTCTTGCAAATTTCTTGGAGTTTGATCGGGAATAGGAGCTTGGTTCATAATTCTAACACCTTTAGATGTTGTTTGTCAAATAAAAAACCTGGCTTGAGCTTTTAGCAGGTTCATTATCCACATCTTATTTTGTCAATTCATAATAAATCAACGGTAAATTTTACCCATATTGAAATTAGAACACTGCTCTAAAAAATGTGCTGGAATATCTCTGTTTCCTCCCCAATGAAGATGGAGATAAGAAGCGTGAACTTGATAAACTTGCCATCCTTCAGCAACCGCCGCACTTTCTCCGAACTTACCATAACGCCACATTTGATAAAGAGGCATATTAGGTTCTATGGTTAAAGACGATCGATGGAACTCGTGTCCGCAAACTTTCATCCCTGTAGATAACAGCGGACTTGCTTGTAAAGCAATTGCTTCCTGATATCCCAATGTTAACTTTTTCCCCATTACCGCTGATGTCGGCAAAATCCCTACCATTTGCCAAGAATTGCCGTCAAAATCTACAATAGAATTGCACAAATACATTAAGCCACCGCACTCGGCATAAGTTGGCATTCCAGCAACAGTAGCAGCTTTGACAGCATCGCGAACTTGCAAATTATTGCTCAATTCTTGGGCAAAAACTTCGGGGAAACCGCCGCCAAAATATAATCCTTGGATGTTATCGGGAAGTTGATTATCTGTTAGAGGACTCCAGAACACTAATTCAGCACCAAGTTCTTGTAGTAAGTCTAAATTGTCCTGATAATAGAAGCTAAAAGCGCGATCGCGAGCAACTCCAATTCGCACCAATTTTTTTTGCTTTCCCCCCTTGACAAATTCTGGCGAAGAAGTTACATTGACAGTAGGGAGACTGTGCATATATAAAAGTTGCTCAGACCCCTCATCCCCCAAATTTGTGGGTGCAGCTAACAGAGGTAAAAGTTGCTTCCAGTCAAAGCAAACAGCAGCTAAATCAGCCATTTTATCAACCAAGGAATTAAGATTACTCAATTCTTCAGTAGGGACTAAACCCAAGTGCCGATCTGGGATAGTGATATTGTCTTGACGGCGCAAAACGCCTAAAACGGGTAAACTTAGAGGTTCTAGAGCATCTTTGAGTAGTTCTAAATGGCGATCGCTACCAACTCGATTTAATACAACGCCAGCGAACTTCAGTTTTGGATCGAAACTACGATATCCGTGCGCGATCGCAGCCACAGAACCAGACAAACTGCTACAATCTATAACTAACAATACTGGCAAATCCAGTAATCGCGCGACATGAGCAGTTGAACCAAAAGAAATCAAATTATCTTGTTCTTCTTCCTTCTTCCTTCTTCCTTCTTCCTTCTTCCTTCGAGGAACCCCATCAAATAATCCCATCACTCCTTCAACTAAGGCAAATTCTGCGTCTTGACTGTGACGGGTAAAGCATTGTCGCACGTAAGATTCAGAAGTAATTACTGGGTCTAAATTGCGACAAGGACGGCCTGTAATCGACGAGTGAAACATGGGATCGATATAATCCGGGCCAACCTTAAAAGATTGAACTTTTAAACTACGACGGATTAAAAATGCTAAAATGGCGATCGCGATCGTTGTCTTCCCTGTACCGCTGCGTTCTCCCGCAATTACTAATGCCATTTGTTTCTATTTTTTTGATATAATCTAGCTGTGCTTCTCAGAATTGGTATAATATCATGTCCGCTCAATTAACAGCAATTTCTGTAGGGGCGGGTTCACCTTGATATTCAACACAAACAATAGATATAGAAAACCCGCCCCGGTCAGGTATTATGGTCAATCAACCGGACATGATATAATTTATGGTAAAAACAATTAAAATTTGAAAATAAAGCGACCTTTCAGTATTACTTACTAAGCTACTTTATCTGGTTTTATTTTCGGATGTTGCCATCACTGGAATAAGTCTAAACTCCTTTTTATACCCCCAATAAAACCCCTTTCATCAGTTCCGATCTTCAGGAGTTCTGCTGCTACACGCATACTACACGAAAACCGTCGTTGCCGACATTATGCGCGAAATTGTGGCCGCGACGGCCAGAAGCACAACTATGGTTGAACCAAGCGGCCCCACGCAGTGCCTTGCGGTCTTGAGAACCATTAAAATAGGGACTACCATCTTTAGGTAGCTTTGAGACAGTGCTTGTCCAGTTATCATCGCACCATTCCCAAACGTTACCGTGCATATCCACCAAACCCCAAGGGTTCGTATGGGTATCCTCTTTTTCCTTAACGGAATGGGTATGGCGACCCGAATTATCGTTATACCAAGTGTGTTTTTGTAACTCGCTGTCACTGTCACCAAACCAGTATTTTGTCGTTGTACCTGCACGACAAACATATTCCCATTGAGTTTCACTAGGCAGGCAAATTTTGAGCGTAAAACCTTGTTTTTTCAAGTGTTCGGTGAGTTTTTGACAAAATTCCAAAGCCTGATGCCAATTAACATTCTCCACAGGGTGATTTTCCTTCGCACTACCTGAGAACTTAGAAGGATTTTTACCCATGACAGCCTGATATTGGTCTTGGGTAATGGGATATTTTCCCATCCGAAACTCAGAGATATTTACGGTGTGTTCTCCCTCCATTTTTAATACCCCAGCGGGAATCGAAACCAATTCTATAGTTTGATTGTTTGGCAAAGGTAAAATCAAGGCACGACGACGCTCTTCTTCCTCAGCACATTTACGAGCAGTTTCCGCCTCGCGAAGTTTACGCTCTTCTTCCTCAGCACGTTTACGGGCAGCTTCCGCCTCACGAAGTTTACGCTCTTCTTCCTCAGCACGTTTACGGGCAGTTTCCGCCTCACGAAGTTTACGCTCTTCTTCCTCAGCACGTTTACGGGCAGTTTCCGCCTCGCGAAGTTTACGCTCTTCCTCTTCTTTACGGCGAATATCATTCCATTGCCGTTGCAAAGCATCTCGTTTATTACTGAGGTGCCCTAATGTCACCGCTTGATTATAGTTAGCCAGGGCGATTTCATAGTTGTTTAATTTCAGGTAAGCATCACCCCGTAAATCGTAATATTCAGCACGATGGGGTTGGAGGGCTGTAGCTTTATCCAAATCGGCAACAGCACTAGCATAGTCTTGTAATCCATAACAGGCTACGGCACTTTGATAGTAAGCATCTGCGTGGGGATTGATGGAAATAGTGCGGTCAAAATCAAGACGAGCTAAGTCATAATGTTGCGCCTGTAAATGTTCCATGCCGCGCTGAAAACAGGACAAAGAAATATTTAGAAAATGGGATTCTCCTAAAACTTGTAAACAAGCATTGAGAGATTCGACAAAGGTCGCATCTTCAGGCAGGAGCATTTTACCAATGTCAGTAATGGTATCGGTACTAGAGTTAATACCTCGTTGTTTTAACCAAGTTTGCATAACAGCTTGTACCTGGTTACTAAAACCATAGCGTGAGGGTACAGACTGCAAAATTTTAGCCCAAGCTAGGCGCAATTCCAGCATCGCGGCGGGTTCAAATTGCTCCAAACCATCAAATAGAGCATTACAGTAGTTAATTACGGCTGTGGTTAAAGAGAGACGCTCTCGATCGGAAAGATTAGCTTCATCAAATAAATCAGGTAATAATGAGGGTAAAAGAGGTAATTGACGTTGGGGAGCATAGATCAAGAAATATTCATCTGTCACCATCCCCACATGAATACAGTGGAGAATTTCCATATAGTGAGTGAAGGCTTCCCGATTGCGGCGACTAAATTCGGCTTTCTCAAAGTCGGTTTGTACTTCTCGCCCTTGCTCTTGCCATTGTGGGAATAATGTTTGGGAAATTTCCCCTATAGCATCTTGCCAACGCAGTTTACGGACAACGGTTTCAAAACGGGCATCATCAAAATCATTATTCCAGAAACCGATATTCATATTGAAAAAAGATTCTTCGACTTCCGTTTCCAAAACTATGACAGGAATAGAAGACAGTTCGCTAAAGATTTGATTAACCGCAGACTCAGCACGACGATTTTTTGTCACCCATTCCCCAGCCATAAATTTGACGGGACGTTGATTCAAGGTATATCGTTTGAACAGTTCCCGTAATGCTCCAGAAATGGTGGATTCCATCATGGGAAATTGACTTTGGGTAGTGGCATTGGGTAGGGGATCGTAACGCAATACTGGGGGTGAAAAGAAGACGGTAAGAGGCATTTCTGGGCGATTGTGAACGGTTTGAATGATGTCATCAGCTACGGCAAAAACGGGGCTATTGCGATCGCGTTTAGCATCATCACGGTTTTGTTTATCTCGTTGTCGGGTAATTTGAGCATCAAGAAAGCGAATTTCTAGGGCAAATTGGCGATCGCTTTCAGTTTTCCAACGTTGAAAGGCGATACTATCAGCTTGGAGAGCAATTTGTACTTCTGCTTTAAATTTTTCGATCGCTTGGGTAAATTCCCTTTGTTTTTCTGCTTCTAGGGATTGAAATGCTTGACGCATTTTTTCTTGTCTGAGGAGGGTTTCCGCTTCTATGGATTTGAGAGCTAAACTAAATTCTTTATCTTCTTGACGTTCCTTAGCTCTCACTGTTTGACGCATCATTTCCATTTTAGCATCAAATTCCATGCGTTTAATTGTTAATTCTTTAGCGTCACTGTCTCCTTTTTGAAAGTTTGCTATAAATGCCATTTGGTTGCTGATGGCAAGGCTTTGATTCACTCCCATTAATGCGGGGGCGACTCTACTGGCTATTTTGGCAATACCACCAACTATAGTTCCGAGAATATCCATAAATAAACTCCTGGTTTGCTCTAAAAATATTGACTAAAGCGTGTCAACTTAAGCTGAAACCCGCCAATCCGCTAGGGGTTTTAATCCCTGACAGACTGATGGATTACCGTTAACTGTTAACCGTTAACAAGCTACCAATCTCTACATCGCCGCTAGTTATAATTTTTGCTAAAACTCCAGTTTGTGCGTGACCAAACTGCTGTTGTAGCAAAGATAAAAGAGGTAAATCGCGATTTCCCGTATCAGGATCGACTTCAATATTAGGACAACGACCAATTTTTGCACTTACTAAAATTCGCGCCGATCCTAATTGAAATTCCTTACCCATCCAGTTAAATTCTTCCCAAGCTGGAACCCCATCGATAACAATATTAGGGCGAAAGCGACGAACATCAACAAAATTTCCCGCAACTTCGCTTAAATTATCTAGAGTTGCTTGACTTAATATGGAAATATGCACGGGTTCGCGATCTGGGTAGCGGGTTTCACCGCTGCTATCGCCTACTAAAAGTAAAGGCGATCGTGTTGGATGACGCGCTTCTTTAGTTGGTTCAAGCTTACTAATATATTCAGTGAAAAAGCTGCCAATACGATCGCGCCCATTTGTTGTTTTTGTTTCTGCTTCCAACACTGTAACGCCTTCCCGTTTTACTGTCAAAATCCCTGTTTCTGGTTGATAGTGACATTTTAATGCTGCTAAAAGAGGCCAGTCATTTTGAACAGCAAAATGTTTCTTACTCATCCAAGGAATATTTTCTAGCACAGGCATTTCACCTGCCTTAATACTATCTGTAAACATCAAAGCAAAAGCTCGATCGCCCTTAATACCATGTCCCTCTGTCAACAATATGCGATCGCACTCATAGGGTGTTAGCCCCTTAATAGGATGAGAAAATAATTGTTTGACGGTTATGGATTTCATTTGTCTACTTACAGCTAGAGTGATTAGATTTGTCTTACAAATGAGCTAACTTTGGGCTTTAGGTAACTGCGTCTTATTTTCTGATGCTACAGCTAAGTTTTGCAGATAGAAACCACCGACACCGAGCAAAAATAAGACATAACTCACTGCTTGTACGAGATAGAGTCGCTCTCTATATCCAAACAGAGTTTTCAACAGGATACCAGGAAATTGACCATCCGGCAAGATATGAGTTGCATTCCAAACCATCGGCCCTAAAATACAGGAGTGAACTTCAGCCATCCGATTTGAATAGAAACACAGGACTTCAGCATTATTTTGAATCTGGGCATAAGCATTAACAGCCTTGTCTAAATGTCCTACCATTGATACTACCAAACCTGCTACAATAAAGAGTAAGAAAATTCCCATAACTTGGAAAAACTGGCGGAGATTAATTTTAACTCCCAATTTGAACAAGAGCACGCCTATAACTACAGCCATCACTAAACCTGCTAAAGCGCCAAAAGCTGGAACTAAGCCTTGTTGAAATTTGGCAGTGATAAATAAAACAGTTTCAAAACCTTCGCGGAGGACAGCAATAAAAATTAAAGTAAATATTCCCCAACCAGCATTACTATCTTGTTTTAAAACTGTTGTCACTGCACCTTCCACTTCAGATTTCAGAAATCGTGCTTGTTGAGTCATCCAAATTAGCATCCAACTCAGCATCGCGATCGCAATTGCACCAAAGCTAGCTTCTAGCAATTGCTTCATGACGGGAGTATAAGGTCGATCGGAGTTAGAAACTACTTGTAATAAAAAACTGAATAATACTCCCACTAAACCACTAGCAGCAATTCCTACTCCCACACCGCTATACACCCAAGAATTGAGATAACTTTGCTGAGCTTTTTGCAAGCAAGCAAGTACAATTCCGACTACTAAGGCTGCTTCGACTCCTTCGCGCAGAGTAATTAAAAATGTTGGTATAGCTTCACTAAAATTCATTATTTTTGTTATTTGTTATTTGTTGGTTGTTAGCGGTCAGTATCTTTTTAAGGGCAACTAACCACTAACACAGTTAACGGTTAACAGTTAACAATTAACAGTTAACCATTAACAATCAACTAAAATCCCGCAACATCTTTTTTAGTTCAACCTGATGCAGTTCTTCTTGACCAATTAGAGTTCGGGTAAATTCTTCTAAATAAACGCTGGCATCTTCTACAACTTCGAGCAAATCCTTGTAGATACTCAGCGCTTTTTTCTCATGGTTTAGACTCTCCTCTAAAAGGTCTCTAATCGAGTGCTTATAGGTTTCTTCAATGGGAGCAATTTTCTGGCTAGGATGCCCCTCTAAACCTGTAAGAATTTCTCCTACCTGTTGAGCGTGGAGCAAAGATTCAGTTGCTTGTCCCTGAAAAAACTGTACAATGGGAATGCGGTTGGGCCCTGTTACCATCAGTGCATAGTGAGTATAGCGAACGACACCAGCTAGTTCACACTCCATAATGGAAATTAGCAGTTCAATGGTTTTCTTTTGGTCAAGTTCTCTCATTTGTTGTACTTGGTATTAGAACGTAACGAAAGTAAAAAATTGGAGGTCAGGAGTTTCGATTGAAGAGCAATCGTTATTTTGTCCCTGTTTTCCCTCATACTATATCAAGCATTAAACCATTAATAATTTTTAATGTAATATTTTTACGGATTGTTTTAATAATAGCCCTGCGTCGTCAATAATTGGTAATAATTTTGAACATATTTCTCAATTATCTTAATCGGGAAGGTGACTAGATCGGTAGCGATCGCACTGTTAGCCGAACTCTACGTTAAGATTTTAGTCAGTATGACCCATCACACACTAATCCTACTACCAGAGGTTGCGCGATCGCCCTAGCATTATTATGAATATGGAGGTTGTGCTGCTGATAAAGTACGATCGCGAGTTCTCTCCGCACATCAGCTTCAGTCAGGGGCAAGTTATCGGGAAGGTCGATCGTAATTTGCATGATTTATGGTACTTTTTAATTTCAATTGTCTCTTAAGTGCGCTCGCAAAACATAACTGATAAATATATAAACTCTGCTTAAAAGCCAGCAACAAGAGCAGTTAAATTCTGCTCGGAAACTGACTCGAATGGACAAGCAAGTATCCGAACTGCGGTAGTAGCTAAGTGTCTAAAAATGCGATTGGAAGAACCTAGAGCACCGTGAGCGCCACCTTCAAAGCAAAGAATACCAGAGCCGAGAACATCTGCGGCACTCAATGCACCTTCGATAACGCTCTCAGAGTATTCTAACGGAATTCCGGCGCACACTTCATCAACGCTTGCAGCCAGCGACCAATCAACAGGATTTCCTGTATCTGTAGAAGTTGCAACTTTGATAGAAAATTCTCCTGAATTTGTGGGCGTAAACTCAGACTCTAGGAGTCCGTAGATAAAGCGACCTCCTGTTGGAATAAACATCTCAATAGCTGTGCGCCGCACTTCAGAAATATCAATTTTTTTCGCATCTTTTTTAGTCCGTGACAAAACCTTGACTACTGGATAGTTTAGTTCTGGCAATGTACCCAGCCAAATCCGTGCTTTGCGGTATCTACTCAGATTAAGAACAATTAATTTACCTGTTGACTCCCCAAGCGTTACGCCAGTTGTGATTAAACTCATCGGGAAAAGCCTCTATTACTTCTGGACGATCGATTCGGTTTTTATCGCTCGATTTAATGCTACAATCAAACAGCCTTACCCTTAAAAAAAAAGATAAGGGAAAAAACCCTTTTTAAGGGGATTGGAGACTCTTTATCCACAGCCAACCGCAATGAAGGTCGCCGTATTCAGCACGAAATCCTACGATCGCCAGTTTCTCTCCGTCGCCAACGAGAAACATGGACACGAGTTAGTATTTCTAGAACCGCGCATAAACTTGGAAACTAGCGTCTTAGCTGCTGGATTTCCCGTCATCTGCATTTTTGTCAACGATCTCCTAGATGCGACAATCTTAGCAGCGATCGCCAGCCAAGGAACTCGTTTAATCGCCCTCCGTTCTGCCGGATTCAATCATGTAGACTTGAGCGCAGCGCAGGAACTAGGACTTACCGTCGTGCGAGTACCCGCTTATTCTCCTTACGCCGTTGCTGAACACGCAGTTGGCATGATGTTGGCACTCAACCGCAAAATTCACCGCGCCTACAACCGGGTTCGCGAAGGTAACTTCGCCCTCGATGGCCTTTTGGGTTTTGACCTACACGGACGAACGGCGGGAATCGTCGGTACGGGTAAAATTGGAGCACTGACAGCCAAAATTCTCAGCGGATTTGGCATGAAACTGCTAGGA
The DNA here is from genome assembly GCF_000332155.1 of Kamptonema formosum PCC 6407. Lineage (GTDB taxonomy): Bacteria > Cyanobacteriota > Cyanobacteriia > Cyanobacteriales > Microcoleaceae > Kamptonema > Kamptonema formosum. The sequence continues at coordinate 1,526,088 of NZ_KB235904.1, read as the reverse complement.
TATGACGTTTTCCAAAGCCCTGAATGCCTAAATTTAGGTATGGAATACGTTTCCTTATCCGAACTCTTTGCTCGCTCTGACATTATCAGCCTTCACTGTCCCCTGACCCACGAAACTTACCACCTGATCGACGATGAAGCTCTTGCTCAGATGAAAGATGGGGTAATGGTAATCAATACCAGTCGCGGCGCTTTAATTGACGCTGAAGCCGCGACAAAAGCACTAAAATCCGGTAAAATCGGCTATCTCGGCTTAGATGTTTACGAGCAAGAGAGCGATCTGTTCTTTGAAAATTTGTCTGAATACGTGATTCAGGACGATGTGTTTCAACGCCTGCTCACGTTCCCCAACGTGCTAATCACGGGTCATCAAGCTTTCTTCACCGAGGAAGCTTTGCGGAATATTGCCGAGACAACTCTGGCCAATATCACGGACTTTGAACAAGATCGCCCTTGTGCTAATGAAGTCAGCGTTGAGCGGTTGCGGAAATAAATTAAAGCTGCAACTACCTTCGCTACAATATCATCGCTCGACTTGGCTGCAATCGAGCAGCCAAGATCGTCACAAAGGTAGATACACAGCTAGGGATTAATCCCAGCCTTGGCTTGTAGGAGAGCGCTCTCTCTCCCCAGACAGATTAATATTTTAATTGGGTTAAAACCCGATTAAAAACCTCTGTTTATAATCTCCCTTTCCTTAAACCGAGTATGTTAAGTTAGATAATTAACAACAGTTTGGCAATGTTGTTGCTCTCATGCTAATTTTCTGAAAATTAGATTGCTAGCAATTCTTATTTTTTCAATCCACGTCGCAAGTGAGGAAGTATAAAATGACTCAAGCCAACCCTTCTGATGAAACTGAACTGAAAACTGCAACGGCTCAAGTAGAGATTAACCTCGAAAAACCCGGTGCTATAGCTGCACTACCTCCCGCAAAGGACTCAGCAGCTCAGTTGCAGCAGATCAAAGACCAAGTTTTCTCTGTTTTGTCTGAACTGCCGGCTTATGTATCCAATTTTTTTCAAGAATACCAAAAAGCGCTTATTACTATTGGTTTGATTGCGGCAGGCGGCATCACGATTAAAGTAACTCTAGCAGTGTTGGATTCGCTTAACGATATTCCTCTACTATCGACCACCTTTGAGTTAGTTGGTATGGGATATACTGGTTGGTTTGTTTACCGCTACTTGCTCCGCGCTTCTAACCGTCAAGAATTGTCTGCGGAAATTGAATCTTTCAAAGAACAAGTTCTCGGCAAGTAATTAATTTTGAGTTTTGAGTTGGGAGTTTTAAATTTTGAATTAAAGACAATTGCCAACTCACTCGCCGTAATTGCGGTTTTTAGCCATGAGTTTTGCATAATTTATAACTCAAAACTCAAAACTCCCAAGGCGGCTCAAAACTCAAAACTGTCTGTAAGTTGTTTGAGAGTAGCAGTGAAGTCTGGGTAAGAGATAGAGGCGGCTTCGGCGCGGTGAATGGCGGTAATACCAGAAGCATTGAGGGCCGCGATCGCGAGACTCATAGCAATCCGATGATCGGTGTGACTGTCAAGGTCTGTACCCGTCAAAGCTGTCCCCCCAGCGATTTCTAAACCATCGGGTAATTCTGTAATCTGAGCTCCCATGCGGTTGAGCTGGCTTGCCATCACAGCTAAGCGATCGCTCTCTTTGACCCGCAACTCCGCCGCATCCCGAATTGTTGTAGTCCCTTCGGCAAAGATCGCCGCTACTGCTAAAATCGGGATTTCGTCAATCAAGCGAGGGATTAAGTCACCCGAAATGGTACAACCCTTAAGTTTTCCACTATTGCGGACAACAATATCGGCGACGGGTTCTCCAGCTACTAACCGCTGATTTTGTAGCTCAATGTTAGCTCCCATCATCGCCAAAGCTTCTAAAATGCCAGTACGAGTAGGATTAACCCCAACATTCTCAATAGTTAGCTCCGAATCGGGGACAATAGCTCCCGCTACCAGCCAAAAGGCTGCGGAACTGATGTCACCAGGGACAATTACGGCTTGACCTTGCAGTTTCGCCGGGCCCGTAACTGTCACGCTGCAAGTATCGGGATCGACACTAACTTTAGCTCCAAAAGCTTGTAGCATCCTTTCGCTATGATCCCGCGAAAGAGCCGGTTCTGTCACCGTTGTTTCTCCCTCTGCCATTAAACCAGCCAACAAAATGCAGGATTTGACTTGAGCTGAAGCAATGGGAGAATGGTAGTGAATGGGTTTTAGCCGTTGTCCGAGTACGGCTAGGGGGGCCAGAGAGTGGCTTTCTCTACCCCAAATTTGAGCCCCCATTTGTTGCAGGGGTTTGACAACGCGGGACATAGGACGCGATCGCATGGAACTATCCCCCGTTACCGTAAAAAAACGTCCGGGGTGAGAAGCTAAAATTCCCATCATTAGCCGCATGGTAGTACCGGAGTTACCAGTGTCTAAGATATCCTTCGGTTCCCGTAACTCGCCGAGTCCAAAGCCTTTAACCCGCACTAATTCGGCATTCAGTTTAGAAATTTCCGCTCCCATCGAGGCGAAACATTTAGCAGTGCTGCGGGGGTCTTCCCCTAAAAGCAGTCCCTCGATAGTAGTTTCTCCAGAAGCGATCGCTCCTAACATTAAAGCTCGATGAGAAATAGATTTATCCCCCGGAATTCGGATGCGGCCTTGTAGCGACAGACCCAATGGGGGTTTTTGAATTATTAAAGTTTCATTTTCAGTGGTTTTCGCAGTGACGATGACTGGTGGCATTGAGATAAACTGGTGTGGGACTGCGTTAGCTATCGTACCGCTTTCCCAGTCATTAAAGTGCGATCGCTACTCAGTTGTGAGTCCTGATTGAAAAATCAAGGCTTAGAACTCAAGACTCAGGGCTCAGGGCTCAGAGTTCAGGACTTACAACTCACATCACAACTCAGGACTTAGGACTCAGGACTCAGGACTACTGAATGACTAATTACCCCCAAGAACGCTCAAATTTTATGCTGACCCATCACCGCAAGCCTGTAAGTCTTTCGCTAGTATCTACAGACTTACCACTATGGTCAGTCGTTGAAACCGCTGCCACACTCTATCAAAAAGACCGCGATCGATTCCACTTGCTGTTACACGAACCAGCAATTATTGACAAGGAACCTCAAGGTTTTACCTCTGAGGACATTGCTACTTTACCACCCGTCACAAAACCCCGACTTCTGTGGTTAGAAGTTTCCCCTTTCCGAGTGATTATGACGATGCAAGGAAATGGAAATTACAGTTACCGCCACCTCTGGGAGCGGGAAATGTACGGTCTTAGTCGCTATTGGCTCCAGAGCGACTCATTCATAACTCCCGGACAATTGCGGCTCCGTAATTTCACCCGCAAGTTGATTTTAACAGGACGACCTTTACCAGAACATCTGCGGTTAGAATATGAGCTATGGTCGGAAAAAATTCAATTGGGACACTATGTTTTAAATTTAGAAATTCATCATTGAATTGTTAGTGGTTAGTTGTTAGTGGTTAGTTGTTAGTTGTTAGTTGTTAGTTGTTAGTGGTGGATTGTTGTTTGTTCGTTGTTAAACTTAGGTATTCGTTGTCATTGCGAGCGTAGCGAAGCAATCGCAATAGGTCGATATCGCTTCGACGTGCTAATGGCTAAGAATGATATACTCTTTCTCTGATAGATGAGGTATGTAGTTGGGCTTTAGTCCTCCGATCGTGGTTATATAGAATATATATAGCTAGCGACTCCTATACCTTGCGATTGCTTCGCTACGCTCGCAATGACCACGAACAACTAGCAACGAACAACCAACAACCAACAACTAACAACCAACAACCAACAACCAACAGCTAACCACTAACAACCAACAACTAACCACTAACAACCAACAATTACCTATTTACTACAGTAAACCGCAAGTTCACCAGTCAAGTTATCTTGATTTTTAGCAGCTTTATTGGCAGCTTGACCTGCTTTAGTTACATCCCGCTTAGCCTTTTCGATCTGCTCTCGACCCTCTGAGGTAGTCGGGGCATTTTTCCCCCTATCGAGAGCTTTAGCCATGTCGCTAAGTGATTTGCCGAGTTCTCTGAATTCTGCGCTCAATCGACTCTGAAACCCTTTGAGATTTGTTTCCGTCAATTCTAAAGTGTCTAAGTCTTTTGCCGTTTGATTGAGAGCATTAGCAAGATTTTTGATACTTCCTACATCGCTGTTATCTTTTTTAGAATCAATGAGAGCATTTCCTTTATTGACTACTTGAATAAGTTTTTTACATTGGGCAACTTTACTCTCACCGCACGCAGTCAAGAGCAAATAGCAAGCAGCTATTGCTATAATCATGCTAGCCTGTTTGCGAACAACCTTCATAAAGTCTCTCCTGGAAAAAGGTTATAGAAGAAAGAACAAGGATTTAATATAAGTTGAATTAGAAATTATGGTCAAAAACAGCAACAATATAGAGAATAGCAGAATTTTGGGATATCTCACTGTGATTATCCCTATTTCCTTCGGCGTGATTGCTACTCTAGAATCCTGGCGTTTCTTGCTGGCGATCGCACTTATAGGCGGAGTTGGCTGGGCCTGGAGACGCTATCAGCGACAGCAGCAACACAAACTAGCTCATTTGGATGCGGTTTTTTATCGGTTAATTCAAGAAAATCAAGGGCGAGTTACTGCTTTAGATTTGGCGATGAATGCTAAGTTTTCAGGTACACAGGTTCAGCGGTATTTAGATGAACGAGCTAAAGAATTTGCGGCTGAATTTGAAGTTACTGAGCAAGGGGGAATAATATATTATTTTCAAACTGCCCAATCTGTGAACAAAACTGAAGATGATGATTTGGTAAATGATTTACCCCTTACAGTGAATCCGCCATTAGAGCATACTCTGAATCGTTCAGATGAGGCTATTATCAAAAATTTGTCTATAACTCCTGTGGAAGTTAGAAGTCAGCAGGAAGAGAAGCGTAAAAGTCCTCAATTATTCCCACTTTCCCCAGGTAAGGAAGTTGAAAAATCACAAATTTTATTAACTCAGGTAGAACTTGCTAATCGGTTAAATGTCCATCCTACTACTGTTAGTAAGTGGAAGGTCAAGGCTGAGTTTTCTGAATGGAGTTGTCAGAGAGATCCAGAGGCGATTGCTTGGCAATATTGTATGGAAAATAAGCGTTTTTTTCCCAGGAGTTAGATGGGTTGACTAATTTCTGGTATTTGTTGTAAAATGGATTAAATATTAATAGACTAATATTACCAATTACCAATTACCAATGACAAAGTTTATTTATAAATATCCCGTTTTATCTCCCGGCATTTTAATCAAGCGTTACAAGCGATTTTTCGCCGATATTGAACTAGCTTCGGGAGAAATAATCACTGCTCACTGTCCCAATACTGGCCCAATGACAGGAGTTTGTATTCCGGGTAATCCCGTGCTAGTATCCCACAGCGACAATATTAAACGCAAATTAGCATATACTTGGGAATTAATTCAAGTTTGCGATACTGTACCAACTTGGGTGGGAATTAATACTGCTCTGCCAAATCGAATTATCAAGCTAGCTTTAGAGTCACAATTATTGCCATTAGATAATTATAGTGTAATTTTGCCAGAAGTAGGTTATGGCAAAGAGAAAAAAAGTCGGGTAGATTTTTTACTCAATGGTGGTAACTTACCGATTTACTTGGAAGTAAAAAATACTACTTTGGCACAAGGAGAATTGGCTTTATTTCCTGATACAGTAACAGAGAGAGGACAAAAGCATTTAAAAGAATTGATGGAGGTAGTGCGACAGGGTACGAGAGCGGTAATGCTGTATTTTATTAATCGCGGAGACTGTACGAATTTTGCTCCTGGGGATAGTTGCGATCGCGTTTATGGAGAGTTATTAAGACAGGCAATTTTGGAGGGTGTGGAAGTCTTGCCTTGTCGGTTTGAAGTCACGCCAGAAGGTATTAAATATTTAGGATTAGCGAACTTTATTATTTAACTTGCATTTTTTTTATGAACGAAAACTTTAGATTCTAGTTGTCTCAAGCTTTCGTCAATCTTCAAGCTTAAATACCAATACATTCCCGCTGCACCTATTAAAATCCCGATTAAAACACCTATGCCAAAACCTGCACCGATTAAAACAGATTTTGGTATAGGTCGATATTGAATTTCATTAATGCGCTGTAAAATTTCTTGAGTATTTTTAGGTCGCCTATTAACTAAAGGCTCCATCAAGTCATCAATTAATTTTACCAATTCTTTTGAGACAACTTGAGGAGCTTTGTCTCGCCAGATCAGTTTATCTTCATTCCTTGAAGAGGTGGGAAGTTCATCAGGATGTATGCCAGTCAGTAAATGAGCAAATGTACGCCCCAAGGAAAAGAAATCTGACTGCGGAACAGCCCGCCTTTTCATTTGTTCTGGGGCAGTATAACCATGTGAATAAACTGATGTTACATCTTTATTAGGATCGACAACCGTCCCTGTCACCATTCTAGCATCACCAAAGTCAATTAAAACAACTTGATTGCTAATTTTTTTGACCATAATATTGCTGGGCTTAATATCTCTGTGGAAAAAACTCCTTTGATGTAATTTATCAAGAATTTCAGCCATTTGTTTCAGCCAAGAAATTGCTTCTCTTTCGGTAATTTGAAATTTATTATTCTTTTTCTTTTTTTTCTGTAACCATTCCTCCAAGTTATCACCATTAACTTTCTCCATAGCTAAGCAGCGTAAAACATGACCGTTTTTGAGCGTCACATTAAATTGTTTTTCAAGTTTGGGAAGTCCTAAATTCTTAAAGTCGCGAAGGATACTTTTTTCTTGTTCAAATCGTTTGATCCACTCAGGTTCTTCACTCTTTAAAACTTTTATTATTATCAATGTATTGCGGTGTAAGTGCTTAGCTTCAAATACTTCATAAGCGTGTGTTCTATCTACATTTCCTAGAGGTTTAGTCAAACGATATCTACCTTCATTATATAGTATCATTGGATTTCCACAAGCAGCACACTCTAGCGCTGATTCATCGTTTTGACGTTTACAACAGTTAGGATTGATGCAGTAGCTCATAATTTATACACCCTGATTGTAGCTGTAACTTGTGTCAGATATACCAGATCGGAGCTATTTAACAAACTTTCTTTTAACGTACTTCCTAACTTCAGGCTGGAGTGTAAATGTAACGTCGTCAACCTCTGTGCAACTTTTTTCAATCAGCGCTCTGTCAATTAGAGATTTCACAGCCTGCATTAATTCTGCTGCTGATGGCGGCGATATCTCCTCTACCAAGAGTGATAGCGAACTAGGCTCACTATTAACTGCTAACTTAACCATAATCTGTGTTTCCAAGTCTGACAGGCGCGAAAAGTGCTGTTCTAAAATTTCTTTAAGAACAACAACAATAGTACCGGATTTTAGATAGTTCAGAACTATTCCATTAAATAATTCTTGAATTAGTGAAGAAATTAGCTTTAACGAGCCAGGGTTTCCGCCGTAAAGTGTATTAAGTGTTTCCAAATCTTTCTCACTACCTGATAAACCTTGTTCTTTCAATAATTCTTGTGCTTCTTTCTTCAAACCACACAGTGCTAAGAAGCCAACTTTTTCTCCTCTCAGCCAGATTGCATCTTGTGGTCGCTCGCGACTGATAAGTAGCAAACAACTTTTATGTTGCTCAGATTTCACTCGTTTAACTAGCTCGGAATAATCCTGAAACTCTGGGCGAAAGGTGCCAGCATTTGTGCCTATACTCATAATTGCTTCTACATTATCGAGTATCAGCAGACAGCGTTGCTTTCGTAAATATTCCATTAGTTGAGAAATTCCGCCTTCCTGCTGTTCGCCGTCTGAGAGAAATTCGACAATATCTTTGAGGAGTTCCGGGAGGGGGGGAGAGGTACGGAGCGATCGCTGTATCACGTAATCAAACTCACCTTTACCTTTTATCTGTTTTTCCCAAACCTTGCCAACTAAAGCCGTTTTTCCGATTCCTCCCATTCCTGTCAGTACCGCCAGCCGATTTTTCAAAATTAAGTTTTCTAGATCGGTGAGTTCTTTAGTCCGGCCGTAGAAAACTGATACATCAATTGGCTCTTCCCAGTCTAAGCGGAGGGTTCCGGGGAAGAGAGTTTTATCAAGTACGTCTTCCCAGTTTACGCCTACTGCTTCGCAAATTTTAATAAAACTATCTTGCTGAATGGGAACTTGCCGCCAAAACCGCTTCAATGTCGCTTCGGTAGTGAAAGCTGCTTGACACCAAGCAGCAGCAGTTTTTGTCCAGCCTTTCTTTTTTCTGGCTTGCTCAACGATTTCTAGGCCTTCTTTGGATACCCTAAGTGAACTTACCATTGTTTTTCTTTGCCAGAGTTCTTTTTACTCAGGATTTTAACCGATTTTGAGTGTCAGCGATCTATGCGATCGCTTATATCTTTACATCTCAGCATTTTCTTATAAAAATGCTACTCATAATTTTATCAATCCGTACTTAGTAATTCGCTAAGTGCTTGAAAACAAGCACTTAGCGATTTTGTATAGCCGAATAAATTTTTAATGTGTAGCAGATATTTGCAAAAGATGATGACCTGAGCGGTGAGTCAAATAGTGAACCGCTCGGATCGTTGCTAGGGACGCAACTGAACCAAATCCTGAATAAATACTGAACCATAGATTGAGCTTTTAACCCTTGGTAATTCCCGCATGATTGAAATGTGGAGATTGAAATTCTTGATTCCCACAGCGTAGTTGGCCAACTCGCTTTTTCCTTTATTAACCAACCAAAATTTAAGGAGAAACGAGCAATGAAATGCACCATTATTTCCCAAGCTATTTTGATGTTGATCGTCGTGGTCGCGCCTAATATGCTGTTGTCTTTAGCTGCTAAACATACTTCAAATTGTGGTGGAAATGAAGTAAAAGAAATGCTATTAAGTTCTACTACTTGCCCGCAGACTTGCTATGACTCAAATGGTAAATATTGCTGCGGTCAGTAGTTATGAGGCGAATAGAATTCGCATCTATACAAACAAAGTCCACCCTTTATTTGTGTAGATGCGGTTTCAACTTGATATTTTTGGGTAAATTCTATTCGCCGATTTTCAGCATCAGACGAATCGTAAAGAACCCTCAAGGCTGACAGGAGAAACTGGTTGCACGATCGCGATCAATTCATCTGCGCCTGAAGTTTTCTTGAAGATACCGATACCAACAGGCAATCCTGCGGGAGTAGCACCTAACTGGTAAGTGCTAGGAGCACCTTGCAGTTGAATGACATCTCGATCGGGGTCGAAGCCGACAATCAAAGCGTAGTCGCCAGTGCCAGTGGCGGTATCGTTGCCATCGTTGTAGTAGAATTTCGTCGCATCTCCCAGTAAGAAAGTATCGTTGCCTTCTGCGCCAATGAGCGTATCGACTTCGCCGCGCCCTGGGTTAGTAGCAGTATTATCAACACCAATGAGGATGTCGTTACCCGATTGGCTATAGAGGAAATCGTTACCAGTACCGCCAAACAGGGTATCGTTATTTTCACCTCCGTAGAGGGTATCGTTACCATCGCCGCCGTCTAGGGTATTGTTACCGCGATCGCCCCCAAGCACATCATTACCGCCGCCGCCAAAGATCGCGTCGTCACCTTTTCCTCCTAACGCGGTATCTTCGCCGTCACCTCCCGCAAGGCAATCGTTACCTTCGTTGCCAAATAGGAGATCGTTGCCAGTGTTGCCAAATACTGCGTCTTCGCCTTTGCCTCCGAAGAGTATGTCTTCACCGTCATTACCTCCCAAGGTGTCATTGCCTTGGTTGCCATAGAGGATATCGCTAGAGTCGTTGCCTGCGATCGCATCGTCACCATTGCTGCCCAAACTTAGCGGTTGCTGGTTACTTGGTGTGGGTGGATTGGTGAATGTGGGTGCGATCGGGGTTATGACTGTGACAGCGGGTGTGGGAGTGAAAACGGGTACGGGTGCGGGTGTCGGTGTCGGAGTTGGTGCGGGCGCAGCCGTTGGCTCCGGTGTGGGTGTGGGTATGAAAATGGGAACCGGTGCGGGTGCGGCTGTGGGTGTTGGCGTGCCCGTTGGTGTGGGTGTGGGTGTACCTGTTGGTGTGGGTGTGGGTGTACCTGTTGGTGTTGGTGTAGGAGTAGGCGCGGGTATTGGTGTGTCTGCTAAATTAGCTGCGAGGATCTCGCTACTAGAAAGGTTATTGATGGTTTCGATGACACCTGTACCTGCAACAGTTGCCGATGCACCGAAGAAGTCTAAAATTACCAAGTCATCGGTAGTCCTGAGAAGTCCATCTTTGTTGATGTCAACCATCAGACTTGTACTCGATCGGCCTAAACCTAGAGTTCCTGCGGCCAATGACAGGGAAATGTTTGCATTGGTACCGAAACCTATCTGCACATTATCAATTCCATCTGTATCCTGAATTTGATTCGACTTGCTGCTGCTGTCTGAGAGAAGATAGCGATCGCTACCTGCACCGCCTCGCAATAAACTATTGCTGCCAAATCCGGCACTGAGGGTATCATCGCCAGCACCCCCTTCTAAGGTGCTATTAACACCATTACCAATAAGGCTGTCATTGCCCGCACCCCCATCCAAGTTGCTAGACACAAAAGCTTGCAGCGTGTCATCTCCATCACCACCGGCCAGACTACCACTTGCACTCAGAAAGTCATTGCCAGCACCTCCATCCAGAGTGTCATTGAGACTGTTGTTGCCAAGAAGGGAGTCATTCCCCCCACCTCCACTGAGGCTGTTGTTTCCTGCACCGCCATCCAAGGTGTCGTTGCCATCTAAGCCAGCGAGGGTGTCATTGCCCCCCAGGCCTGAGATGTTGTCATTACCAGGAGTGCCTGTGAGGTTATCATCACCGGTAGTACCGGTGGTTGCATTGACTCCAGGTGCTGCGGTAGCCTCAGTGAGATTAGCCGCAAGGATCTCGGTACCGGAAAGGTTGCTCACAGTTTCGATGAAACCAGCACCTGCAACAGTCGCTGATGCACCAAAGAAGTCTGAAATTACAATGTCCTCTGTAGGCCGTGCAATGCCGTCTTTGTTGATGTCAATCAGTAAACTCGTGCCTTGTCGGGCTAAACCTGTATTTCCCGATGACAACGACAGGGAAACCGGAACAGTGGTCGTGCTACCACTGAAATCAGTCAAGTCTAAGCGATCGATGCCATCAGTATCCTGAATTGAAATTTTAGTCGATCCATTGGATCGGATTAGATAGCGATCGTTACCTGCACCGCCTCGCAGCAGATTGCCACTGGTAAAGCTGGCATCGAGCGTATCATCGCCAGCACCCCCTTCTAAGGTGCTATTACCACCACCACTAAGGCTGTCATTGCCCGCACCGCCATCGAAGGTGCTAAGGCCAAAGCCTAGCAACGTGTCATCTCCATCGCCACCAGCGAGACTGCCAGTTGCACTCAGAATGTCATTGCCGACACCTCCATCCAGGGTGTCAGTGCCACCGCCGCCAATCAGGGAGTCATTGCCTCCACCCCCACTGAGGTTGTCATTGCCGTTGCCGCCAAGCAAAGAATCGTTGCCATCTAAGCCACTGATAGTGTCATTAGCGTCAAGGCCACTGATGTTGTCATTGCCAGGAGTGCCTGTGAGGTTATCGTCATCTGGGGTACCAGTGGCTACATTAATTCCGCCTGCTACCGTAGCCTCAGTGAGATTAGCAGCGAGGATTGCTGTACCGGAGAGGTTATTAATAGTTTCGATTAAGCCAGCACCCCCGACTGTGGGCAATGCACCGAAGAAGTCTAAAACTACAACGTCTTCAGCAGCCCTGGCTATCCCGTCTACGTTAATGTCAATCAGCAGGCTTGTACCTTGTCGGGCTAATCCTATATTTCCAGGCGACAAGGATAGAGAAACATTTGTGCTCAGGGGATAACTTTGAACTAAGAGCCGATCTATGCCACTGGTATCCTGAATCTGGCTTGGTTGTCTGTCAGGGCCTATATAGACATCGTTGCCAGATCCTCCTCGCAGCACATTACCGGAAAACGAACGCAGAGCATCGATCGTATCATCGCCAGCACCCCCATCTAACGTGGTATTGGTATCGAAAAAGTCAGTAGAAAGAATATCATTGCCGTCACCCCCAAAAAGGCTATCGTTGCCCACTCCAGCCCGAAGGGTGTCATTGCCTGAGCCGCCATCTAGAGTGTCAAAAGTAGGACTAAAATCACTCAGGGAGTCATTGCCCTCGAGCCCTACAAGACTGTCATTGCCTGACCCACCGATGAGAGTGTCATCTGAGGCTGTACCAAGAATTGTTGCCAATGTTTTTTCCTATCTATAGTCAATGTCCAAATGTCAACAGCCTAGCGTTTTGTCCTGAGAATGACAATAGCCTCCGAATATTGTAAATTTTAGCAACTTAAATTTATAAGACTTTACATTTAGCTATTTACTTTCTAAGTTTTGGGGTATAGACTGTCATTTATCGATAAAATTGCCGTTAAACAGTCCGTAGTTGTCACGCAAGCGAATAGTGTTGGCTGCGAATTGTCCTTTTATCAAAGCGCTGCGGGCTTGTAATACTCAATCCGATTTAAATACCCTCTTTAGTCCGCGTAGGCGGACTTTGTTTATGTAGTAGCGGTGACAACGATGTAACGGTCTTATATTAAATTAAGTGTCGAACTTGGGATTAATAAGGAATTGCGAAGCCAAAAGTGTGAAGAAATTAAGCAAAAAATGCAGCAGAAACCTTGGTTTATGAACAGTCATGCTTACTCAAATACCTTGGGAATCGCTTTTTTCATCTCCCGCCCCGACTCAATCAACTATTTGAACCAACTGGGTTTTGAGAGGAATTATGCTGGCAGCAAACACCAGCGTACAAACTCTTTAGATTCTATAATCTGAATATCTTTCGTACAATACAGATAGCCAGTATCAAAAAAGAGCGATCGCGATATGGGAATGACCCTGACGGAAAAAATCTTAGCCAAAGCATCTCAGCGGCCTAGTGTAGAACCAGGAGAAAACATCTGGGTTGACGTAGACCTGCTAATGACCCACGATGTCTGCGGCCCCGGTACCATCGGCGTATTCAAACGGGAATTTGGCGCAGATGCCAAAGTCTGGGACACTGAAAAAATCGTCCTAATTCCCGACCACTACATCTTCACCAACGACGAACGCGCTAACCGCAACGTCGATATTCTCCGTGAATTTGCCAGCGAACAAGGCATTAAATACTTCTACGACATCACCGATCGCTCCAATTTTAAAGCAAATCCCGACTACAAAGGCGTTTGTCACGTCGCCCTCGCCCAAGAAGGCCACACTCGACCCGGCGAAGTCCTCTTTGGTACGGACTCCCATACCTGCAATGCCGGTGCTTTTGGGCAATTTGCCACCGGTATCGGCAACACTGACGCTGCTTTTATCCTGGGAACGGGCAAACTATTAATTAAAGTACCCGCGACTATGCGTTTTGTCCTCAATGGCGAAATGCCCGATTATTTATTAGCAAAAGACTTAATTTTGCAAATAATTGGGGATATTGGCGTTGCTGGTGCGAATTACCGGACGATGGAATTTGCGGGTGAAGCAGTGGAACGCCTGACAATGGAAGAACGGATGACGCTGTGCAATATGGCGATCGAAGCTGGCGGTAAAAATGGTACAGTTGCCCCAGATGAGACAACATTTGAATACGTTCGCGCCCGGACATCGAAACCTTTTGAGGCAGTTTACACCGATAGCGATGCTAAATTTTATAGCGATCGCACCTACGATGTCAGCCAATTAGAACCAGTAGTTGCTAAACCCCATTCTCCCGATAACCGCGACTTAGCCAGAAATTGCCGCGATGTAAAAATTGACCGAGTATATATCGGTTCTTGTACTGGCGGCAAAACTTCCGATTTCCTCCATGCTGCTAAACTTATTAAAGGCAATCAAGTCAAAGTTCCGACTTATTTAGTGCCTGCAACTCAGAAGGTTTACGAAGATTTGTTTAGCCTTAAACATGAAGGTCAAACATTGTCTGAGATTTTCTTAGCTGCGGGTTGCATTGAACCTGCTGCACCTTCTTGTGCAGCTTGTTTGGGCGGGCCAAAGGATACTTTTGGGCGGTTGAATGAACCGGAAATTTGTGTTTCTACAACTAACCGGAATTTCCCGGGCCGGATGGGGAATAAAGAAGCGCAAGTTTATCTCGCTTCGCCTTATACAGCGGCCGCATCTGCGTTGACAGGATATGTCACAGATCCCCGTGAGTTCATGTAAGTTTATGTAGGGTGGGCGCTGCTGCGATGAGCCTTGAGTATTAGCCATAATATTGATAACAGCAGCGCCCACCTTACGAGAAATATGGTCACGGGGATAAATATAGCAACCGCTTTCGTCGGTTAGAACGTTCTGAGTTCCACCAAACTCGCTGATTCTATTCCCTTCTTCCCCTAGCCCCTAGTCCCTAGACCCTAGCCCCTGCTATACCTACGATTCAACGGTTGATTCAGCTAAAAAGGATGAGTAGAAAAACCCTGCGGCGATCGCACCAGCAATGGGGGCCAGCCAAAACAGCCATAACTGCGCGATCGCCCAAGTCTGACTGCCAAAAACTGCTAAAATCAACGCAGGGCCAGTGCTCCGCGCCGGGTTAACAGACACATTGGTAACGGGAATACCAATTAAGTGAATCAAAGTTAAACCTAAACCGATCGCTACGGGTGCAAAACCTTGGGGAGCACGAGGATCGGTAGCCCCCAAGATAATAATTAAAAACATGAAGGTAAGTACAAATTCGGCGAGGAAAGCAGCTACTAAACCATACTTACCAGGAGAGTTTTCACCGTAGCCATTGGCTGCAAAACCGCCAATTTCAAAACCTGGTTTACCGCTAGCAATTAGGTAGAGAACAAACCCTGCTACAATTGCTCCCGCAACTTGGGCGATAATATAGGGTAAGAGTTCGCTGCCTGAGAAACGTTTGCCTACAAATAAGCCAAAGGAAACCGCCGGGTTGAGGTGACAGCCAGAAATGTGACCAATAGCAAAGGCCATCGTCAACACTGTCAGGCCAAAAGCCATAGACACACCAACTAATCCGACTCCCACGGGAAAGACAACATTGGGTGCAATTTTGGCTGCATCTGCGGTAAATACTGCTGCGAGTACGGCACTACCACAACCGCCAAATACTAGCCAAAAAGTACCTATGAACTCTGCTACATAGCGTTTTATTGGTAACATTTTTTTATCCTGTAGATAAACAGGACACGAGCCTAACACAGTGGTTTAAAAAGTTAGATATTTTTCATTAAATGTAATATGAGGAGTTAAAGGCTTTTATGTAAATACAAAAATGCTTCTACTTCAGCAGCAGTAGGTTGAGATGCGATCGCGCCTGGTTTCATTGCTACCATTGCACCCACTGCACTCGAATATGTAACAATTTTCTTCACAGTTTCCGCATCTTCTAAGCTGTGAATTCCATGTTGGCACAACTGGTGAACAAACCCCGCAACGAAGCCATCGCCTGCACCAGTAGTATCTTCAACGTCTACATTAAAAGCCGGAAGTTTGCCTTCATTCTGGGAAATACAATAGCCACAACCTGCTGCGCCAGCAGTTACAATTACGCCTTCCACTGAGTCGAGACGGTAAGTAATTGCACCCGCATCGGTGGTATTAAATAACCATTGAGCTTCCTCTTCGGAGAGTTTAAGAAAATCAACTTTTTTTAATAGTTCTTTAATTAGCGGTTTAGCTTCTTCTGGGTTTTGCCAAAATACAGAACGCCAATTAATGTCAAGAACAATTTTAACGTCGTATTGTTCTGCCAATTTAATCGCACGCGCGATCGCACCCCGACTGTCGGGATAAGCTAGTTCTAAAGTTCCTAAGACTAAAAATTCAGCATTTTCAAACAACACCTCTGGTATTTGTGCTGCTTGCAGGCGAGTATCGGCAAATTCTGCGGCGTTCAATTTACCAAAACCAGCGAATTCGCGATCGCCCGACTCCGAGCGTAACACATAAACTTCCCGCGTCGGTGCTGTCGGGTGTCGCTGTACTCCCGTTGTGTCAACACCAACCTCTGCCAACAATTCTACCAGCGAGTTTCCCAGTTCATCTGCGCCCACAGCGCCGATAAATCCTGCCTTAGTCCCCAATTTAACTAAAGCACAAGCCACATTAGCAATAGCCCCGCCTGGATAGGGTGTCCAAGATTCTACTTGTTCTAGCGATCGCCCGGGCCGATCCGCTAGACAATCAAACAAAATTTCACCGAGGCACAGAACGCGAGGATAAGTCACTTTTTTTGCCAGCTTTTTTAAGCACCAATTACTATCCTATCAGAGTTACTGATATCTGCGATCGCCAAAAAAGCTTCATGCCCCTACCCAAATTGTCTAATCGCTAAGTATTGTTGCTAGGGCAGGGAGTATTGTACCGATATGCCTTTAAAATTGTACATAGGTAAATATGCAGAGATAGAAAAAAATTATGGCTATTGGCGTGTCTCACACCTCTGTCACCCTCTCGGACAGAGAACTGCAAGTGGTAGAATTAGTGGCTGCTGGATTGACTAATCAAGAAATAGCCGACAAGTTGGATATTAGCAAGCGTACAGTCGATAACCACATGAGCAATATCCTCACCAAAACGGCTACAGGCAACAGAGTAGCACTCGTCCGCTGGGCTATGCAGTGGGGAAAGGTATGTTTGGATAATATTAACTGCTGCGTTCTACCAGGGCACATCGATAAAGGGGTATCCTAGACAGGGCTAAGGTTGAACACAGGCAAAGATAAGGGATAATGCAGACGGCACAGGAAAAAAAGTTGCGGTATAAAATTTGTTGCCAAAAATTACCGCTTGCAGTATATCGAGAGGTGGCCTCCCATCTGCGTCAAGTAGAAGGGGTAGAAACTGGTTTAATTCCGCAGCAGTCGCAGCAGTTTGATTACAGTCAAAGCCAAGTGGCGGGTTTGTGGGTACAGTATTCTAAAGATGCCGATCCAGAAGTTCGCCAGCAGGTAGATCGAATATTGGCTTACTATAGCGATCGCTTTGGTGTGTGGGAGCGAGATGATACTCTCCCAGATGGTAGGGAAGTTTAATGAAGTTTTGATTTGTAGGGAGTTTTTTTAGGGGCGAGTTTAGCCAGTAAATCTTGCCGCCAACGAACAATATTTGTACGAAACTCACCCTGTTAATTTAAGTATTGAGTTATGAGTTTTGAGTTTAATTATAATTAACACTAAAAACGCATAACTCAATAACTTCTACAATAACTTCTAAAGTAATTTTGTAACGCCGTCTTCTAGGCGGTTATTTTACCCCCAAAGGGCGGCGTTACTTTTAGTTGTGTAAACTCAAAATCTAAAAATCTCAAAATGAGTACGATTAAAACTTTACCAGGAACTCGGGATATCTTATCTCCTGAAATTGGATATTGGCAGCGCTTAGAAGCAATTGCTAGAGAGATTCTAGCAAAAGCAGCTTATCGAGAAATTCGGACTCCAATTTTTGAGCAGACATCTTTATTTGAGCGCGGTATTGGCGAAGCTACGGATGTTGTCGGCAAAGAAATGTACACTTTTAAAGATAAGGGCGATCGCTCAATTACACTACGTCCAGAAGGTACAGCCGGAGTAGTACGATCTTTTATTGAAAATAGTTTAGATGCTCAAGGTGGATTACAGCGCCTTTGGTACACTGGCCCCATGTTTCGCTACGAACGTCCACAAGCAGGACGAATGCGCCAATTTCACCAGCTTGGGGTAGAAGTATTAGGAACGGCAGATCCCAGGGCCGATGTAGAGGTAATTGCCATCGCTACTGACATCCTGAAAACTCTCGGATTGACAAATTTAGGCCTGGATCTTAACTCGGTAGGAAATAAGGAAGATCGGCAGAATTATCGTCAAGCTTTGATAGATTATTTAACACCTTATAAAGAAGAATTAGACCAGGATTCTCAAAATCGTTTAATTCGCAATCCGCTACGAATTTTAGACAGTAAAAATCCTCGTACCCAGGAAATTGCAGCAGATGCACCAAGCATTCTTGACTATCTAGGGGAAAACTCGCGCCGCCACTTTGAAAAAGTGCAGCAAATGTTAACTGATTTGGGGATTAAATATCAATTAAATCCGCGATTAGTTAGAGGTTTAGATTACTATACCTACACAGCTTTTGAAATTATATCCGATGATTTGGGAGCGCAAGCAACGGTCTGCGGTGGTGGTCGCTACGACGGTTTAGTAAAAGAATTGGGGGGGCCAGATACGCCTGCGGTGGGTTGGGCAATGGGTTTAGAAAGGTTAATTTTACTGTTGCAACAGTTGCAACCTGCACCTACTAATACGTTAGATTTCTATATAGTTTCAAGGGGCGATCGCGCTGAAGTACAAGCGGTATTATTGGCTCAAAAACTGCGTAGTTTTGGATTTAGCCTAGAGATAGATTTGAGCGGTAGTGCTTTTAAGAAACAATTTGGGCGAGCCGATCGCAGTGGTGCTGTTGCTTGCTTAATTATAGGTGATGAAGAAGCAGAAAGTCACTCGGTAAAATTAAAGTGGATGGCAAGTAAAGAACAGAGTGCGATCGCACAATCGGACTTATTAGAAAAAGCAGAAGAGTTACGTTGTCAGATTGATAATATCAAAAATACTTGAAAGAAGATTCGTTAGATAGAGATTGTGGGTTTAAGAACAGAGACTATTCGCATTCTTGATATTCTTCTCAACGATCGCGATCGCGGGGATAATCCTATATCCCACATTCCGCAGATATTTAAGCAGATTTAATTTCAGATAAATTCGGAATCACGAAAGCCCAAAATGATTGCCATACAATCATTTTGGGCTTTTTTAGGATATAATAACTTCCACAACTAACCCAACTCTAAAAACTATGAAAAAGCCCTCAGAAGCGATAAATATCGTAAATTTAGACCATTTAGGAATAGTAGCAGGAATAATAGATGAGATGGAATTGGTAGAAGAAGTCAACAAAAAAGTGGGATTAAGAACCAAAGAAACCCTCAGTCCAGGACAAGTAATGAAAGCGATGATTTTGAACGGATTGGGTTTTTTGAGCGCTCCAATATACCTATTCGACACATTTTTTGTAGGAAAAGCAACAGAACATCTAATTGGAGAAGGAGTAACGCCTGAACAATTAAACGATGACAGGATAGGAAGAGCATTAGACAAATATTATCAAGCTGGGACGACAAAATTATTCACAGCAATTGCCTTGAAAGCAGCGATGAAATTTCAAGTAGAAATGAAAAGCGTTCACCTAGACAGCAGTTCAATATCAGTAGAAGGAGAATACAAAAGCTGTCAGAAAGAAGGTCAAGTAATTGAAGCAGAATCCTTAGAGAGAGAAGATGAAATGAAAGCCATAAAAATCGTACATGGATACTCAAGGGATAGAAGACCAGACCTGAAACAATTTATCATAGACACAATCGTAACTGGAGATGGAGACGTACCATTGTATCTCAAAATAGATGACGGAAACGCCGACGATAAAAGTGTATTTGTAGAAAGACTGAAAGAATTTAAAAATCAGTGGACATTTGACGGTATATGTGTAGCAGACAGTGCCTTATACACAGCTCCTAATTTGTCAGCGATGGCAGGAATGAAATGGATAACCAGAGTACCATTAAGTATCAAAGAAGCTCAAAATAAAATCTGGGATATAGAAGATAATGCCTGGGAGCCAAATCAAATAAAGGGGTATAAAATAGCAGCGATATCAAGTGATTATGCTAACATCAAGCAAAGATGGCTAGTGATAGAGAGTGAAATCAGAAAACAAGCAGCCATTAAAAAAATATCCGAGCACGTAGCGAAACAGTTAGAATTAGCCAAAGCCTCATTGCGTAAGATATTCAAACAAGAGTTTGCTTGTATTGCCGATGCAGATATGGCAATAAAACGGTTATCAGATTCTTGGAAATATCACCAGCTTGCCGAAATTGAATACCGAGAAAAGCCCGTAAAAAAAACGAAAATCAAGCCGAAAATAGAGAGCCAGACCAAGACAATAGTTTATCAAGTTACAGGTAAAATAGAAACCCAAAAATCAGTAATAGAAGCGGAAAAAGTCAAAGCTGGGAGATTTATATTAGCCACGAATATCTTAGACACAAAATCCGTGAGTAATCAACAGGTATTATCGGAATACAAAGCGCAGCAAAGTAACGAGAGAGGATTTAGATTTATCAAAGATCCGTTATTTTTTACGTCAAGCGTATTTGTGAAAAAGCCGGAGCGAGTGGAAGCAATTGGAATGATAATGGGACTGTGCTTGTTAGTGTATAACCTAGCTCAAAGAAAATTGAGACAACAATTAGAAGTCACCAATGAGGGGGTAAAAAATCAAGTGAAGAAATTAACCAATAAGCCGACAATGCGCTGGATATTTCAGATGTTTCAGGCGGTGCATTTAGTGACTATAAATGGAGAGAAGCAAGTCAGCAATTTAACCCCAGACCGTCAAGTTGTATTAAAGCATTTAGGGCAGTATTGCTGTCAATACTATTTAATATTTTCAAGTGGATGATGATTGGTATTAAGGTATAAATATTTGTAAATAATCCTCATTTATGAGTCAAGATAATTTGCTCTTGGCATGAGTTGACTTGGTTGAAAAGATGAGTTGAAGTGATAAAATAGCGACATGAATATATTAGAAAAAGTCAATTTTTTCAACTTACTTAATCTAGGTAAATTTGACAGGCTCCTGTAACGCTAAAACCGCATAAGTTCAACCCAAAAGCATATTGGCTCCAAGCTTTCACAACTGATAAAAAAATCCAAGCCACATCTGCGGAATGTGGGCTATATAATTTATTGAACGTGACAGAGAGAAACCTATGACTATAGAGCGTTGGGATGATGAGAGGCTAGACCGTTTGGCAAGCTTGATAGAAAACGCGGCTCGTATGTCAGAGAACGCTGTTCGTGTGTCAGAGAATGCTGCTCGTGTGGCAGAAAGTAACTCTCGTGCGATCGAGAGCCACGAACAAATTTTAGAACGTCAGGAGCAAATTTTAGAACGTCATGAGCAAAGTTTAGAACGTCACGATCGCCTCATAGAAAGTAATAGTCGTGTCATTCAAGCTCTAGCTAATGTAGCAGCAGAGGGAAGAGAAGAACGGCAGCAGTTATTTCAATCAATGGCCCAACAGCAGGAAAGGATGGATCGACACCAGGAAATAATTGCTCAACAACAGGCAGAAATTCGCGGAATGCAAGCTGAGAATCGCCGCATTCTCGATATTCTTCTCAACGATCGCGATCGCGGGGATAATTCTATATAATTTATTGAAAGTGAAACAGAGAAACCGATGAGTACAGAGCGTTGGGATGATGAGAGGCTAGACCGTTTGGCCACCAAGATAGACAGTTTGGCAAGTACGGCAGAAATTCACTCTCGTGCGATCGAGAGCCACGAACAAATTTTAGAACGTCACGATCGCCTCATAGAAAGTAATAGTCGTGTCATTCAAGCTCTAGCTAATGTAGCAACAGAAGCAAGAGAAGAACGACAGCAGTTATTCCAATCAATGGCCCAACAGCAAGAAATTATTGCTCAACAACAGACAGAAATTCGCGGAATGCAAGCTGAGAATCGCCGCATTCTCGATATTCTTCTCAACGATCGCGATCGCGATCGCGGGGATAATCCTAGTAATTAAGCTGACGATCGGGTAATATAACTAAAATAGTATATTATAACTTAAAATCACTACTCCGGCACAATCAAACCCTTAAGTTTACATCCCCTTTCCTCCTCACTCAAACCCTTAGACTGCACTAAAACCCCAAAACCCCCCAACCCCATCGGATCGATCAATTGATGTAACGCCTCTCGCCGCCGCAAAAATGCTGCTAAATCTAACACCTGTGCATCATTTGAAGAAAGAGCCGCAATGCGATCCCCCAAACCCAAAGCCATTAAAAACAATCCCTGCTGAGTCAATCCCACTAACTCCAATCCGCACAATTCTCCCTGTTTTTCCAAGGCCGTAAAATCAACATGAGCTGTTAAATCTTGCTTCCCTACATATATATAAGGATTATTGTGATGTTGATGATGGTAATAGCATTGTAGCGTCCCTTCTCGCCGATTTTGATTATAATAGCGGTGAGCTGGATAGCCGTAATCAATGGTTAATAAATATCCTCGTTGCAATTTTTCAGCAACAGTAGTAATCCAATCCAAAGCTGCCAAATTAACCTCGGTGCGATAGCCATCAGTGTATCCACTTGCAGATAAATTTATTCCTACTAAATTAAAATATTCGCTAATTTTAGGTGTAGAAACTTCACCGATAACTTCAGCAAACTTTCTGGCTGTTTTTCCATCTTCTTGCACCTGACTTTCAGCAGTAACATAAACTTCCTTAATTTGACCTTTGTCAATAATGATTTGATGGAGAGGTAACGCATCCACTAATTCATTAGAAAAGAAGCAACCAGCAATCGAATTAGGAGGTATTTCATCCCAATTGCACCACCTGACAGATTTTATAGTGGTTAATCGTTGCTGCTGTTCTGCTTTGAGTACCGCTGATTTCTCAATTATCACATATTCTAATATTTGGGAAAAATCTAGATACTGTAGTTGCAAATATGCTAAAATATCAGCAGCTAAAATCCCTTGCCCCGCCCCCATTTCTACAATAATAAAAGAGTTGGGTTTGCCTAAAATATCCCACATTTGGACAAATTGCTCTGCCAATACTTCGCCAAAGTCAGCACCCAAGTGAGGGGAGGTAAAAAAATCGCCATGTTTGCCGATATTGACTTCATTAGTAGTGTAGTAACCGTGCTGCGGATGATATAGTGCTAAATCCATATATTCAGCAAAGGTAATTTGCTGCTGCGAACTTGTGGCAATTCGCTGAAAAATCAGGTCGCACAGTTCCAGGTTAGAGTCGTTAATATCTAATTGCTGAACAGTCATAAGTCTCAAAATTAAAGTAGATGCGATCGCATTATAGCAGCCTGAATCGGGTGAAAAAAATTTACTATGGGTAATGGTAATGGGTAATGGGTAATGGGTAATGGGTAATGGGTAATTGGTAATGGGTAATTGGTAATGGGTAATTGGTAATGGGTAATGGGTAATTAGGAATTAGGAATTGGTAATTGGGAATTTAAAGAAGTACCTACGCAATTGAAAACTGGTCGATCTCATGGCGAAAAGCAGCAGTTTGGTACTGCTGCCGATCGAGGAGAATTAAAGTAAATATCACAATTCACAGGTCAAAACCGGAAGTTAAAAACTCAAAAATAGGATCGGAGAATTGAAATTTGAGCAAGTGAATAGAAATACCAAGCGGATATTAATTGTAGGTGTGAGATTTAGATTATGAGCTGGCTGAAGAATTGGTAGTGGTAGAGAATTATCCCCAGCAAAACTTAATCTAAAACCCATAACCTAAAATCTAAAAATGTAACTGCGGCCCGGCCCAGGCATTGCTAACTTGACTGCGGAAAACTTGAGGTCGATCGTGGTTGGCGGCAACAGTCCTACCCCCCAAATCGACTGCCCAAACTGGCCAAGAGCGATCGCCCAGATTGCCAGCACGGAAAAGCACTTCATCAGGATAAGATTCGCTCCAACCCAAGAGTACGGCATGAGTGTACAAACTGCCCGCAGGGGCAATTGTATGGGTGCGATTCTGGTTACTGTCCCAGACTACCGCGTAGTCCGACATATCCGACGCGCTAAAGATGGCCTCAAATTCCCGTGCTAAAATGCGATCGCCAGTTTTGTTCCAAGAAACAGGAATCAAAATCGCCATCGCCCCCGGCAGATCGGACTCTTCAGGAGCGGAAAACCGATGATCTGCCAACGGTGAAGAAGGCATCACCGTTTGTAATTCCCCCGTCCGCAGGTTTTCTACAAACATGGCAGTGCTAGCGCGACAGCGGTAGAACTCTCGCTGCACTTGCATTTGAATCCGGCTGTATGCTGCGTACTCACCATTGGTAGAAATCAGTGAGGGGCTGCGGTAGTAGCGTACACCAGAGCCCACAGTTGAGCTAATTTCAGCGTGGGTAGCCACAATCCATTCCCAAGGGATGGGATGGGGGCTATTTAAAGGGTCGATCTGCACCGTTGGTTCAATCATGGTAGGTTCACCGAGAAAATGTTTGTTAACACTTGGAGCCGATGCTAAACGTGGGGGGGTAGGCGCTCGTAGATGTTGTATCGGCAAAAGCGTAAGAGTAACAGGGTGGCAATTTTGACCGCAACTACCTAAAGTAGTAAGTCGAAATCGACCTAGTTAAAGGCTCAACTGTTCTAAGCAGGGGAGTTCTGCGAAAATTGAGCTATTCAGTTGTGAGACAGCACATTTAACTGTGAGGCTCCCTAGCGTTCAATTCATTATCCTTATGTATATAGCAGATTGAAATCATAGGTGGACGGAATCTCCAGTAATCTCATCAGAGTAGTCTCAGGATTAGTTCAAGTACGCGATCGCAACGACCAAGGCGAAATCGCTTTACCTAGCTTGCGTCTAACTTGTTGAGGCGGCTCGCAGCAACTTGAAAACCTTGTGCTTAAAAGGTTTTAAGCTGAGAACTCTCAAAAAGAATTCGGCTGGCGTGGGTCACTGTGCCTCCGGCATCGCCACTTTTTCGGGTAAAAAGCAGGTGGAATGAGGAGTGGGGGCGATCGCAAGCAATTGGAGAGACACAATAATCTACAAAAAAGACGCTGACAGTTACGTATAGCAGCAGACAGGAGGCAGGATGTAGGAGGCAGGAGGCAGGAGGCAGGAGGAAAATGCAATATAGGACTTACGCAGGTCGTCCCAGAAACCGGGTTTTTGAGAAAATCTGTCGGTCATAACAAAGTATTTTCGTCAAAAAACCCGGTTTCTTTGGTTGGGTGCGTAAGTCCTATTAGTTTGAGTTCGGCTTTCAAGCTTGCCTTTAAAAATCGTATTTAGGCAATGATGAAGTGTATTAATGTCAATACTTCGGACAGTTTTTAAATAGGGAAGCGATACCTACGGCAAGCTTAACTAACGCAACCCAGCACAGAAGCCAAGAAAGTGAGTGGAATCTGAGCCCAAATAAAAGAGAAAAAAGGCACTCTTTTAGGTTAAGCTAAAAAAACACCAGCTTAACAGACTGCATACATGAATATTATTGAATCAATCTTACAACAAATGCCAGGGATTAGTCAACCCCAAAAAAAGTTTTTAGTAACTTTATTTTCAACTATTTTACTCATCTATGGCAAGGTCAACTTCACGAATCTTAGCCGTTATAGTTCTTTAAGTGAAAAAACCTATCGTAGTCACTTTCTCAAACCCTTTAACTTCCCACAATTTAATCAATATTTTCTCCAACAGGCCTTGAATCCTGAGCAGACAATTATTGCCGTCATGGATTGTTCTTTCTTAAGAAAAAGTGGTAAAAAAACTGAGGGTAAAGCTTATTTTTATAATGGTATTGCAGGCACAGGGCTGAACAGGGATTGGAAATTTCGGTGATTTCTATTTTCCAAGTTGAGACGCATTTGTCCTATAGTTTAAGTGTGCAACAAACTCCCTCACGTCCTCAAATAGAAACACCGAACCCCCCAGAAAAGTTACCCAGA
This sequence comes from Kamptonema formosum PCC 6407, assembly GCF_000332155.1. Classification (GTDB taxonomy): domain Bacteria; phylum Cyanobacteriota; class Cyanobacteriia; order Cyanobacteriales; family Microcoleaceae; genus Kamptonema; species Kamptonema formosum. The sequence continues at coordinate 1,500,473 of NZ_KB235904.1, read as the reverse complement.
AAAGCCGCCAAAAAAACAGCGAAAAAAACAGGTGCCATTCAGCTCAAATCCTGATATAACAAGAGTTGACGACTATGCTAAACATTTAAAAAACACTCGTTCTTTCTTCCCAAATTCTGTTCGTTATTTGGTGGCTGATGGCTATTATTACCGCTCTAAATTCTGGGAGACTGTGCGGGAGTTAAATTTAGATTTTATTGGCAAATTAAGAGTTGATGCTAACCTCCGTTATCTTTATACAGGTGAACAAAAGAAACGGGGCGCACCTCGTAAATATGATGGTAAATTTGACGGCCAAGATTTGAGTCGCCTGAATTTTGTTAAAGAAATAAAACCGGGCGTTTCACTCTCTACGTTAGTTGTGTGGAGTTGTTGTTTAAATTGCCCAGTTTGTTTAGTTTGTATTTCTGAGGTTCAAGCCAACGGTAAAATCAAAAATGCCTTATTATTTAGTACTGATATTAATCTCTCTCCCGAACAAATTATTGAATATTATCAGGCTCGTTTTCAGATAGAATTTGTGTTTCGTGATGCCAAACAATTTACGGGCTTATCGGATTGTCAATCTCCTCATCTCCAACGGCTTGATTTTCATTTTAATGCCAGTTTAACTTCTCTTAACTTAGCCAAATATCAGGCTTATAATTGTCACTTATCAAGTGAGGCATTTGTCTTTTCGATGGCTTCTTATAAACGTCTACAACTCAATCGGCATCTGCTTTCCACCTTTATTGATAAGTTAGATTTAGACCCAAATTTGATTTTAAATCACCCTAACTTTCCTTCACTCCTGTCCTATGGTACTTTGGCTGCTTAAAAACTGTCCGAAGTATTGGTACAAGCTCAAGTTGAACTAGAAGTTAAGCAGTTACAAATTCAATCAACTTACTAGAAATCCCTAACTAGAGGAAAACGAATTACTACATAAAATTGAATTTATCGAGTAGGCGATCGCCCTTTCACAGAAAAAAGCGATCGCACAGCCACTTTAACGGCACATAATCAGACTTTGGGCAGATACAAACCCGGCAAACGGGGATGTAATCTCTACCCAATTGCGGTTTTGCCCGCTTTTATCCAAAACTAGCTTGTAGTCTGGGGCCAGAGTCACCTTACCGTTAGCAGGTACTCCCCCTCTGTAACCCGACGCAGCAGAAGCATCTGCGCGGACAGCTAAACCGCGCGGCGCGACGCGGGGTTCCACTTGGCGACAAAGACTAGCGTTAGGAGTTCCATTACCAGCAGGGGGATTTTGAGGAGGATTGTTCGCTATCCCCGAACATATTCCCAGATTGCTCTCCCGGTTAGCATAGCCGTTAGAAATATACCCCCTGACTGGAGATGAAATTTCTACCCAGAGGCGACCATCCGATGCCTGAAGCACGTTTGCCGCTTCCACGAGGGTGATTTGACTATTTACGGGTGCGCTTCCTACTTGGCGCGATGTGAGCGAGGGTTTCTCGCGGATGACTAAACCCTGGGATGCAGTAACTCTGCGACAGAGACTTACTGTAGCTTGGGCTATTTCAGAGGTACTTGACTGTGGATTTTGACTGAGATTTGATGTTGCGGTTGCGCCTTGGGCGATCGCAGATATCTGCAAAGTGCCGATCGCGATCGCGAACAAGCTTAGGACTCCTGCGGATTGATTCCAGTGACTCATCTTTTTCATACGTTCAACTCCTCATCTAAATCAAAACAATAGTTTGAATTTGATGATGTAGTTATAGCAAAAAACGGTTTTGACTAGATGTATGGTCGAAGAAGAAGGAAGAAGGAAGAAGTAAGAAGGAAGAAGTAAGAAGCAATCAAAGCAAGGGTTTCAGCATTTAAACATTCTAACCGTCTTGGCGGTTTCTATAATACTGAGATTTCCAGAATTGAGCAAATTTGAGATCGAAGCCACTGTACCCTTGGGGAATTTTGCTTGTAACACTTACGCATTACTAAAGTAACGCCACCATCTCACCGCCATGATCGAGTGCGTGGAAAGCAGCGTTACAAACAGTTTTCTGTAAATCAGATTAAAATTGCCGCAGAAAGCGTAAATCGCTGGTATAAACGCGGCGGATATCATCAATTTTATGCAGAACTTGAGCAAAGCGTTCTACACCAAAACCAGCGGCAAATCCCGTATATTTTTCTGGGTCATAACCAACTGCTTTGAGAACATTAGGATCGACTACACCACAGCCCAAAACTTCTAGCCAACGCCCTTGCCATTGCAAATCAACTTCTGCTGAAGGTTCAGTAAAAGGGAAATAGCTGGCACGGAAGCGAATCGGTAAATCTTGCCCGAACATTTGCCGTAAAAATTCTTTAATTGTGCCTTTTAGATCGGTAAATGTTAGCCCTTCATCGACAGCTAAAAGTTCAATTTGATGGAAGACAGCCGCATGAGTAGCATCGACTGTATCCCGGCGGTAAACACGACCCGGTGCAACAATTCGGATCGGCGGTTCGTGGTTTTCCATGTAGCGAATTTGGACGCTAGATGTATGAGTCCGCAGCAATTTTGCATCGGGTAAATAGAAGGTATCTTGCATATCCCGTGCGGGATGATCGGGCGGCGTATTCAGAGCCTCGAAGTTGTAGTAATCTGATTCTATTTCTGGGCCAGTGGCGACGGTGTAGCCAAGACCAACGAAGATATCTAAAGCTCGGTCAATAACGCCGTTTAAGGGGTGAATTCGACCTTGGGGACGGTAAACCCCTGGCATGGTAACATCTATGGTTTCTGCTTCAAGTTTGGCTTGGATTTGAGCCGATTGCAGGGTGATGCGTTTGTTGTCTAATTCTGTTGCGATCGCTTCTTTGATCACGTTGGCGATCGCGCCTATTTTTGGCCGCTGATCCGCAGCCAATTTGCCCATGCTGCCTAAAATTTGCGACAGTTGGCCTTTCTTGCCGAAGTACCCGATCCGCAACTGTTCGAGTTGTTCTAGGGTATTGGAAGTTGCGATCGCATTTTCGGCTTCTTGGCGGAGGGTTTCTAGTTGGGCTTCTAGGTCATTTAGCTGAGTAGTCATCTGGCGAATTGTCTGTTAAATTTTGCAGCCATGATGATTTTAGCGCAATTTGTCCCTGACTTAGGAATAGGAAGTTAATAGTATTAAATTTGTGGCAGTCGATATCTAGCAACCTTCTCAGCGTTTAGAACGTTATTAATTGCGGAAAACCAGTTTTATTATAACTTTTCTTTTCCTTTCTCCGTATATAGGCAGAATTTTGGTTGATATTTTTGCCAAAGGTAAGTCATAATTTTATTTCGTTTCCTATCAAAGAATTAGTTACTATTCGCATCACACCGATATCCACTAATTTTACCACATCTTCCCGGCTGTCTACCGTCCAAGCCACAACATCTACTCCCCGATTTCGGCTATTTTCAACCAGTGAGGGGTGATCTAGTAAAACGCGATATTGACTGCTGATTAAACGATCCTCAGCGGCTAAAGCTTTCGCCAACTGAGCTTTATAATCTGATTCATTCGCGACAATGCGACCAATTAGCAAATCTTGGGAAACTTCGCGGACTTGTTCAAGAAATTGAGCGTTAAAAGATGTAATTACGCTTTTATTATTCACCCCTTCAACCAGCAAGGTATTAACAAAGTTCTTTACTTCTGAACTTGACCATTCGCAATCAGGCTTGACATCAAAATATAGAAATTTTTCAACATTTTTGAGGATAGTTAAAGCTGATTTCAATGTGGGAATTTTTTCTCCAGAAAACCGCCGATCGAACCACGCACCAGCATCCAGCGAGTTCAATTCTTCTAAGGTTTTATCTCGGACTTTGCCCGAAGTTCGAGTAATTCTATCCAGTGTGGTATCGTGAAAAATAACTGGCACGCCTTCTGCGGACAATTGGACATCGAATTCGATAGAATTAGCACCATATTTGATAGCGAGATCGAAAGCGGCTAAGGTATTTTCAGGGGCGATCGCAGAAAAACCCCGATGAGCAATAATTTCTATCATGGATTTAAGGGATTTTACGGATTGAAAGAATTTCGGAAGTGGCATAATTAGTAAGATACGCCATCAGCCCAAACTCTGATTTGATTAATACTACAACTTCATCTGAGTCACCATACAAGTTAATTTAAGTGTGACAGTTGCCGAAGTCCTGTCAAACAGACAATGTAAATAATTGTAACAAAAAATCGTTATTTGCATAAAACTAGCAAATTGCTCACAATAGAGAAATAGAGGTTTCCAAAAGCCTTCACTACTGGGGCTAGCCTGAGTCTGGGTGCATCTAAACTATCGGGGGTTCTGCAAAGGTGCGATCGCTCCTACCTCAACCAAATCCAGTAAAATCTACATTTGGAAGCAAATAACAATGGCACTACAATCTAACATTGAAAACGGCATATCTCGCTTGCTCGGCGATAACACTTCGGAAGATATTATCTTGTCTGCTGGAGAACTAACAAATTTTCCTGGTGGTGCGTTTGTTCTGGGCGGAAATGATACAGTTCAAGGTGCTGCTGATAGTGAACTGATCGGAGGCAATAACGGTGAAGATAGCCTTTTAGGTGGGTCAGGAAGTGATACTTTAATGGGTGGAAAAGATAGCGATTTTGTAGATGGAGAAAGTGGCAACGATCTAGTTCGAGGAGATTTAGATGCAGATATTGTCAGAGGTGGAGAAGGTAACGACAGTTTATATGGTGGTAGAGGTAACGATCTGCTTTTTGGGGATGCTGGGGATGATTTTCTCTCAGGCGATCGCGATACTGATACACTAACTGGTGGTGCAGGAAAAGATACTTTTGCACTAGCAACTGGTGGAGGGATCGATATTATCAATGACTTTGAAAATGGTGTAGATTTAATCCGGCTACCTGACGGTGTAAATAGTGTTAGCCTGCAAACTAGCGGCGCTAATACTCTGATTGCTGATAGCATCACAGGCGAGATTTTTGCTCAACTAAATAATGTGTTAGCTTCTAGTCTTACCAGTGCTAGTTTTTTGGGTGGAAGTCCAATTCCAGATAATGGAAATACTACACCTGAAAACCAAGAATTTATCAATCGGGTTGTAGAACTTACTAATTTAGAACGCAGTAAAGCGGGATTGCCCCCACTGAAAGCAAATATTCAGTTGAGTAATGCGGCGGAGAATCATACCAAAAATATGGCAAATCAAGACTTTTTTAGCCACACTGGAAAAGATGGTTCTTCTCCAACTAATCGGGTGCAATCTGTAGGTTATCCCGGAGTCGCTGGGGAAAACATTGCCGCTGGTTCTTCGACACCAGAGGATGTCTTTGCACAGTGGATGAATAGCTCAGGGCATCGCGCTAATATTCTGAATGCTGATTATCAGGAAATTGGCGTGGGTTATTACTTTTTAGCCAATGATACTGGGAGTGTTAATTATAACACCTATTGGACGCAGGTTTTTGGTATTCCTACTGGCATTTAAGAGTTTCGGTTAATCAATGGGAAGAGTGAGGTATTCCCATTTGCCATCGGACTTACCAATAATCGTAATGCTGCCGTCCCTGCGGTTAAAATACTATGGGGATGGCGGCCGTACTGTCAACCTAAGTTCTGCTTGCCCAAACTATGCGATCGCTCTTTTGGTTATTAATGATGCTACACTCGTTGAATGGTTAGAGTAACTTGCTAATTACCATTTCTAAAATCTCTTATGTTAAGTCGCGTCGCTGATTCCATCTATTGGCTCAACCGCTATGTCGAACGAGCCGAAAACATCGCCCGCTTTGCCGATGTCAATTTCAACTTAATTCTTGACTCTCCCACAGGCGTTACCCAACAGTGGGAACCATTAGTAAAAATAACGGGCGATTTGGAATTATTTCAAGAACGTTACGGCGAAGCAACCGCAGAAAATGTGATTCAATTCCTCAGTTTCGATACTGACTATCCTAACTCAATTATCTCTTGCTTGCGAGCCGCCCGCGAAAATGCTCGCTCTATCCAAGAAATTATTTCTTCGGAAATGTGGCAGCAAGTTAATGAGTTTTATATGATGGTGCAACAAGCAGCTAATGAACAAACTATGTCTCAACTGCTAGAGTTTTTTGCAGAAGTAAAAATGGCAGGACATTTGTTTGCTGGGGTGATGGATGCGACGATGACGCATAATGAAGGGTGGCATTTTGGTCAAATGGGACGTTTTTTAGAACGAGCAGATAAGACTTCTCGCATCCTTGATGTTAAGTATTTTATTCTGTTGCCTTCTGTTCAATATGTAGGCACTGCACTTGATGAAATTCAGTGGATGGCACTGTTAAAATCTGCTAGTGCTTATGAGATGTATCGGAAACGCAAGCAACATCGAATTACACCCACAGGAGTTGCGGAGTTTCTGATAATGGATCGAGAGTTTCCCCGTTCAATTCACTTTTGTTTGTTGCAAGCTGAGCGGTCTCTTCACGAAATCACTGGGACTCCTTCTAATACTTGGAAAAATCCTGTAGAACGTGCTTTAGGTCGTTCCCGTGCCGAATTAGATTATCTGACGATTGACGAAATCATTAAGATGGGTTTGCATGAATTTATGGATGATTTACAGCAGCAAATTAATGATGTTGGTCATAAAATTTTTGAGAATTTCTTTGCTTTGGAAGCAATTAGTTAGTGGTTAATAGTTGATTTAGGATTAATATCCGTAACGCCGCCCTCTGGGCGGTAAAAATACCGCCTAGAGGGCGGCGTTACTTAACTTATAATTCCTAATTAGGAAATCTCTCCTTCAAAGCTAACACCACAGGACTTGCCTTTTGCTCCTGCAAATTCTCTAAATTATTCCAAGTAAAAGGAGCCTTTTTTTCCGCCGCCATCCATAGTAAACGCTTCGCTCGCGTCATCGCCACATACAACAACCGAAACTCTTCTGACATCTTCAAATATCCCGCTAACTCCCAAGCAGTAGCGATATCTGGTAAAGGAAACTGCTGATGTAAACTAGCACGAATTTGAGCTCGCGCTACTTCCGCTAATGTAAAATCTCCTAAAAACCGAGATTGGGGAAATACCCGCAAACCTCCCGGAATAGTAGTTTCCTGCAAAAATGGTAGGAAAACATAATCCCAATCTAAACCCTTAGCTTTGTGCATAGTAATAATAGTAACTTGGCGCTTTCGTACATAAGGATGTTCTCTATCTTGCTCTGTTTCTAGAGGTATTTCTACAGGTTCAAACCGCTCAGAACCAACAATTTCAATCAGTGCATCTAAAATCGCACTCATAGAATTATTACCAGCAGTTTGTTTGAAAATTCTTTCTCCCAATTTGTCAGCAGTCGCTAACTCTGCCTGGTTATATTGCAGCGATAAAGCTAGAAAAGAAATCAACTGATAAATTGGTAATTCTAACTTAGCATGAAGCAAACTACAACAGAAATACCGACATTTACGAACCCGATCGGACTGCGGCGGATCGAGCGGGCCGGGGTAAAGAAACTGCTCTGATTGTATAGCGAGAGCATTATAATCTTGCTTAGGGATAAGTTCGCGATCGCTCAAGACTTTTAAAGCAGCTTTGAGATAATCGGGGGAATGGGGACGATCGATAAATTGGAGCAATGCTAAAATTTCAGAGGGAACTTGGGAATAGCGTTCTCTTTCAGATACATCCTCAACTCTAATTCCATACTTACTCAGATCGAACTTCATGTTGTATTTGAGAGGATTTTCCAATACCTCTCTAACAAATCGACCCTGTTTATTTTCCCTTACTAATATTGCAGCCGAACTCTTATTTTCCAAGTCTGCAAACACCTTTAAAACCCTGTCAGCAATTAGCCTTATAGAGTCATAAATATCAATAGGTTGACATATTTCTAAACCCCCACCTTCGGGAGCTGGATTAGCGTTAGCTTGGGGATCGTTATTACCTACAGCCAGAATACTTTGATTGCGGAAAGGTTTTTCTTGTCCAGTTAATTTAGAACTGTTCACCCACTCTACAACAAAATTAGCAGCATCAATAATAATCTTCGTACTGCGGCCAGCTTGGTTCATTGTCGCTAAATTACCTTCAACTTGGCAAGCTTCGCAGAATTGACGAAAATAAATCGGATCGGCAGGAGTAAAAGTAGAATTAATTGCTTGATTGGGATCTCCAACTCGGATAAAATTAGGAGGTAGATGAGGATGAGCAGCATCAGTAGCTAATATTTCTAATAACTTAGTTTGCAAAGGCGTAGAATCTTGAGCTTCATCTTCAAAAACTGCGAATACTTGCTTTTGCTCCATCGCTAAAGCGGCGGGATTTTCTAGCACCCGGATTGCTGCTAAAATCATTTCATCGTAATCGATTAAATTCTGCGATCGCAACAAGGCTTGATACTTCTTATACAACCCAGCCGATACCGCTAAAACCTGATAATTGTCATCAGCAAAATTACTACCTATCTCCTCTAAATTTTCAGGTGACAAACCAGAAGATTTTGCCTCGTGAACCACCGTATTAGCTAATTGTGGCAAAATTTCAGTCCGCAAAACCGACTGGCGACGCATTCTTTCCGTTTCCTCGCCATCAAATTGATTACCTTCGAGTAAAATTTGATAGCGTCGCGGATTTTCTGCTATCCATTGTTCTACACAAATCCGAATCAATCGATGACTTTTGTTCGGAGTTATCAAAGTAGAATTTTCCAAATCTAAACCAGATAAATCAGGGTGACGGAGAGCAATATTTAGAGCCAAACCGTGCAGGGTATTCACGGTAAAAGCACCTTCTGATAAAGATAATGCTTGTAAGTTCTTGCGGATTTTAGCTTTAATACTTGCTGCTGCGGAACGGGTAAAAGTGACAACTATTAACTGACGGCGACTGTGAAGTTGAAAGTTTGCGATCGCCAAAGCTGCCGCCGCCGCCATCCCAGTAGACTTACCCGCACCCGGAACCGCCGAAACCGCCAGTCTGCCGCCTTGCCATACACCCATTCGATCTTGTCCCGGCCGGAGAGTCTTGAGAAGTTGATGGCAAGCTTCCTGGCGCGAAATTGGTGCGATCGCGAAGTCAAGCACCGCAGTTTTCTTTGCTGTACCTGAGTCTGACTGCGGCGATGCCATATCAAGCATTTCAACAGTTGAGTCTGTAAAATTAGCATCAAAATCATCTGTCATAGCAATTACAAATTAGAGCTGTCAGCAGGAAGTTGCATAGTCTAGGCCGTTTCAATTTTTGTATCAGCTAAGCTAACACTATCTACTTGAGATTAAGTTAAATCAAGTACAAAACTCAATCCCCTAAAGTTTTTTATAGGAAAAAGCATCAATGAAAACTCACTCCTCAGTAAAATTTCTGCCACAATTCCCTAAGCAAAACCAGACTCAAGCCAATAAGCGCACCAGACAAACGATCGCGATCGTCGCCTTAATTGCGTCATCTGCGGTGGGAATGGCTAGTTGTGGTAGCAGCAGCCAAATGAATCGAGCAAGGCAAAATGAAGCAAATATGCCAACAGCAGGGGCTCCAATGGCATCGCCAGCAGCACCACAGGCAGCAATGGATGCAGCTTCACCTTCGGAGACACAAGCAACAGCAGAAAAACCCAAATCACGTCCCCAACTAATTAAAAAAGCAGAAATAACTCTTGTTGTCAAATCCATTGATGAGAGTACGCGAACAGTTTCTAATCTTGTCCAAAAACAGCAAGGCGACATCTTAGGTTTTCAAAACCAAAAACCACCAGATAGCAGTATTCGGCATACTGCCTCAATGCAAATCAGGGTTCCTGAAGAAAAGTTAGAAACCACATTAAACGCTCTCGCCAAACTAGGAAATGTACAGAACCGTTCTCTTACAGCCGAGGATGTTACCGATCGATTAGTTGATAGTGAAGCCAGACTGCGAAATCTGCGTAAATCAGAAGAAATGGTCTTAAAAATTATGGACAGATCCGGCTCTATTAGCGACGTACTCAAAGCTTCTCAAGAATTGAGTAATATCCGGGAGTCAATTGAACGCATTGACGCTCAGTTAAAAAGCTTACGAAATCAAGTAGCTTACTCCACTATTAATCTTAATTTAGAAGCAGCAGTTTCTGCCACACAAACCCCCGAACCTTCTCTAGGTTTGCGCGTACAAGAATCATGGGGAAAGGCGACTCATTCTGTGAGTGAATTTACTCTGAGTTTGTTTGCTTTAAGTCTTTGGTTATTAGCCTATAGCCCTTATTTGCTGCTAATTACTGCTGCGGCTTACGGCTTGAATCGATTTCGGAAACAGCAGACTATCCCTCCTGTTAAAGATCGAAATCCGCCCGCTTCTAATTAAATCAATACTTACGCATAGAGTCCTAGAAACCGGGTTTTTGAGAGAATCTGTAGGTAAAAACGAAGTATTTTTGTCAAAAAACCCGGTTTCTTTGGTTGGGTGCGTAAATCCTGTTATTATTTAGCGCGACTGCGTAGATGTACCACCAGCAAACCAATCATGGACATAACGCAGAAATTTTTCCACAAAAATAACCACCAAGGATGCCACCAAGCTCCTGTTTGCACTTCCATAATATCTGACAACCCGAATAAGAAAAAAGTAAAAGTTGCAATTAGGCGGTGAATCCGCATTTTTCCAGTTTCTTTAGCTGCTGATATTGAAAATCCTATAGCAAATAATCCCCAAATCGCCGCTTCTATATAATTACCATATTCGTAAATAGCCTGTAACAATTTTACCTGAGCCTGCGCCGCTTCTGGCGAACTGGGATCGGAGATAGCATTCCACCCCCAAACGCCAAAACCAGCCAATATAATCGACAAAATCGACAGCCTCACTCGTGCAGCCGATGAAACACTGAAAAAGTGTTTTCGTTTGCTTAGTTTCGCCATAAAATTTGTATTTATTTATATCTAATGGTAGATGTGTAGTGTAAATTTAGCAACTATGCTCCGATATAAATTTACAGAATGAAAAATCTGTCACATTATTTAGCTTTGTTGGGGATAATCGTTCTCGGAACGGCGCTGCGGTTTTGGCATTTGGACTTGAAACCTCTGTGGATGGATGAAGTCATTACTACTTTGTTTAGTTTGGGGAAAAACTACAATGACATTCCCTTAGATTTAGTATTCCCCCTCAATTATTTGGAGTCAATCTTTACCCTCAAACCGGGAGTAACTTGTTCTCAAATTGCCTATACAGTTGCCACTCAGTCTACCCATCCACCACTATTTTTTTGCTTAATGTACCAGTGGCTAAATTTTTTTCATTTTGAGTCATTGCATTCGCTTACATGGAAACTACGAGCTTTACCAGCATTAGCAGGAGTTGTCACAATTGCAGCTATTTATTACCTCAATCGCGTTGGATTTTCTCCCGCCGCAGGTCTTGCCGGAGCAGCGATTATGGCCGTTTCTCCTTTTGCCATTTACCTTTCGCAAGAAGCCCGCCACTATACTTTACCAATGCTACTAATTACTTTGGCACTTCTGGGATTTATCCAAATACAGCAACATTTATCTCGTCAAGAACAACCCAGTTATTTTCTTTGGTTTTTCTGGATAGTAATTAACAGTATTGGTTTCTATGTTCACTACTTTTCAATCATTGCTTTTTGCGCTCAAGTGATAATTTTAATAAGTAATAAGGAAGAAGTAAAAAATAATTCAAGACCAGGAATAAATAGCGCCGAAAAAACAATAGAATTGAATCCAGTAGATAGGAATACGAAGCCAGAAAACAAACCGCCTATATCCCTCCTCTCCACTTCTTCCTATCCTACCTTTTCTTTGTCTCCTAGTCTTCCTCTCTTACTATTACCTTTTGCTTTTTTGATACCTGGAATAATGACACTAATTGGCTATTCTAGGCAAGGTGAAACTGACTGGCTAAAACTTGTTAATCCGATTGCTCCGCTCTACCAAACTCTGGCTGGATGGGCGGTTTTTTACATTTCCTTACCTGTAGAAAAGCAACCTCTCTGGGTTCAAGTCCCAGCCGCTATTTTAATGATTATATTCGTAGGCTGGTTGGGGTGGAACCTCTGGTTAAATGTTAAACAAATTGGCTCTTGTTGTCAAACAAAGATGGCGACAAAGATGCTAGTAGATTTTATTGTTGTTGTATTAATATTTTTTATTGTTATCGTCTATATCTTTGACAAAGATATTACTCTAGCTCCCCGCTACAATTACGTTTATTTCCCAGCATTATGCGCTCTTTTAGGAGCAACCTGTATTCGCGATCGCAAAATCAAACTTGAAGAGCGTAAATTTACTTACTCATTTTTTATTATTTTATTAGTTGGCATTCTGAGTTCAGTATTTGTCACCTCAAATTTTGCCTTTCAAAAACCTTACCACCCTCATAAAGCTGTAAAAGATATGAGCATAAATTCAGCTATTCCCCTTTTGGTGGCAGTAGGATATAATAATTTTCAGGACGTGGCTTTAGGACTGAGCTTTGCCCTAGAACTCCGCAAAGTCTCTCCCCCTAGTACGCCTGATGTCTACCTCGCTTTTTTGCAGCGAAATAGTCTTGATATTGCACCTCCTATTAGCGGGTATCAAAGTGTATGGCAAAGTCTCTCTAGGTTGCAAAACTTGCCAGCAGGACAGCTCAATTTGTGGGTTGTTGGTGCTGGATTAGGGCGACAAGACTATCCGCTTCATTTGTCACTTTCTGGCAAGTCGTCTGAAAGTTATGGAGTGGAAAGGATCTGTAATATTGACCTTAATCATTACCACACTGTGGGTGTATCCTATCAACTCTACCGCTGTTATTGATCGAAAATAATTGATATTTACTTCTTTCTTTTCCCTTCTTCCTTCTTCTTTCTGCTATAATTTAGCAAGTTTAAAGGTTTGACAGCTTAGCCATCGATTAAAATAGATATAAATAACATCTATATGGGCAACCTAATAGATAGAGCTCAGCCGCACTCCCCACTAGGCGAATGCGCTCAAATTATTGCCATCTACCGTGAGGCGAAAAGCCATGAACACCCTCCCACCCACAGCCAAACCCCGCTCCCGCTATCAGGCAATTAGAGAACTAGGTCGCCATCCAGAAGCAGGTCGAATTACCTATCTTGCCAAGGATAATTTAACCCAAAATCCAGTCACTATCAAGCAATTTATCTTTGGAAAACTAGGTTCCGAATGGGCTGGATTCAAAGCATACCAAAACGAAATTGAAACCATTCAAAAACTCTCTCATCCCGGTATACCCTGCTGTCTTAATTCCTTTGAAATTCCCAATGGTTTAGCTTTGGTATGGGAATATAAAGAAGCAAAATCATTAGGGGAAACACGCATTTGGAACCCGGAAGAAATCAAGCAGCTAACGATTGATCTATTGGAAATCCTCATCTATCTGCAAACTCAGACTCCCCCAGTAATTCATGGAAACATCAAGCCAGAAAATATCTTAATAGACGAGGATTTCAAAGTTTATTTAGTTGACTTTAGTTTGCCAAATATTCATGGTAAACAAGCTGTTATCGATAATAGTACCGCCGGAACAGTGGGTTTCATGCCCCACGAACAACTCCGCAATAACGAACTCACAGAAGCCACAGACCTCTATAGTATAGGAGCAACCCTAGCTTGCTTATTGTCTCAGAAACCATCCAGCCAAATTAAAACCTTATTTGATACCCAAGGTCGGATTAATTTTCAAAATTTAGTTTCCAAACAGATTAGCTTCCCTTTTATTCAATGGTTAGAAAAAATGATGGAAGCTTATGCTGTCCAACGCTATCCCAGTGCTACCGCTGCCCTAGAAGCCCTTAATAAAATTGAGATCGAACGTTTACCAGAAGTTAGAATTAGTCACGAGCGACTGGAATTTAAACCAATAAAATATGGTGAAATTATCGCTCAAAGTATTACAGTTAGCAACTCGATTCCTGACACTATCTTAAAAGGGGGTTGGGAAGTTGCTTATCATCCGAAAGAACCCAATCGCCGCAGTGGTTACAAGCCTTGGATTACTTTTGAACCCAAACAATTTGAAGGCAACCGCGTTAAATGCGAAGTTATAGTTGATACCAGTCAATTGCTGGCAGATAAAACTTATGAACGCCAGATTGTATTGAATGCCATCGCCTCATCACCAACTCACTCTATAAATATTAAGGTTAAAACTCCTAAACTCGCTCCCAATTTATTGCCTAAGCCGTCTTTAGCTGTGTTATTTATCGTGGCTTTAGCTGTGGGATTCCTAGAAAGTTTGATAGTAGGACAGCAGCCGCAAAATTTAATAGGACTTATGGCTTGGATAGGTATAACTTTAGGAACTGGAACTGGGTTTATAGGTGGATTAGCAGGAGCATTTGGCTCTATCCCTATACTGGGGAGTACGGTGAGTACTACAGTAGTTTATCAATATCGATTTGGCTATAAATCTTCTCTTGGGTTCGTACTTGGCTTTGTAATTGGAGCGGCGACAGGGTATATTATCAGGCATAAGTTGGGGAGGTCGCTATCAGGAAATTTATCTGGTTTTCGGACAGGAATATATTCAACAGGTGGACTGATTTCCTGTTTAATTGCAGCTTTCGGCTTTACTATGGGAATTGCAATCCAAGCTGGCTTTGTGAATTTATTTGCCGTGATTGCATTAGCATTAACAGGGCTGCCATTAGCCTATTTGATTTTTACTCAATATCAAATCCTTGCTAACTATCGTCAGGCGGTCAAACATCTAATTAAGCCATGATTACTGTTAACAATTCAGGAATTAGGCGAAAATATCCCTAACGCCGCCATCTTGGAGGTGATATATGTCCGGCAAATTACTTACGATGCTGTCATTGTTCGCTGTGCTCCGCAATCGCCTAGTCTCTGCGATTGCGGAGCACAGCGAACAATGACAAGTATTTAATCTTCCCCTTCTTTCCCTTCTTTCCCTAGCCCCTAGCCCCTAATCGCTGAAAGCGGTTGCTATATTTTCCATAATTTACCGTTGAATTAACAGTGCCAAACTCTGTAAAAAACCAATTATTACACCCAAAATTCCCCCTAAATTCACAATTCCTTGTAACTCACTTTTAACAATTCCTTGAATCGCCAGTTCAAGTTCTTCAGGAGAGGTGTTCTTAACTCGGTCAATAATTACCTGATCGATATTTAAAATTGGGATAGCTTGAGCTACAATTTTCTCTAAATCTCGCTCTAGATAGCGCTCTAAAACTAAAGCCAATTCTTTGCTGACTATTTCTAGAGAAGCATTCATCACTGATGAATTTTGTAATCTGTCGAGAATTAAGGCTGACATATTTTCCCAGTCTATAGATTTGCTCAATCCTTGAATTAAATCAACTCCTTTTTCTTGTAGGTAACTGCGAACGCTATCTCGCATCGTTTTTCGCAACTGCCGCACTGTCGCCACTGGTAAATTTTGCATTGACAGATTTTGCAGCCATTCCTGAATTCTGCCTCGCAATCCGAGAGAAACAATTAATTCAGCCAATCTTTGATTTGTTACTTCTTTTTCATCTAAACAAAAAGTCCGTAGCCGAGTTAAAGTATTACGCAAACCGAATAAATTAGCTACTACCCAATAAGTGCCGCTAGTCTTTTCTCGAAAGCCTTCATCAATAATTGAAATGTTGCGGTCAGTGAGGAAATCAATCAATACTTGCCGCAGCACGTCTGGGGGTAATACTGCCTGCAATAACCACTCTGCCAATTGAGCAGATTGAGCTTCAGTTAACTGTAATTCTAGTAAAACTTGGTCAAAAATTTGATTGAGTTGGACTTCTAAAAAATCTTCGCGTTGTGATAAAATATTCAGAATTTTGGGTAGCGATTCTCCTAGTAAATCCCGGAGAATATTCGCCAGAATTTTAGCAGTTTTCAGTTCTGTATCTGCTTTTACTTGATCCATTGCCAGTTGCAGTAACCAGAGAATTCCTACTTGCATTCGCTCAGTTTGTAGCAGGCGACGTGCCAAGTTTTCCAATTCTGTTGGTGTTAGCAATGAACCCATGATCGTGTCAGCAATTCGCTTAGCTAAACGCTCTTGGTTACGGGGAATCAAGCCCGGAGTAAAGGGCATCTGCCGACCGTTAATGTAGATAGGACGATAGGGACGAAATAACATTTTGATGGCTATATCATTAGTGAAATAACCGATAATTCCGCCCACGACAGGAGGAGCGATAAGAAGCCAAAGGTCAGACAAGTTCATCACCATTAAAATTTAAAATAACAAACGCAGATTAAGCAGTTTTCACTTGCATGAGAACAGTTTAAGTGCTAATTGTTAATTGCTAATTGCTAATTGCTAACAGTTAACAAAGTGGTAATTGATAATTAAAAGCAGTACCTATCAATTGCAAACTGCTATAAATAATTTAATGTAAGGTGGGCAATGCCTACTCTACAATTACTTTGTAATTACCAATACTCCCATCATAGCCCCGGCAATGGGGTAGTGTGTGGCGCTAGCAAATCCGGTTTGGCGAGATAAAGCTATTTGCTCTACTCCTGTCGGGAATTTTTCTAAGCTGGAATTGATGTAAGCATATTCTTGGGTCATGCCGAATTGGTTCGCCGCTGGTACTACAAGGGTTTCTAAATACCACTGTTGAAAGCTCCGCATGAGGGGACTGCTAGGGCGGTGGAGGTCGAGGATCGCGGCTTTGGCACCTGGTTTAAGGACGCGGTACAATTCTTGCAAACTCCGGGGGATATCTGTGACGTTGCGGAGGCCATAACCCATTGTGGCGCAGTCGAAGTGGTTGTCGGCAAAAGGTAAATTTAAGGCGTTTCCTTCTACCCAGGTGATGGGGCTCGAAGGGGAAAGGATGGGTGGAGCTCGGCGGCTGGCTTGAGCCAATAATTCGGCTGAAAAATCAAGAGCAAAGACATGACCCGCAGCACCGACCTGCTTTGCTAAAAGTAGAGCTAAGTCACCGCTACCGCAGCACAAGTCTAGGCAAGTATCGCCAGGGTGAGCATCGCTCCAGTTTACGGTCATTTGCTTCCAGATGCGGTGCTGCCCTAAGCTGAGCCAATCGTTTAACTGGTCGTAAACTGGGGCAATGCGGTTAAATATGGCTTGAATTTGTGCTGGGTCGTTTGTCATCTGTTCAATGAATCCCCAGAAGTC
Source organism: Kamptonema formosum PCC 6407 (assembly GCF_000332155.1). GTDB lineage: Bacteria > Cyanobacteriota > Cyanobacteriia > Cyanobacteriales > Microcoleaceae > Kamptonema > Kamptonema formosum. The sequence continues at coordinate 1,483,424 of NZ_KB235904.1, read as the reverse complement.
TAATTGTGTAATCTCAACAATAATCTAAATGGGCGATCGCGACAATCAACACGACAATCAACGCGATAATCAACGCGATAATCAAAGCGATCGCTTACCTAAATAGAACTAGCGATCGCCCTCACTCAGATTTACACCCGTTTGACCAATTTTTAAAGGAGAACGGCAATCTTAAACGGGAAACGAAACAGAACAATACCTGTTTTGGTAAAATCTACATTGGCTATTATGGGGGTGCTGCTACGGAACGCCTGACGCGATCGCCAGACAGCACCCTGTTCTGATATATTCAGTTGTCAGGTAAAAAGTGGCTTTTCCCTGCCATGCTTTCCTCCCCATCCAAACCGGATCTGTTCTCCAGCGAAAATTAATATTGATAATGAATTCCGATCATCTAACTCAAATGCTGCAAAAAGGATTCCGCGTGACATTGGGCGCAACTTCCTTTGTGATTGAAACTTTGCAAGACTCCCAAAAACGAGATGAGAATCTCAGCAAACTCAAATCAGAAAATTTCAGCCAACTCACCGAGGAGTGGGCCCAACAAGGAGAAATGACGGAAAGGGAAGCCCGCAATTTTGTTGATACTATTTTGGCTCAACAAAACACCCAGGATAGCGCTCAGACTGGAGTCACTTCTGATTCTCCCGTCAGCACTCCTACTGAACCTGCACCCGACTCCGATCCACGGCCAGAAATTCAAGAATTAACTGCACAAGTAGCCGCCCTCAGAGCTGAGTTGGAAAATCTTCGCGCCGATAACCAATCTCAGGGCTAAAGAATGTTTACCCTTGATTGTTTAACAGTCTTAGGGTTGCTCAATAGAACTTATCCGTATTTGACTGCAATCAACCAAGTATTTGCTTCCTGCTATTAAAGCAGGCAGCAGATTCTAGTTAATCGGGGCAACTTCAGGTTGAGCCAACCTTAATTTTTTCTTGTTTTGCTCCACAATTAGCTAAATGCTGCGCTAATCAAGATTAGCACGGCGTGTTTTGGCATCAGGCAACTTCGTGTCTTGTTTCGACTTAGCTGACTGAACGCTGCAAGTCAATGTTAGCGTCTACCACACTCCGCTGAGAGTCTCTGAAGACTATTTAGAGTGGAGTAGAGCTTTAGTCATTATCCCAGTTTTCAGCACCGATCAGGTCGCCAATTCGGTCTCTGAGTAAAAAGTCGCATTTTTCTAATTCGCCCTCTACGCAAGACCATTCACGAGCTGGAATGTATTGGCAGAGTGTATAAATGGGCTGTTGACGGCTGACGACACCCTCGTGCACCAGTTGACGTGCTTCATCTTGGATGACATCTAAGGAGTATTGGATTGTAGTGTGAATCATAAGCCCTCGTGGGGTTGCCTAAGAAATTTACCGCACTTGTAATACTATAGTGCATATCGAGTGGAGTGAACACAAATTTTGTCCGTATCGTCTGATACAAATTTCTTATTCTTGTTGCAGAAATCTCATAAAACTATGAGCGGTCACTATTGTGTTTGCTTAATATTTCATAATTAAAAACTGTAAGATTTAATTTTTAATTTTTAATTTTTAATTAATCGGAGGGGAGGTGGCAGGGCGGTTTCATTCTCGGAAAAACCGCGATTTTGTAGGGGTAGTGCCCCCGTGCCTACCCCCCCTCACCAACCATCAAATTAGGGTTTCAGACCTCTGGGCGGGCAGCCAATCGGCACCGCCCCTACCGAGAATGAAACAGCCCTGGGGGGGCGGGGGAGCATCGTAGTCCCTCTTTTCCCCCTTTTCCCTTCTTTCCCTAGCCCCTAGCCCCTAGCCCCTAGCCCCTAACTACCAAACAGTGCTTGAAGAGCGATCTCTTGGGCTACTGGCATTTGCCCGTAAGAAAAAACGTAAGGGATTGAAGGCGGTAACGCTGGCAAAAATTGCTCAAGGATATAGGGGCTACCGTAAATAACGACTGCTTGGAGTTCGCCTGTGTTTAACAAACTTTTAAACAAGTCTCCTGCTGCTTGGGTTAAACCTGCACTACCTCGAAAACAGTTACCGCGAATGAAGACTTGTAGCAATGTAGGCACAAATTCCCCTTCTGGAGAGTGAGGCGGAGTATTCTTAGAAATTATGAATTGCTCTTCCTTGTGTCTTTCGGTGCGATCGTCAATTATTTGCAGTTTGTAACCTCGCTGTTTGGGGACTGCGATCGCAGGAGTATGATGTCCCAAAAACTCACAACCCAAAACATCATCCACAATCACTAAATTGCGTAAATTCTCCCCATTTTTGGGCGCTTCTACCCGCAAAGGCACAGAAACACCAACTTTTAGAGAATCTCGCAAAATATTGGCTGCTACGGTTAAGGAAGAAGGAAGAAGAGAGAGGGGAGATGGGGAGGATGGGGAAGATGGGGAAGATGGGGAAGATGGGGAAGATGGGGAGGATGGGGAGGATGGGGAGGATGGGGAAGATGGGGAGAATTTAGCTACTCGCTCTCCGGTATACTCGATCGACAAGCCGACTTTAGCCTTCGCTTGCCAAATCCGTTGTACAGAATCTTCAATGCGCGATCGCTCAATCCGGCCCTGAGCGACAGCATCACACACTGCTTTAATAGTAGCCTCTGGGTCTTGCGGCATCAACAAAATATCAGCACCCGCTGCGACTGCTAAAATCGCCGCTTCCTCAGAACCGTATTGATTCGCGATCGCACCCATCACCAAAGCATCCGTCACAATCAACCCCTCAAAGCCTAACTCTTGGCGCAACTTACCCGTCAAAATTTTGGGCGATAGAGTTGCAGGCCATTCTGCATCCCAAACCGAAATAATTAGGTGAGCACTCATCACCGCATCCACCCCAGCAGCAATAGCCTCAATAAAAGGAGGCAATTCAACCTCAGCCAATCTCGTAGCAGAATGAGGTAGCGTCGGCAATTCTAAATGAGAATCAACCGCCGTATCCCCATGACCAGGAAAATGCTTAGCTGTAGTTAAAACTGGATATTTCTGGGCCCCATGAATAAAAGCAGTTGCCAGACGGCTTACCAAATCAGGAGTTTCAGCAAAAGCGCGGACATTAATCACTGGATTATCAGGATTATTATTCACATCCACCACCGGCGCTAGTACCCAATTCAAACCGATCGCGATCGCTTCAGTTGCCGTAATCGCTCCCATTTCTTCAGCATAGCGCTCAGCCTGATTGCCATCTTTCTGAGCAACAGCGCCAATCGCCATCGGCGGCGGGAACCAAGTAGCACCTGCAAACCTTTGGCCCACACCTTCTTCAATATCAGCCGCCAACAGCAGAGGGATTTTTGCCCAAGATTGGAGTAATTGCGATCGCACAGCCAACTCCGCCGCACTTCCCCCCACCAAAATCACCCCACCAACACCGAGGTTTTCCAGCCAATAGCGAAGTTTACTAGCCGGCGGCTCCCACTCAGGATATCGAATTTGGTGGTCAAAAAGGTAGCCAGAGGCTCGTACCACCACCATTTGAGCTACGAGTTCTGCTAAAGATAGATTTTCAATCATGGACAGCAAAAAAATAGGAATAGCTAATGGCTATTTAGGCAATAACCCACTAACCATTAGCCTTTACCAATTATCACGCTTGCCCGCAAACAAAAAACTAATCGATTTCCTCTGCGTCAATGTCATCATCGGGCGCAGACTCTTCCTCATCAAGAATGTCAGGTTTCCGCTCTTGCGAGAGCTTATTGAGCAACAACAGCATCTTATCGCCCCGTTCTAGAGAATGGTCTTCTAAAAACACCACCTCTGGCGTGCGCCGCAGACCCACCCGATGACCCAACTCGCTACGCACATAGCCAGTAGCCGATTTCAAGCCGGCCATCGTCTCTGCTTTGGCTTCATCAGTACCGTAGATACTGACAAAGATTTTGGCGTGCTGAAGGTCGCCAGAAACATCCACGTCAGTAACACTGACAATCCCCGCACCTACGCGGTCATCTTTGATACCGTTGAGCAACAGCAAGCTGACTTCACGTTTAATCAGCGAACTCACGCGCTCAACACGACGGCTTGTAGCCACGATCTTTACCCCCTACAGTCTTTATTGCCCGTGTTTTTATCTATACTTTCAGTGTTACATAAAGGGAAGATAGGGACTAGGGAAAGAAGGGGCTAGGGGCTAGGGACTAGGGACTAGGGAAAGAAGGGAAGAGGTCGAAGATATAAGAAAAGTTAGGGTTTTAGCAACTCAGAATGTCCTAATCGTCTTAACCGTTGCTATAAAATAAAATCAATCAGGACTTTGGCACCCAACCAAAGAAACCGGGTTTTTTTACGAAAATACTTCGTTCTACCTTCTACCTCCTGCCTCCTGCCTTCTACCTCCTGCCTTCTGCCTCCTGCGTGACCCACAGATGCTCTCAAAAACCCGGTTTCTGGAGCCATGAGCGTAAGTCCTAATCAATAAAAAAACTGGCTTTGCCAGCTTATCTTAAATCGATACTAGAGATAGAAAACAAATAGAATAATGGAAAAACAATTTACTATTGGCGAGAAAGTCAGAGTTGCAGTCTTACCTCCCTACGTCAAAACTGCTGAACCTATGCCGATGCTACGACCTCCCCACGTAATTCGCCTTGGTGAAGAGGGAACGATCGCAGATCGCCGTCCAGGGAATTATTGGGGAGTTCGCTTTTCTAAGGGAACATTTTTGATGGATAGCCAGTACATTGAGTCCATAGAGGTTTCTGGGCAAAATGTCAAGCCAGATGCTCAGGGTTCCCTCTCTGACTAATGGCAAATTACTTAGAGTTGAGCAAGTTTTGCAGATTTCCTGATAAACCCTTGAGTTTTTCCACAGTATTGCCAATATTTCCAACTTCCACATCGATCTCAGAAGTGGGATATTTTTGCAGCACTTCAAGTAAAGATAACTTGTTATTGTCCGCCGCCGAAAGAATCACAGCACCTCTTAAGGCTTTATGACTTTCGTAACGGGAACGAGTCCGAAGACTCTTGCCAATTTCGATCAGTGCATTTTCCCCAACTTTGCTGTTGAGTACGCGGTCTAAAGTGACGATGTTGACTCCAATTTCGAGAGACATCAATCCCCGCACTGTATCAGCATCTTGTTTGGAGATTCGCAATATGGTAGCCAAGGTGGGAGTTTTTGCGCCCGTTTTGACAAAATTTTCTAGATCGCTGATGTTGACTGACTGAGCAATAGGGCCGTACTTGAGTACGATTTTTTCTGCTGCGATCGCACTGTTGGTCGCGAAAAGCGTTGCAGTTACTCCTAAAAGTAATGTGCTACATACCGACGCAAACTTTGGAAATTTCATAGTTAACTACCCAATTAAAATTGATATGCGGAGGTTACTACAGCTTAGATGCAGTCGCTCAATTACACAAGATCGGTAGTGTAAGTTGTTAGAGTGTCACACTCACATTACATAGTACACTAGCTTTTTTGACAGTTTCTTAATACTCTTGTAATGGTATTTTACTGTACTTATCAGCAAGACCATTAATCCAAAACTCGTCTGTAATGGCAAAAGCAGGCTAACTAAGAATTTGATATTGATAACGAGTTTAGGGAGCTAGCGGTTTTCAACTCTGTGAGATACAGTTTTGACCTCTCTCGAAACCTCTCTCCTAAAAGGAGAGAGGCTTACTCCCCTTCTTACTCCTCTTCCCTGATAGGGAAGGGGCGGGGGCTTAGATTTCTTCAGAGTACCTATACATTTGAAAACCGCTGTAACTCTTAATTTTTAGCTAGTACCCACACTTTCATTGATTCAACTCGGAGAGATTTACCACGAGTTCCACAATATTGACCATTAGCAACGGGAGGAGTATCGCCGATATTTTGAATGTGAGCAGTGTAAAATACATCGTATTTAGAAGCTTCCGGCCCAGCTAAACGGATCGCAAATCCTTCAATGCGCTTAGATTTACCTCGGAAACCGGCTAAATCTCCTTCATTGATCCAAGCTGTATCGCCAACTCCTTCAACGTGAGCCATGTACTGGATACTCAAGCCAGGAATTGCTGGATCTATATTAATCTGAAACCCTTCTAAGCGCAGACCTTTACCACGACTGCCAGCATCTTCTTGAGCTTTAAAAGTGCGATCGCCTACGGATTGAATGTGAGCGAGCACTTTCAGTCCAACGGTGGCGGGAGGTTGAGGTTTTACAGCTACAGCAGTCTTAGAGGGTTCCACCCAAACTTTAATCCCTTCAATCCGCAGAGATTTGCCGCGAGTACCGCAATATTTACCATTAGAGGTGACTTCTGTATCACCAATATTTTGAATGTGGGCGGTGTAAAAGACTTCATAGTTACCCGCTTGTGGCCCAGCGAGTCTGATCGCAAATCCTTCAATGCGCTTAGATTTACCTCGGAAACCGGCTAATTCTCCTTCATTAACCCAAGGTGTATCGCCAACGCCTTCGACGTGAGCCATATACTGGATACTCAAGCCAGGAATTGCCGGATCTATATTAATCTGAAATCCTTCTAAGCGCAGACCTTTACCGCGACTGCCAGCATATTCTTGAGCCGCAAAAGTGCGATCGCCTACGGATTGAATGTGAGCGAGTACTTTTAATCCAACGGTGGCGGGAGGTTGCGATCCTTCACTACTGGGGGTTTGTCCAAATACGATGTGCTGTCCCTGCACATTCTGGAGGGGTTGATTTACGTTAACGCTGGGAACGACGATCACTTCATGTATGGGAGTACCAGAGGCGGGGGATTCCAAAATTGTGATGTCTGGGTCAACAGTAATGGGTTTGTTCGCGACTGCTACAGTTGAAGGGATGATGATTACTTCTGGCAAGGCTTCGGCTGTAACTTGCGGTAGAGTCAGAGGTAAGCTAAGGGAGCGTTCTGGTTCAACTGACTGAGAAGCAACGGGTAAATTAGGAGTGGCTGCGATCGCGGTGAGTGTTAATTTACCTCTAGATATGGCTACAACTAACTGTTTGCCAAAGGACGCACTTACTATCTCCTCAAGGCTTACCCACCGACTATCATCTAAATTTTCTCCCTGTTCGACTAGAGTTAGCAAAGCTGAGAATGGGTGTTTTTCTTCAACTAAGGCGATCGCGTCTGGATGTAGTTGAGTGGCTTTTGGATTGTTGATAGTACGGTAAAGTTCGCTAGCTTTATCCCGTACTGGTTCCAAAGGCGGAAAATTGTTCTGTTCTCGGTGAACGATTGCTAAAACGCGATCTAGTATATCTAAAGCTTTTTGGCGGGTTTCGGCATTGCTTTGTGCCGTTGCCACTGCCTGTACTACATCTCGGATATCTTGGAGGGAAACGGGATTACTGGGCGATCCCAAGGATTTTCCCAGTTCCAGGGCTTGATTGCGGGCGATCGCAAAGTTCTTACCGTAGGCGGTAAGTTCTTCTACCAAGCTATCGGAGGGTGGAATGCCAGAACTTTGCAGTTCTTTAGCAGCCTGAGATAAACGGCTACCTAAAGTCGGAAAACTTTCCGATAGAGAATCAACTTGTCGAAGCAAATCTTTATAACCTAGTGCCATACTCTTGTCCTGACTATTTAAGCTTGCCAATTATAGACGTTTGAGCTGTAGGAGCAATGTTCCTGAAACTGTTTGCCGCTTTTAAAAAGCTAGGTAAACCTAGCAAGACTCACCGGTGTAAGTTTCTTAAGCAATCTTTCCTAGCGCTTACGCTTCCTCAATGTCGAGGTTGACCAGGAAATCCCAGTTAGAGATAGCATAGTAACTATGTCTATTAGTCAATACGCCAGAAAGCTTGATTTTTTTATTCAGTTGATTCCACAGGCTCCAAACGTGCTTTCTTGAGTTCACCTCAACAAAGGCGGTTAAGGAGCCTGGTATTTTTTCCGACAATCTCATTCCCCTACGGGCAATCACGGTAGCCGCCGCTTCATCACTAGCCAAGCCATACATCCTTAAATATTTGACTAAACCAATAATACTAGAATAAGCAGGATTGACCGTTATTAATTCAATACCCCTATTAGAAATAATCGAATTTAACAACTTAAAAAACTCAGAATAAGCCCAACCTGATAGCATCCGAGCATATTTCTTGCCACGTTCTCTAAGTTGCTCTTTCTTAGTTGAAAAATCTAATTCTTCACCGACTATTGGGCATTGGTATTTAGTAGCCAATGCCGCCAATTCCAGACAAACTTTAACAATTATTGCTTGTTGTTTACCGTTGGGTAATCCACTCTGAAATGGAATTTTACCGTGTGATTTTAGATTACCTTCAGTATCAATATAAGCCCAACCAATTGAGCCAGGATTTATGTCGATACCAATACAACCATAATCTACAGAACGCGATACTTGCTTAACTTCTGATGGGGTGAAACTAACAGCAACACACCATTTATCATCTTTGTGGTAGAAGTGCCAAGTTTTAGCACCTGTAGCTGGTAATCGGTTAATGTTGCGAGGGAAATCGCCAATTTTAGCCTCTACATATTTACCAAATTTGGATTCTAAACAAGCTGGCACTCTAAATCTTAAATTATCACCATCCCATTGACACACCTGATTACCGTAAGATTCATCCTGAGAACCAACGATAAAGGCTTGATTATTGGGGACATGAACCCTTACAGGTATTGACTTTAAGACGGATAATATTTGCCGATACCGGGTCAGCTTGCGTTTTTTCTTGTGGATTTGAAAGCGTAAGTTTTGCCAGTTAGTTTGTCTATACTTTAGGGAACTAGACAAGGGAAACACACAACCAGTTTTACTGTTTTGCCAGTTCTTTTTAGCGTAAAACTTCCTCCCGTTTTTCAGCTTTTTCTCAGCTTTTTTCAGCCATTTCTCGCAAGACTTAGCTTGACCTTCTAATGTTTTTATATGCGAAATCCGGCACTCCTTGGCGCTATCAACAGCACCCTTCGCCTTGGAGATTACACCATTGGCATGACGTTTACTAATACCGTAAGTTTTTTGGAGGTGTGTGTTCCAGTCTGACTTGTTAAACTCTTCTCCTGACATCATCAAGTTGACAGTTTCACATACTGCTTTGTGAAATATTGGTGTGTAAGCGCTAAAAAACATTTCTAGCTGAGTTTTACCGATCGCGTTCAACTCATCTATCGGCGTAGGAAGTGCTTTGCAGTAAGTGATACTGGTCATTTAGTTCGATAGTTATCGGGTTCGCCTGACTTGATTTTTATATATTAACATCTATTTTAAATCTACTGCCCACCCTTGAATTAACTTTTATTTCTCGGTCAATCTAGGTATTTTGGCAACTGCTGACAACCCTCAATTTTGATCCCTCATTTATTACTCTCGGCAGAGAATATTTTGTAAATCCTCTCCCCGATTGATTCTGTTATTCCTTACAGTATTGAGAGAATCCATCGGCAATTCCAGGCTGAAATGCGCTGGTGTTACAGTAACTTCACATCAATAAACAGATTTTAATTTTCCCAGAGGGACAAAGAGGGATGTAATTTATCTTCTGTAATTCCTTCAATCGCCAAATAGCGATATCATAGAGGTGGTGTTAAGTTTTGTAACAACCCTTGACTGCTATATTCCAACCTACAAACAGCCTTATTGTACCTGCACCCTGGTATGCTCTCAATACCTCATGGCAAGGCGGTGAGGACATTGTGCAGAAGGGTTTGCCACATACCCAGTTAGCACCGACATGGCAGATATTGCTGCTCGGCGACGGTTCCCCTACGCGCCACCTGCAACTTATGACTGGGGAACCAACGGAAGTGGATGTGATTGATATGTCGCTAGTTGGTACCGATACGGATGGTGCGCCTGTGCAAATTGAAGCAGTTCCAGGGCCGCGTCTGCGTAGGCAAGTGTGGCTGCGGACGGCTTCGGGACAGCGTTTAGCTTATGCGACTTCTTGGTGGGAAGCGAGTCATGTTGATGAATATTTGCAAAATAAATCGCTGCCAATTTGGGCAAGTTTGGCGCGGTTGCGGACGGAATTATATCGGGATGTGCAAGGGATTTATTATGGTGATTCGGCGGCTTTGGAGTCGGCTTTTGGAGAGTCGGGCCCGTTTTGGGGCAGACATTATTTATTTTGGCATTATGGTAAGCCACTGACGCTAATTTATGAAGTGTTTTCGCCTTATTTAACAAAGTATTTGGGGCCGATGAAAGTTGATTAAGTAGTTCGAGAAAAAAAACACATCCACTTAAACCAATCTAAGGCACAATAAGAGAGAAGTCAATAATAGAGCGGCCATGTCTAAGCGCAAGAAATACAATTGGCTGAAAGAAACACTTGAGCTCAAAGAAGATCACAACTGGAAATCACAGCCAGGAACTCGGATTTTTGTGGCGGGGCGAGGGGCATTGCGATTCGATGTTCCAGAAGATTGGTATTTTGAGCCAGATGAGAAGTCATTCCGGTTTCTAGATCGAAAGCCCCCCAATGATGATGCTCGATTAGAGGCTTCTTTTAATTTATTGCCCCCTGCTAACTGGCCTGAGTTTCCCTTGCTTCCCCTATTCAAGAAGGTGATTAAAGATGATGAGCGGAATCCGATCGAGCAAGGAGAAATTATCCAAATTAAGCGTCAAACTGCTCGGATTATTTGGACTCAAATTAAATTTATCGATCCTCAAGAGCATCGGGAAGCTTATTCTCGAATCTGTATTGGGCTAGGTTCTGGCGTTCAGTGTTTAATTACTTTTGACTATTGGGTTGATGATGCGGAGCGGATGATTCCTGTCTGGGATACAGTGATAGAATCGTTAGTTCTCGGTTTGTATATCAGCGATCCTAGAACAGGGTTTGCATTGCCTGATTAAGAGATTACGAAGTATAGAAGGGAGATTGGAGCAGTACCTACGCACAGCGAAAAATAATTTCAACGATCGCTCTCTTGGATTGGGGTGGCGATCGCGTTAGCCTACGCTTGGATGGGTTCTATTTTTGTAAGTAAATCCACCTAATTAAACATAAGATCGGTATGGCTAAAAAGCTGACTGTATAAACATTCTTCCTTCTCTCCTAGATAACTAAATCCTTCTTCCTTCTACTTACTTGCTGGAGATGATGGCAGGCTTGTTGTCAACCTCAGCGATCGCCTCACCCCAGATCGAAGACAAGATGTGCATAAGGGGAAATAAAATTATACCACGCTTGTGCTATTATTAATAATAATTTTTAGAAGAGTTCGACCAGAGCGGTAGTCAATATTTGGTAAGCTAGATCCAGTTTTATCAAGCCCAATTTTTTCAAAAATTTATGCACATCCATAATCTTGAACAATGGCAACATTCTCACGACTTTTCTGTTAACCAAGATCGGGCAGAGAAAAATACCAAGATAGTAATGTTGCTCACAGCAGTTACGATGGTTGCTGAGATTGTTGCGGGAACGATCTTTGGTTCAATGGCTTTGCTGGCTGATGGTTGGCACATGGCAACCCATGTTGCAGCATTTGGGATTGCAGTCTTTGCATACCAGTATGCTCGGAGTCATGCGACTGACCCTAAATATACATTTGGAACAGGTAAGGTCAGCGTCCTTGGAGGCTTTGCAAGTGCTATTGCACTTGCAGTAATTGCTTTGATTATGGCACTTGAGTCAGGAGCAAGACTTTTTCAACCTCAAGCAATTCAGTTTAATGAGGCAATCGGTGTTGCCATTATCGGATTAACAGTCAATCTAGCGAGTGCTTGGTTATTACAAGACCATCACGATCATCACGATCATCATCACGATCGTCATCATCAAGACCATCATCAAGATCATCATCACGATCGCCACGATCTTGATGAACGCGATCATCGCGATCACAATCTTCGTGCTGCTTACCTTCATGTTTTGGCAGATGCACTAACTTCTGTTTTTGCAATTGTTGCCTTATTTTCTGGCAAGCTTTTGGGTTGGGTTTGGATGGACGCAGTAATGGGGTTAGTCGGTGCAGGAGTAATTGCGAAATGGTCTTATGGTTTGATTCGTGACACTGGTTTAATTTTGGTGGATGGAGCGATCGATAAGCGAGTTAAGTTAGATATTGTTACTGCTATTGAAGAAGATGCTGATAATCGTGTCACTGACTTACACATTTGGCATATTGGTCAAAATCATTTAGCTGCAACAATTTCGCTAGTTACACATCATCCTCAAACACCAGAATTTTATAAAAATCTACTCAGCCATATCCCATCTCTTTCTCATGTACTTGTTGAAGTGAATCACTGCCACGACGATCTTAACGTAGCTGAGCATTTACACTGTGAAGTTTAGATAGAAGAGTTTCGGAAGCCGATCGGTGAAATTTGGTTGTGGGATCTCGATACTTTTGGGATATTCGGTAACATTGTACAAAATCGGTCAAGCGACAAGGGGAGATGGACTGGGTATTAATGCGATCGCTGAGTTGGAGTACGATCCCTAGAGTAATTACCAGACAAGGAAAGGCGTAGGGAAAACAAACAGGCAAGAGTGCGATCGCGCCCCGAAAAATTCAACCTTCGGGGTCAACTACCGCACGCTAGTCAATTCCAGAGACTCCTGCTTCACGCGACCCGCCATCGCTGCCAACTGTAAACTCATAAAAGCATTCAAATCCTCCAAATCGTACCGCGCAGTCGTAAATATCTGCTGCATTTGCTTTTCAGCTTCCAGCGTCAGATATCCCGTACTGAGAGCTTGTTGGACAACTTCACGAATCACCATCATAGAAATGCTCCTTACTTCTCTTGTCTCTTGCTTCTAAAACAAGTATCTGGTTTTATCCCGAAACTCTCAGTGACGCTCCTTTAGCCTGCCTGTGATACTTTGAGAGGTAGCCTGTGACTAGCCGTTAGAGCCTCAGTGACTGCGATCGCAACTAGATCGATCTCCAGTCAAGGCTTTGACAGCAGGTTCTTTAGCAATACACGAGGCATCTGAGGGCCGCCGCCATTTCCCCACCCGCAGGAGAGAAAAAGAGCGAGGGAAAAAGGAGACAACCAGTATGGATTTATAACAACCATCTTGGCGTTTAGGACGCTACTAATTGCTGAAACCATTGCTTTTTATTGTCTTGTACCTTCAGCATAGTTGCCCTCTGCCAAATGCTAGAACTTAGGATGAGCTGGAATTAGCGGCATCTCTGCCGAATGCTAGAACTTAGGATGAGCTGGAATTTCTCGCATCTCTGACCTCGCGGGACTCTTGTCTAACGCGGCCAGCCATCGCCGCTAGTTGCAAACTCATAAAAGCATTGAGGTCTTCGATATCGTATTTAGTAGTAGTTAGCATTTGCCGAAGCAGATTTTCGGCTTCAACTGTTAGATAACCCGTACTCAGAGCTTGTTCAACGACTTCGCGAATCATAATCATAGTAACCTCTGCTTTTTTCACTGCCTGGATGAGATTAGTATTAAGTATTTCAACCGATCGCACAGTGATAGCAATGCCGTAGGTTCTGTGACGTTTTTGGAATCAGCAGGTGATGGTTTGGTTGCTCTGACGTGACTAACTGTAGAGAGGGAGTGTGATCGAGATCGCGAGGATCTATCGTAGGGGAGAGATGGGAAGGATGAGGGGGAGGGCAAAGATGGGAACGATCGGGCCGACGGGGAAAAGAGGGAAGTGCAATTTTTCCTGACTCCTTCCTTATTTTACTCTCCCCAAAATAAGAAAAGAGGGGCGATCGTGCTAATTCCTGCCTTTAGTTGTCACATTTAGACTGTAAAGCTTTAGCGGATAATGCTTGATTGCACTTTTGATCGGAGATTTTGCATCACCGAATTGGCTTGCTCAACTTCTACCAAATCGCTCCTAAGTTTAATACAAAACCAGGAAGCATCGGCTCACCAGATACTTGAGTAGGATTATCCAAAACTTCTACTTCTGCACCGGGTCGATAAATTTCTACTTGCCTATTTTTACGATATTGTCTTCCCTAAAGCCTTTTTCCAATCAACCAAAACGCTGTCTTGGGTTCCAAGACAGTAACTTAGCCATGCGATCGGGAAACATACCTTGCTTGCTGACTTCGCTAAACACACCAGACAGAAGGTATTCTGTGCCGCCAAACCCGGATTTTGCTGATTTGTTATTAGCAATTAGTAATTAGCCATCACCCACTAACCACTAACCACTAACGATTAACCATTAGCAACTTGAGACTAGATTAACTTCCAGACGAATTGGGAGCCATTATCTCTATATCTAATCCCTTGAGCGGAAGTTCCTTTCTCTCCTTAGTAAAGCCTTCAGAAGCAAACTGGGGCAAAATTTCATTACTGAAAGCCTCTGCCGCTTTCGAGCGGTAGCGGTTAGGATTGTAAATCAAAGACAAAATTCGAGTAATTACAACTTGCTCCACTTGGCTTTTATGAAGCACCTTCATCTGCAACTCCTTTTCAATAGCTGAAACGGAAACAAATGCAGCACCCAAACCTGACTGGACAGCATTTTTAATCGCTTCAATTGAATTGAGTTCCATTTCAATTTTTAAACGGCGAGTATCAATGCCACTACGAGTCAGCACTTGGTCAATAACTTTGCGAATTGTGGATTGAGAATCTAGGGAAATAAACTGCAATTTATAAAGGTCTTCTTTTGGTATCGCTTCAGTTTTTGCTAGAGGATGAGAGATGGGCAGAATCAGAGCTAGCTCATCTTCAGCGTAAGGAATGATTTGTAAAGAATCTTGGAGTTCCGAAGGAATTTCACCACCAACAATCGCGAGGTCAATTTGCCCATTAGCGACACTCCAAGCAGTGCGGCGAGTGGAATGAACGATCAATTGCACCGCAACATTCGGATACTGTTCGCGAAACATCCCGATCATGTGGGGGAGGAGATAAGTCCCAGTAGTTTGAGATGCACCCACGATCAGAGTACCGCCTTGGAGATTTTGCAGATCCTCAATAGCTCGGCAAGTTTCCTGACAAAGCGATAAAACTTTCTCGCCATAACTGAGCAAGAGATGACCCGCTTCCGTAAGTTGGGCTCGTCGCCCACCTCTGTCAAATAGAGGGACATCTAATTGTCGCTCTAAGTTCTGCACCTGCAAACTGACTGCTGGCTGGGACACATAGAGACTGTCAGCGGCCCGCTTGAAGCTTCCTTCAGAGGCGATCGCTTTGAGAATTCGTAACTGATCTAAAGTGAAAGGAAGGTCAGACATATTGCTTAACCTGAAACGTGCGAGGATTTGGCCGGAGAAATGGGAAACTGTCGATGGGGAATTGAGCAGAACGTCTGTTGGGTCAGCCTACGGGTAGCGAATACCCGTACACTGGAAATTTCAGAGCATTCTGACGATCCAACCGCCATACTGCATACCCCATTCCCCACAACCGCTCTTTTAGATACTTTCTGACACAACGAGAGCCAAGAATCAATAAGTTTCTTTAATAGTGACAACAATGACACACGACTGGCTAACTCCCAGCCATTTGATAATGCTGGGGCTGTTACTGGGTTTTGCGATCGCCCACAGTGGCTTAGCTGCTTTGCGCCCCAAAGGAGAAAAACTCATCGGCCCCAGACTCTACCGGGTTTTATTTGCCTTAGTTAGCATCCCTCTAGCGACAGTGCTGATTATTTACTTCTTCAACCATCGCTACGACGGTTTGCAACTCTGGCAGTTACAAGGTGTACCCGCAGTTAAACCTTTAGTTTGGACGCTTTCGGCGATTTCGTTCTTATTCCTTTACCCCGCTACTTTCAACCTACTAGAAATTGCAGCGATCCAAAAGCCCCAAGTCCACCTCTATGAAACTGGCATTATTCGTATTACCAGACATCCCCAAATGGTGGGTCAGGTGATTTGGTGTATCGCCCACACGCTCTGGATTGGCACTAGCTTCACCCTCCTTACCTCTATCGGGTTAGTGCTGCACCATCTGTTTGCAGTGTGGCATGGCGACAGGCGGATGCGGGCCCGTTATGGCGAATCTTTTGAAGCCTTAACATCTCGCACTTCAGTAATTCCGTTTTTGGCTATACTTCAAAATCGTCAAACCCTTGACATTTGGGAGTTTTTGCGCCCTGCTTACTTGGGGGTAGCTATTTTCACCTTAATTTTGTGGAAAATTCATCCTTTATTAATTGGTGCGACAGGTAGCTTAGCCTGGTAGCATGATCCCAGAATATTAAAAGTTAATAAATTACGAGGGATCATGCTGTTGTCGGTTAGCGAGCGGACATTTACACAAGAAGTTTTTGAATCAAACACTCCCGTGCTAGTCCATTTTTGGGCTCCCTGGTGCGGAGTTTGTCGCCTGATTGACCCCCTACTGAAGCAATTTGAAGCTGACTGGGCTGGCCAGGTGAAGCTAGTCGGAATTAATGCTGACTCTAGTTTGAAATTGGCAAGCACTTATAAACTCAGCACTTTACCCACACTGATCCTATTTGACAGAGGTAAAGTGCTGTTTCGTTTTGAACAATTCCAAGGGCGAGAGGATTTGCGGCGGACTCTCGATGCTTTCATGCAGAGTTATCAACCCAGTCCTCAAAGTCAAATCCTGCAACCACAGTCAGCGGTTCGCGGGGCATAGGTTTAAGGCGATCGCGATGACAAGCTAGGCCGACGGCAGGTTAGGTCAAGGCTAACGCGCTGTTTCTATTTTTTCTTAACACCGCCCTCGCTTGCGGTATGTCATTGCCAGCGAGGGCGGCGTTACTTATCTGTCTTGATTGCCTTGGTAATTGCTACAGGACTTACGCAACTGGCACAATTAGTAGAGTGCGTCAGTAGCAGAACTCCTCACTTTTCGCTCGAATCTAGGTCTGACACACCCTATAACTCGATACTCCTATAACAAAATCGTTCTTCTTTCTTCCTTCTTCCTTCGTCTTGTTAGTTGCATAGGTCACAGTTTAAGGAAGTATTTATGCTCAGCTCTGGCTGTCGTGTGTCACAATTGTTTACAGTTACGGCAACCTCATTACAAAGTAGAAAGTAAGTATCAGTCATGGAACAGCTTTATCAGTATGCGTGGCTGATTCCAGTCCTGCCACTGGCAGGCGCAATGCTAGTCGGCTTAGGGCTGATTTCCTTTAATGGAGCCACCAATAAACTCAGACAAATCAATGCTGTGTTTATCATCTCCCTGTTGGGAGTGGCGATGGTGCTCTCTTTTGCATTGCTTTGGAGTCAAATTAATGGTCATGCGCCCTATACCCGCGTCATTGAGTGGGCTGCGGCTGGTGACTTCAAACTGACTATGGGCTACACCATCGACCATTTGACGGCGGTGATGCTGGCGATCGTGACGACAGTTGCCTTGTTGGTGATGATCTACACCGACGGCTATATGGCTCACGATGACGGTTACGTGCGCTTTTACGCTTACCTGAGCATATTTAGCTCGTCGATGTTGGGTCTGGTAGTCAGCCCGAACATAGTTCAGATTTATATTTTTTGGGAACTGGTGGGTATGTGTTCGTACCTGCTGGTGGGTTTTTGGTACGATCGCAAAGCAGCGGCGGATGCTTGCCAAAAAGCTTTTGTGGTTAACCGCGTCGGTGACTTCGGTCTACTTTTGGGCATACTAGGACTTTACTGGGCAACTGGTAGTTTTGATTTTGAGGTAATGGGCGATCGCCTCCACAGTCTGATCGAATCCGGTACCTTGAGCGTTGCTCTCGCTACTATCTTCGGCATCCTCGTATTTTTAGGCCCCGCCGCAAAGTCGGCTCAATTCCCCCTGCACGTTTGGCTTCCAGATGCAATGGAAGGCCCAACGCCGATCTCTGCTCTGATCCACGCCGCAACGATGGTAGCAGCCGGCGTTTTCCTCATTGCTCGGATGTATCCAGTATTTGAAGCTGTACCCTCGGTGATGACTCTCATCGCCTACACGGGTTGCTTCACGGCGTTTCTGGGTGCGACGATCGCTATCACCCAAAACGACATCAAAAAAGGCTTGGCCTACTCTACCATTTCCCAATTAGGCTACATGGTGATGGCGATGGGCGTTGGCGCTTATAGCGCTGGCCTGTTCCACTTGATGACCCACGCTTATTTTAAGGCGATGCTGTTCCTGTGCTCTGGCTCAGTGATTCACGGCATGGAAGCAGTGGTCGGCCATAACCCTGTTCTCGCTCAAGATATGAGGATGATGGGTGGATTGCGGAAGTATATGCCAATTACGGCTGGATGCTTCTTCATTGGCAATTTAGCCATCTGTGGAATTCCGCCTTTTGCCGGTTTCTGGTCGAAAGATGAGATTCTCAGCAAGGCTTTTGAAGCTAATCCCGCTCTCTGGATTGTGGGTTGGATTACGGCCGGCATGACGGCTTTTTATATGTTTCGGATGTATTTCAGCACCTTTGAGGGCGAATTCCGAGGCAATAATCAGGCAATTAAGCAGCAACTTCTGCAACCAATGATGCCTGCTATGGCTTTCGGCCCCGGTGCCATGCACGTCAAGGAATTGGATCATACCAAGGACGAGCATTCTCACGACGAACACGGACACAGCCATTCTCCTCATGAGTCACCGCTAACTATGGCGGGGCCTTTGATGGTATTGGCAATACCTTCAATGCTGATTGGTTTTGTGGGTACGCCGTTTGCCAATTACTTTGAGGAGTTTGTTCATGCTCCCGGAGAAGTGCTAGAAACAGCCCATGAGTTCGATTTGACGGAATTCTTGATTATGGGGGGAAGTTCTGTAGGTATTGCTTTAATCGGCATTACTTTGGCTTCTCTGATGTATTTGAGCCGGAAGATCGATCCCAGTGCGATCGCCCAAAAAATCAAGCCACTTTACGAGTTCTCCCTCAATAAGTGGTACTTGGATGATATCAATGATGCCCTATTTGTTAAAGGCAGCCGCCGTTTAGCTCGGCAAGTCATGGAAGTCGATTTTAAAGTAGTCGATGGTCTAGTCAATTTGACTGGTTTAGTGACGCTAATTAGTGGCGAAGCTTTGAAGTATTTTGAGAACGGTCGCGCTCAATTTTATGCCCTGATTGTGTTTGTCGCAGTTTTGGGTTTTGTGGTTGTTTCTGGGATGAGTTAACTGTTAACCGTTAACGGTTAACAGTTAACCGTTAACTGGATAATTAGGGGAAAATCCTCTTCCCTCTTCTCTTCTTCCCTAACCCCTAGCCCCTAGCCCCTAGCCCCTTCTGAACACAATGGATACAGCTAATTTTCCCTGGCTAACAACCGTAATCCTGTTTCCTATCTTCGCATCGCTGTTCATTCCTATCATTCCAGATAAGGACGGCAAGACTGTACGGTGGTATGCTCTGATTGTAGGACTGATTGATTTTGCTCTGATTGTCTGTGCTTTCTACACTGGGTATGACATTAATAACCCAGGACTGCAATTGGTGGAAAGTTACTCTTGGGTTCCGCAAATTGACTTAAGGTGGTCTGTGGGTGCTGATGGCTTGTCAATGCCCCTGATTTTGCTAACTGGTTTTATTACTACTTTAGCAATTTTAGCTGCTTGGCCGGTCACTTTTAAGCCGAAGCTTTTCTACTTCTTGATGTTGGCAATGTACGGCGGACAAATTGCAGTTTTTGCCGTGCAGGATATGCTGTTGTTTTTCTTAGTTTGGGAACTGGAATTAGTACCAGTTTACCTAATTTTATCAATTTGGGGCGGCAAGAAGCGGCTTTATGCGGCGACTAAGTTTATCCTCTACACGGCAGGTGGCTCCCTGTTTATTTTGCTTGCCGCATTGGCGATGGCCTTTTATGGCGATACCGTCACCTTTGATATGCGGGCAATTGCAAATAAGGATATCGGTTTAACTTTGCAGTTATGGTTATACGGGGGTTTCCTCATAGCTTATGGCGTAAAGTTACCGATTTTCCCCCTCCATACTTGGCTCCCTGATGCTCACGGAGAAGCAACAGCACCAGCACATATGTTGCTAGCAGGTATTCTGCTGAAAATGGGCGGCTATGCTTTGTTTCGGATGAATGCCGGAATGCTGCCAGATGCTCACGCTGTGTTTGCGCCGATGTTGGTAATTTTAGGTGTGGTGAATATCATTTATGCAGCGCTTACTTCCTTTGCTCAACGTAACTTAAAACGCAAGATTGCCTATTCTTCAATTTCCCACATGGGGTTTGTATTGATTGGTCTAGGTTCGTTTACAGAGTTGGGCATGAGTGGTGCGGTGCTGCAAATGGTTTCGCACGGTTTAATTGGGGCAAGTTTGTTCTTTTTAGTGGGTTGTACTTACGACCGCACTCACACGCTGATGCTCGATGAAATGGGCGGTGTGGGTAAGAAAATGAAGAAAGTTTTTGCGATGTGGACTGCTTGCTCAATGGCCTCTTTAGCCTTGCCGGGAATGAGCGGTTTTGTAGCAGAATTAATGGTGTTTGTAGGCTTTGCCACAAGTGATGCTTACAATCCTACGTTTAAAGTAATTGTGGTCTGTTTAGCAGCGGTTGGGGTAATTTTGACTCCGATTTATCTGCTATCTATGCTGCGCGAAATTTTGTATGGGCCTGAGAATAAGGAGTTGGTGGAACACGAAGCTCTAGTGGATGCGGAACCGCGAGAGGTGTTTATTATTGCCTGTCTGTTGGTTCCCATTATTGGGATTGGTTTGTATCCGAAGATTTTGACTCAGGTTTATGACGCAACTACTGTACAGTTGACAGCGAGGTTGCGAGATTCCGTGCCTTCTTTGGTGGCGAAAGCTAAGAGTGAGAAATTTGTTTCTTTGAGAGCTCCGGCGATTGAAAGTAATTGAACTGCCAAGAAGGCGGCGTTACGTGAGAAATCGGGCGATTAAAATCGCTACTACATAAACGAAGTCCGCCTATGCGGACTTTTTTATTGGTTTGATACAATTATAGCAACCGCCAAGGCGGTTAGGACATTCTAAATTACTGAAACCCACTTATTCTATTCCCTTCTTCCCTAGTCCCTAGTCCCTAGTCCCTAGCCCCTAGCCCCTAGCTATAATCAATCAATTTACCTGGATAGGTGGTGTATTTAAACTAGGATTATTAACTCTTTTAATCAGTTCTTGTCTGGCTTGTTCGGGAGTTAGACCTTTGGGAACTTGATACAATAATCTACAGGAACCATCTTGAGAATTAGCTGCACAAATAAGCGACTGTCCATTTTGAGATTTAGTGGCTGTAATAATATTATTCCAGTTTCCTTGCTGACGGTAAGTATTTAAAATTCCTGACACTCGCGTACATCTGGTGATAGCATCCTCTCCTGATTCCGAGAAATAGTTATCAGCTACCCACAAGATAACAGGAATATTCTTACCTTCTTGGGTAGCAATTGTAGCTGGATTGCCACTGGAAGTACCGCAGAAAAATGTAGCAGTTTGGCCGATAGCGGGACTGCTTGCTAGAGCGGAACTTACGAAGACAATGGCTGAGGCAGTAAGAACTGATTTTAGGTATTGAATCATTTATAGTAACAAGCGCTGTCCGTTAAGATTACTACTACTATAAAAATTTAAGCAAGATTGTTGCCGGGAAGATTAGGGAGTTAGTAAAATGGCTGAAAATTTATTGGGAAAATCTTGTATGCCTTGTCGGGAAAGGTATTGACGCAGTAAGCAGTTGAGGTGTAATAATTGATTAACTCCCTTAAGTTCGCCCATCCTATTTCCTGACCCTCAAGCTGGAAAATTTTTGAGCAATATTACATAATAAATGTGTAATTCCTGTCTAAATTAAAGCATGACAATTACCAATCAACAAAAAAATGGATTTTTCGCGGCTTCGCTCCTCATTCCTATCTGTTTTAACTAAAATCAAACAGCATTGGAAATTGACCTTTCTAGTATTATTTCTTCTAGGCTTATGCTTGAGTTTAATGCTCGGCAGCTACATTTTACCACACTCGCTTAACACATCTCAACTCCAAGATTTCCACTCACAAACAAAAGTTATTCGTATCGGTCATCAACCTCACGGAACCCTAGTTTATCTCAAAAATCAAGCTACTCTAGAAAAGCGCTTAGAATCAATGGGTTTTTCAGTAGAATGGACTGAATTTTCCGCAGGTAGACAGATCCTAGAAGCAATGGGGGAAGGAAAAATCGATCTGGGTTATGCTGGAGTTATCCCGCCCATATTTGCTCAAGCTAATGGGGTAGATTTTGTCTATATTGCTAATGATTCATCAACGCCTGAAAGTATGGGTATTTTAGTTCCTAAAGATTCGCCCATTCGCACGCTAGCGGATCTAAAAGGAAAGAAAATAACAGCAACAAAGGCATCCGCAGGTCAATATCTTTTAATTCAGGCCTTGAGTAAAGGTGGTTTGACACTAAAAGATATAGAATTTGTAGATTTACTACCGCCTCAAGGACAGGCAGCATTTAAGCAGGGAAAAGTCGATGTTTGGGCTGGCTGGAATCCATTTTTAGCTGAGTTGCAAGAAAATACGCCCGTTCGCCTCCTGACTAATACCGACGGGCTAATGAATGACAGAAATTTTTATATCGCGACTCGTTCCTTCGCGAACGACCGTGCGGAGATTATCAAAATTGTAATAGAAGAAGCGCATAAGATCGGCATTTGGATAACTAATTACCCCGAACAAGCTGCTCAAATTTTAACTACTAGCATAAGGATGAAACCTGCCACAGCTTTAATAGTAACTAAAAGCCGCCGCTATGACGCAATACCTATTCAAGATCGAGCGATTGAAGAACAGCAGCGGATTGCTGAAACCTTTTTTCGTTTAGGGCTACTTAAAAAGCGAATTTGGGTAGAGGATGCTGTATGGAAGCAGGGATTTAGTCAATGGGGCCCCTTTCAATGAACGAAGCTAAAATAGTAAGTCACAAAAATAAAATGCTGTCAATCGCTAATCAGCTCCGTTATGGTTTAGTTGCGATCGTTGTCTCCAGCGTACTAATAGCTGGAAGTGCATTAACCTATCTCAGTTTTCGCGAACAAGCAGAACAAACTAGGTTACTTCAGCAAGAGCGAGCGCAGGGAGCAGCTAACAAAATTAGCGGTTATTTAGACAACTTGCAGCGCCAGCTTAACTATCTCTCTGAACTGCGCGGCTTAACAGATTTTAACTCGGAAACTCAGCGCCGGATTCTAGATGGATTGGCAAATAGCAATAGCGCCTATGAAATAGTTGGCATTCTCAACGAGCGCGGTCAAGTCGTGCAGGCAATGTCACCCTACGCACCTATCTCTTTTTCCAGTTCACTTTTACTTCAAATATCTGGTAATTCACCGATGTTTTTAGAAATATTTAGAATGGGTCAAAATTATATCAGTCCAGTGGAAATTGACTCCGAAATAAATTTACCTGTCGCTACTTTAGCCCTTCCCATCCGCAATAGTCAAAATAAAATTGCTGGCATCTTATTTGCCAAAATTAATCTCAATTTTTTGACTCAAATTGTGGATAGGACGCAAGTTGGAAAAACTGGCTATGCCTATATTTTAGACAACCGTTCAGTTTTAATCGCCAGAAAAGACAGCAACCCTAGTAGATTTAACCTGCAAAACCTCAAAGACCGTCCATTTGTGCGAGAATTATTCAAATTATCCTTATCTCCAGAGATACAGCCAGCTATTGTTTATCAAGGATTAAACGGCGAAGAAGTTGTCGGAACAGCTACCATAGTGCGACGGGTACAATGGATGGTTGCTGTAGAACTCCCCACATCGGAAGCCTATGCTCCCGTGCGCTCAATGGTGTTAGTAATGAGCGGCGCGACTCTAATAGCTGCGCTGGCAGCAGTTGCTTTGGGAATCATTTTTTCTAGGTCAATTACTATTCCCTTAAAATACCTGGCTGCTGCTGCATCTAGAATTAGTGGTGGCGAGTTTGGCAGTAGAGTTAATATTGTTACTTCTAATGAATTTGGGGAGCTAGCTCAGTCTTTTAACCGGATGGCAGAGGAATTACAAAGGTATTTTAAGAAATTGCAAGACAGCGAACAACGGCTGGCTCAATTTCTGGAAGCGATGCCTGTAGGCGTGTTTATTGTCAACGATCAGGGTCAACCCTACTATGTGAATTCTCACGCTGAGCAGTTGCTAGCAAAAGGTTTAGTTGCTGATGCTACTGCCGACCAATTAAGAGAAATCTACCAAATGTATCTCGCGGACAGTAAAGAAATTTACCCCAAAGAATACGATCCTATTAGATGTGCGCTGCAAGGAAAAAGTGTCAACATTGACAATATGGAAATCCACCAACCTGACAAGATTATTCCCATAGAAGTTTGGGGAACTCCTATATATGACGAACAGGGAAATATTGCTTACGCGCTTGCAGCTTTTACAGATATTACCCAGCGCAAACAAGCAGAGAAATTATTAGCAGAATATAACCGCAATTTAGAAATCGAAGTGCAAGAACGTACCCAAGAACTTTCCCAAGTTATTGAACATCTCAAAGCCGCACAACAAGAATTAATTATATCAGAAAAAATGGCAGCACTGGGACAACTTATTGCCGGAGTTGCCCATGAAGTTAATACTCCTCTAGCAGCCATTCGCTCGTCCGTTGAAAATATTATCGATTTCTTCGCGAGCGACTTCTCGGAGTTACCCGAATTTTTCCAACAGCTATCACCAGAGCGCTACTCTGATTTCTTTACCTTGCTGGAAAATTCTACCCATCAACAAATGACCTTATCTAGTAAAGAAAAAAGACAATTAAAAAAAGCTTTAATTCTGGAACTTCAAGCCCACACCATTGAAAAAGCTGACACGATTGCTGACACCCTAATTGATATCGGAGTCTACGATAATGTACAACCTTTTTTGCCATGTATACAAGACCAGAGCAACGCTATAATTTTACAGCGAGCATATCAAATTTCTAGCATCCAAAAAAGTGCTGCTACTATTAAAACAGCCACAGATAGAGCAGCAAAAATAGTATTTGCCTTGAAAAGTTATGCTCGTTACGATCATTCTGGTAAAAAAGTAGTAGCTAATATCGTGGAGGGAATTGAAACTGTATTAACTCTTTATCATAACCAATTTAAACAGGGAGTCGAAGTAATCAGGAACTACGAACCCGATTTACCGTCTGTTCTCTGCTATCCCGATGAACTCAATCAAGTTTGGACAAATCTTATTCACAATGCGCTGCAAGCAATGGACTACAAAGGAACCTTAACAATAGAAGTAAAACAACAAAATAGAACTATCTTAGTTAAGATAATCGATAGCGGTAAAGGCATATCTCCTGAGATTATACCAAGAATATTCGAGCCATTTTTTACCACAAAACTACCTGGAGAAGGCAGCGGCTTGGGATTGGATATTGCCAGAAAAATTATTGAAAGGCATACTGGTAAAATAGAAGTTAACTCCCTGCCTGGTAAAACGATATTTACTGTGTCATTCCCGATCACCTTTTAGGGCTTTCCCATGTCACAAAATCTTTCTGATACACAAAGTTTACTAGAGCGAGCAATCGATCGCAATCCATTGCTAATAGCTCCGGGCGTTCCTGTTACGGAAGCGATCGCAGCCATGAGTTACTCTCGCGCTAGCTATACATTGATAGTAGAAAAAAACAAGTTAATGGGGATTTTTACCGAGCGCGATGTAGTCAAACTCACTGCTAGTAAAACCCCTTTAGAAGGAGTTGCTATCTCCCAAGTAATGACGCAAAATTTGATTACGATCGCCTTTCTAGAAGCTGGCGATATCTACTCAGTATTAGCCCTGTTCCGTTCCTCCAAAATTCGCCACCTGCCCATCGTAGACGAGCAAGGATACCCGATTGGTGTTGTCACCCCCGATAGTTTGCGACAGGTTCTCAAACCCACTGACTTGCTGCAAATGGGGCGCGTAGGAGAAATTATGACAACAGCGGTAATTACTGCCCCTGCAAATGCTTCAGTTTTTGAAGTTGCTCAGCAGATGGCAACCAACAGAAAAAGCTGCGTAGTTATTTGCCAATCTTGCGGTTATTCAGAAGCGATTGCTAATGGTAAACCCCTCAAACCTATTGGCATTATTACCGAAAAAGATCTGGTTAAATTTACAGCGACTGGACTTGATATTGCCCAAATTCCCGCAGAAAAATTGATGAGTTCTCCGTTGCTACCAGTACAACTCAATACTAATCTCTGGCAGACACATGAGATGATGCAAAAGCACGAAATTAGGCGGTTAGTGGTAGTAGATACAGATGGATATTTAGTAGGAATTGTGACGCAATCTACCCTGTTGTATGCAATAGATCCCATCGAAATGTATGCTACTGTAGAAATTTTGCAGCAAACCATCGCAGAAAAAACCCAAGAGTTGAGAACAGTTAATGAGAAAATGCAACAGGAAGCAACGCAGCGGCAACAGGCAGAAGAGAAGTTGCGGCAGCTAAATGAAAGTTTAGAAGAACAAATTAAACACCAAACCCTGGAACTGAGACAAGCTAACGCTCAACTCAAGCAGGAAATTTGCGATCGCACCGAAGCCGAAGCCGAAGTGCGCCGCCTCAACGCTGAACTCGAACAACGAGTGCAAGAACGCACGGCACAACTGGCAGCAAGCAACCAAGAATTAGCGCTAGTCCTTACTAATTTGCAAACAGCACAACAAGAGTTAATTCACTCAGAAAAAATGGCAGCTCTAGGACAACTAATTGCCGGAGTAGCCCATGAAATCAATACTCCTTTAGCAGCAATTCGCTCCTCTGTACAGAATATATTAGAGTTTTTTACAGAAAATTTAGAACGTTTACCAAGATTTTTTCAAGAACTATCCTTAGAACGCCAACAGTATTTCTTTACCCTGCTGCAAAAGTCAACCCAGCAAGCAGATACCTTATCAAGTAAAGAAAAACGCCAGCTCAAAAAATCTTTGCAGCGTCAGCTAGAATCGCAAGAAATTGCAGAAGCCGACAGCCTTGCCTGTACCTTAGCAGATATCGGTGTCGGCGGTGAAATCGAACCATTTTTACCTCTGTTAAAAGCCGCCGATAGTCAAACTATTTTACAAGCCGCCTATCAATTTGCCACAGTCCAGAAAAGTACCCGCACGATTGCGACTGCCACAGAACGTGCTGCCAAAATAGTATTTGCATTAAAAAGTTACGGTCGTTATGATAATTCTGGCAAAAAAGTATCTGCAAATATCGCTGAGGGAATAGAAACCGTATTAACTCTTTACCACTACCAAATCAAACAAGGTGTTGAAGTAGTTAGAAGCTACGACCCTAATTTGCCATATATACTGTGCTATCCTGATGAACTGAATCAAGTTTGGACAAACTTGCTTTATAATGCTTTGCAAGCGATGAATTATCGAGGCACTTTACACATTGAAGTCAAGCAACAGGAGCAAAGCTTATTAGTCAGCATCATCGATACAGGGAAAGGTATCCCTCCAGAGATTATGCCGAGAATATTTGAGCCATTCTTCACTACTAAAGCCCCTGGGGAAGGCAGCGGTTTAGGGTTAGATATTGTCAAAAAAATCATTGACAAACATCAGGGCGAAATTCAAGTAGAATCTTGGTCAGGAAAAACTCGATTTACTGTAGTTTTGCCCCTCAATTCAAACTAAAATAATTTTAAGGGGAAATTAAAATCTAGTAAAATAGCCATAAATATAGACTTGTTTTAGCCAATGCTGCTTCTAAACTAAGCACAGAAATATAATCCGGTCATCATCCATTTTTCGGGTAAATTGTCGCTGCTAGCGCGAGGACAACTGAGTTAAAAGGCTTACCTAGAACCGATCGATATATTTATACTCTCTCAACTCTCGATCGCAACCCAACTCTAAGAGAGTATGGAACGGCACAGAAACTATGAAGGAGAGTTGCTATTTATGTTATGCTATCTTCATGAACTCAATAAATTGTGAATAAATCGGATTTACAATGCTTGGCAAGTCATGGGTAATAAGGGGGTTTAAATACGATCGCAAGTTGGCAGGCAAATAATCTAGTGGTAAATATTAATGGCGCTAAGGGCATTTCCCCAAAGATTCTACCGAAAATTTTTGCTCCATTTTTTACCACTAAACCCAGGATCGCGCAGCGATTTGGGTTTAGATAGTGCAACAGAAATTATTGGATCGGGATCTGGGTAAAATTTATGGGTATCGCCAAGTAAAAGAAACAATAGTTACTGTCTCTTTGCCGTTCAATCAAAACTAGGAGGGAAATTCATGTCTAAGTCAGCAATTTTATGTGTGGATGATGAAATAGTGGTTTTAAATAGTTTGAAAATCCAACTCAAAAAAGAGTTTGGGGATACTTATGCCTACGAAGTGGCAGAAAGTGCCGACGAAGCATTAGAAGTAATTGAAGAATTAAAAGATGAAGAGACTGATATTTTAGTGATTGTTTCTGATTGGTTAATGCCCGGTATTAAGGGAGATGAATTTCTAATTAAAGTTCATGAAAAATATCCAAATATTGTTAAGGTAATGTTGACAGGTCAAGCCGATGAGTCAGCTATCGATCGGGCTAAGAAGAAGGCGGAACTACACGCTTGCTTGCACAAGCCTTGGGACAGGAAGGAATTGATTTCAACGATAAAATCTGGGTTGAAAAAATCATGAATAAACCTGTAATTATCTGTGTTGATGATGAACCGACAATTTTAGAAAGTTTGAAAATTGAGCTAAAAAAGGCGCTGGGGGAAGAATATACAATTGAAACTGCGGAAGGAGGGGTCGATGCTTTAGAGTTAGTAACTGAGCTGATCGACGAAGAGGGATGCGAAGTACCTTTAGTGATTTCTGATTACTTCATGCCCGATATAAAAGGGGATGAATTGTTAAAGCAGATTCACAGTATTTCCCCGAAAACAATCAAAATTTTGCTAACCGGGCAAGCTGATTTGCAAGCTGTTTCCAATGCTATTAAATATGCTCAACTATATCGTTACATCGCTAAACCTTGGCACCAGTCCGACCTGATTTTGACCGTAAGAGAAGCAATTCGCAGTTATTCTCAGGACAAACAACTAGCAGATCAAAATGTTAAACTTCAGCAGCTAAATGAGGAACTAGAAACGCTGGTAGAGCAGCGGACGGCTGAACTGCGACTTTCTGAGGAAAAGTTTGCTAAGGCTTTTCGATCTTCTCCCAACCCAATTACTATTACTAGACTTAGCGACGGACAACATATCGAAGTTAATGATGCTTTCTGCGCTATGATTAGTTGCACCTCCGAAGAAATCATTGGTAAAACTGCTATTGAGCTAGGTCTTTGGGCCAATGAAAAAGACCGCGCTCGCCTTTTTCAAGGCTTAGCAGAACAAGGTATAGTTCGCAACTATGAATTTCAATTTTGCCCAAAAACAGGCGAAATCAGAACAGCGCTCCTCTCAGCAGAAATCATTGAGATCCAAGGACAAACCTGCGTAATTTCTGTCAGTCAGGATATCAGCGATCGCAAACGGGCAGAAGAAAAACTTCGCGCCTCAGAAGCTTTTTTAGCAGCAGCTCAGCGAATAGCCCATGTTGGTAGTTGCGAAGTCGATCTATTGAATAATAATACTACTTGGTCAGAAGAACTCTTCCGAATCTTTGATCTCGATCCAAATCAACCTAAACCCACTTGTGAGGAGTTTCGTCAGTACATTCATCCCGACGACAGAGAACTTTGGGAAAAAAAATTTAACAGCACTCTTGTTGAAGGTAAAATCCAGAAAATAGAATATCGAATTGTACGATCTAACGGTTCTATTCGCCACATAGAAGCCAGAGGAGAACCAGTTTTAAATCAGCAGGGACAAGTACAGAAACTATTGATAATCATGATGGATATTAGCGACAGAAAACAGGCAGAAATAGCGGTGCAAAAGGCAAAAGAAGCTGCTGATAAAGCCAACCGAGCGAAAAGCGAGTTCCTTTCAAATATGAGCCACGAACTGCGTACTCCTCTGAATGCTATTCTCGGTTTTACCCAATTGCTAGCCCGTGATTCGTCCCTCAAATTCGAGCAAAAAGAACACTTAGGAATTATTAGCCGTAGTGGAGAACATTTACTTAATCTGATCAACAATATTCTGCAAATGTCCAAAATAGAAGTAGGTCAGGTGACGGTTAATAAAAACAATTTCGATCTCTATCGCCTGCTAGAAAGTATAGAGAAGATGTTTCAGTTACAAGCAGAAAAAAAGAATTTGCAGCTAATTATTGATATTGCCCCAGACCTTCCCCAATATGTGCAAACAGATGAAAGTAAATTACGCCAAACCTTAATTAATATTTTAGGAAATGCGATCAAGTTTACGCAAGAAGGGGGAGTGACATTGCGTGTCAGAATGAAAGAAGAAGCAATAAAAAAGAAAGAAGATGAAAGAATAAGTCAAAAAGATAATTTCCCCGTAAAGCAATTAAAATCTATAGATTTAGAGCCAATAGAGATCGCCAAAAACCAGGAGAAAATCTACAATTGGGAGTTAACAGAGTCAACTAAAAATATAAAAAATTCGCTCTGCTTTTCTGATGATTCTTCTTTCTTCCTTCAGTTTGAGATTGAAGATACTGGTTTGGGAATTGCACCCGAAGAAATAGACAACTTATTTAAGCCTTTCGTACAAACAGAATCAGGTATGAAAGCTCAAGAAGGAACTGGTTTAGGTTTACCAATTAGCAGACAATTTGTGCAATTAATGGGAGGAGATATTACCGTCAATAGCGATATAAATAAGGGAAGTATTTTCAAATTCAACATTGAAATTAGTCTTCCTGATATAGTTGAAATTCAAGGGTCAGAAACAACTAGGCGGGTCATTGGACTAGAAGCAGGACAACCAGAATACCGGATCTTAGCCGTTGACGATCGTATTGAAAGCCGACTTCTGCTAGTAAGATTGCTGACATCACTCGGCTTTTGTGTGCGCGCCGCCGAAAATGGAGCAGTTGCTGTTGATTTGTGGTCTAGTTGGGAACCCCACCTAATTTTGATGGATATGAGGATGCCAGTGATGGACGGGTATGAAGCCACAAAACGAATTAAAGCCCATTTAAAAGGTCAGGCAACAGTAATTATTGCCCTGACAGCAAGTGCTTTTGATGAAGAGCGATCTATTATTTTATCAACAGGTTGTGATGACTTTGTAGCCAAGCCGTTTCGAGAACAGGTGATCTTAGAAAAGATGGCTAAATATTTAGGAGTACGTTATCTTTATGAAGAACAAGTTTTATCTTCGTCCCCAAGCGGAAGGCGATCCCCATCTTTAACAAATCAGGAATCAGAAAGCGGACAATCAGATTCATCCTTTATTTTAGAGCCTTCATCTTTCCAAGGGATGCCTCTTGAGTGGATCGATAAATTGTACGATGCGGCTGACTCTGTTGATAACGACAACATTTTTCAGTTGCTTTCCGAAATACCTAGCGAGCGCGCTAATTTGAGTAAAGCATTAGCACAGCTAGTCAATAACTTCCGCTGTGATAAAATTCTGGATTTAATTGAGGAACTTAGAAATTTGTAGTTAATTTTTTTTAATACTCTCTAATAGCTAATCGAAGGAAAGCAATTAGCGATTAGCGATTTGCAATCAACCCCCAAAATTAGCAATCAGCCAATAAAATGACTAGCAATCACACAGAAATTAATAAAGGTAACATTTTAATCGTTGACGACACTCCAGAAAACTTACAAGTTTTATCTGCAACCTTGTCTGAAAGTGGATATAAAGTCAGAGGCGTAATTAACGGCAAAATGGCAGTCAGAGCAGCACGTTCAGCTCCCCCCGATCTAATTTTACTCGACATCAGAATGCCCGACACGAATGGGTATGAAGTTTGCGAAGAACTAAAAGCTGATTCCCAGACCTCAAAAATTCCCGTAATCTTTATTAGCGCTTTAGATGAAGTATTGGATAAAGTTAAGGCTTTTCAGGTCGGCGGCGAAGACTATATCACCAAACCATTCCAAGTAGAAGAAGTTGTTGCCAGAGTTGAACATCAACTGACTATTCAAAGACTGCAAAAACAACTGATTCAGCAAAATGAACAACTGCAAAAAGAAATAGTTGAACGCAAAAAAGCAGAAGAATCTGCCGCCGCTGCCTCCAAAGCTAAAAGTGAATTTCTCGCCAATATGAGCCACGAATTACGTACCCCTCTCAATGCTATTTTAGGCTTTACCCAAGTCATGATTCGCGACCCTTTCCTCAGTACGGATCAGTTGGAAAATCTGAGGATTATTAACCGCAGTGGCGAACACTTACTGGATTTGATTAATGATGTTTTGGATATGTCCAAAATCGAAGCCGGTATAATTACTATATCCGAAACCAGCTTTGACCTATATCGACTTCTTGACACTCTTGAAGAGATGTTTCACTTCAAAGCAGAAAAAAAAGGTTTAAAACTGAGATTTACCGTGCATCCTGATGTGCCTCACTATATCAAAGCTGATGAAAAAAAATTGCGTATATGTTTAATTAACTTGCTAGGAAATGCAATTAAATTCACTGAAAATGGTAGTGTTACTTTACGAGTAAATTTGGGTGGGATAGAGTCAAAACCTGGATTAGTGCATACAACGGTTTCCGAGAGCGAACCATTCCCAATCACCTTTGAAGTAGAAGATACTGGGGTTGGAATAGCACCAGAAGAAATTGACAGTTTATTTGATGCTTTTGTACAAAGCGAAGCTGGTCGTAAATCCGCCGAAGGCACAGGATTAGGTTTAACTATTACTAGAAAATTTGTACAGCTCTTAAAGGGAAATATTACAGCAGTCAGTGCTTTAAATAAAGGAACAATTTTTAAATTTAATATCCAAATTAGCCGAGCAGACGCTTATGAAGTCATAGAGCAACCCCTGCAACGGGTGAGCACATTAGAGGCAGACCAAGGAAGTTATCGGATTTTAGTAGTTGACGATACTCAAGAAAATCGCTTGCTATTAGTTAAGTTGCTCCAACCAATAGGTTTTGAAGTTCTAGAAGCTGAAAATGGCGAACAAGCACTGACTCTCTGGGATAGTTGGCAGCCACATTTAATTTTACTTGATACGCGGATGCCTGTAATTGATGGTATGGAAGTTGCAATACAAATTAGAGCTAAAGAAAGGGAGAAACAGGAGAAATCATTAATCAATCATCAATCCCCAATTAATAGTTATCATACTGTAATTATTGCTCTAACTGCCAGTGCCTTTGAAGAAAGACGGGACGAAATTATCGCAGCAGGTTGCGATGATTTTGTTCGTAAACCTTTCCAAGAACAGGTAATCTTTGAAAAGATGACAGAGTTCTTAGGAGTGCGCTATATTTACGAGCAGTTACCCCCAGTCATAAATACTACCCCAGGTCTGCGTTATTTTATCAGCGAAAGACCCGATTCCTTCTTTTTGCCTCTGCTGAGTCAGATGCCATTGAATTGGGTACAACAGCTAAATCAGGCCGCTAACGAAGTTAATGAAGATTTAGTCTGCCAGTTAATTGACAAAATACCAGAAAATTTTGTGGTTTTAGGTGATGCTTTAAAAGATTTGCTAGAGGATTTCCGTCTTGATAGAATAGTGCGTATAACTCAATCAATTATAGAATCAGAACTTGGGCATGAATAAGTTGACGATGCTCGCTGGTAGTTACTGAAATTCCTAAAAACTATTTGATTTAGCTATTGTATAGCCAATTTAATATGAAGACAATGGATAATAATAAGCTCAAAATATTAATTGTGGACGATCAACCCAGTAATTTACGGTTTTTATCAAAGATTCTGACAGATCAGGGGTATAACGTTAAAAGGGCGATCTCTGGTCAATTAGGGCTTAATGCCGCGCTTGGCTCTCCACCCAATTTAATTTTACTTGATATTATGATGCCGGATATGGACGGCTATGAACTTTGTCAAAAGCTGAAATCTATGGAATCAACTCGCTCAGTTCCCATCATTTTCTTAAGCGGTTTAGATGATGTTCAATATAAAATTAAAGCTTTTCAAGTGGGGGGCGTAGATTATATTACTAAGCCGTTTCAAGTGGAAGAAGTTTTAGCTCGAATTGATACCCAAATTGCCCTTCAAAAGCTGCAAAATAAATTAGAAGAGCAAAATGCTCTCTTGCAACAGTCGCAGTCACTTATAGCAAGTATATTGAACAGCTCTCTCGATGGGATAGCCGCTTTTGCTACTGTCAGGAACCAAGAGAGAAAGATTGTTGATTTCCAATGGATTTTGGTGAACCACTCGGTTGAAGCCATCTTAGATCTCAAATCAGAAGAGCTAGTTGGTAAATATTTGTTAGAAGAAATGCCTCTGCATCGCAAAAATGGTCTCTTTGATTTATATGTTTCTGTAGTCGAAACAGGAGAGCCACTAGATACAGAGTTTTATTACGAACAGGAAAAGCTTAGTCCTTGTTGGTTGCAAATTGTTGCTGTTAAGTTAAATGACGGCTTCGCAGTGACTTTTCACAACATTACAGCCCGCAAACAAGCAGAAGAAGAATTGGCTCGTTCTAATGCGGAACTCGAACAGTTTGCTTATGTTGCTTCCCACGATTTGCAAGCACCTCTATCAACAATAGCCAGCTATGCTCAACTTTTAGAAGGGCGCTACAGAGACAAAATTGACGCTAATGCGATGAAGTTTATTCAGAAAATGATTAAAGGCTCTGTGCGTATGCAGTCGCTAATTGATGATTTGCTAGAATATTCGCGGGTTAGTAAGAAAAGTAAAGATTTTGAGCCAACAGATTGCAATCAAATTTTTGAAGAAGCTTGTGGTAACTTACACTTAGCCATCCGCAAAAATCAAGCCACTGTTAGCCGCTGTGACTTACCTACAGTCATCGGGGATTGTTCTCAAATGGTGCAAGTGTTTCAGAATTTAATTGGGAATGCTATTAAGTATCGCCGCGACGAGCCCCCGATAATTCACCTTAATGCTGAGCGTCGGGAAACAGACTGGTTATTCTCTGTCAGCGATAATGGAATTGGCATTGATTCCAAACATTCAGAGCGAATATTCCAAATTTTTCAGCGACTGCATACACAGGAAGAATATACTGGTACTGGCATTGGTTTAGCAATTTGTCAAAAGATTGTGGAACGTCATGGCGGCCAAATTTGGGTAGAATCTCAACTAGGTGCTGGCGCAATTTTTTATTTTACTCTTCCCTATATTAAACTGTAATATACTTAGGACTTACGCAGGTCGTCACAGAAACCGGGCTTGGGCCGTGAGCGTCAGCCGAACAGTTTTTGAGAGAATTTCTGGGTCATAACGAAGTATTTTCGTAAAAAACTCGGTTTTTGTGGTTGGGTGCGTAAGTCCTGATACTGCTATAATTACCAATTAGGAGATAGTGGGCGAAGCTGTGCGACCTCAAGAGGCTAGGTATTATTTATGTATAAATACATAAGAACTGGCTGGTGATTGCGGATGGTACTGAACCTACCATCTATTATTATAAATACCGCCAAGAAACTTTGGGGAATTTGTCAGTTAATCAACCCTGCCATGCAGAATCAGCTTATTTCTACTATCAAGGTTGTCGTCTGACGCATAATTGATAATTATTCAAATTTGCGTAGTGTCCCAAAGTCACCGCGAGTGAATAAAGCTGTGGCCTCTGAGATAAAAACATTTACTATTTTAATGGCTAATGACAGCGAGGATGTCTGTTTTCTAGTGCAGGAGGCAGTGCGAGAAGTTCCATTAGCGATCGCATTTTACTGTGTTGAAAATGGCGAAAAACTGCTAGACTATTTGTATCGCCGCGATCGATATGGCGATCCTAATAATTCACCCTGCCCAAATCTCATCTTACTAGATTTGAATATGCCGAAGTTGGACGGTAGAGAGGCCCTAGCGATGATTAAGTCTGACCCCAACTTCCGCCACATCCCGATAGTGATACTAACTACCTCACAGCAAGATGGAGATATCCTTCACTGCTACCGCTTGGGTGCTAATTCTTTCATAGTTAAACCTATAACTTTTGAGGCCTTAGTTGAGGTGATGAATACCTTGTGCCGTTACTGGTTTGAAATCATCTCCCTACCACCGGAGTTTTAAGTTGTGAGATTGCTTCGTACCTCGCAACACTGCGTGGTTTTGAGTTGAGTTTTATGAGGCTGCCAATTTTAATCACATTATTTTAGCATAAAGTTAGAGAGATTTACTAAGTAGAAGGCTCAGACTAAGGCTCAAGCTAAGGCAAAAGGGAAGTGACTATTATCAGGGCGCTTTCTGAGAATCAGTATTTTAGGTTTAATTAGAGCCAAATACTTATAAGATTTTTTAAAATTTCCCTTATTTGCATATTTTAGGTATATTGTGAGTAGTAGGTATTAACAGACGTGCTAACGACCAATACTATCTATAGGCTGATGATATATCGTCCCACCGATCGCACTGCTAAAGTTGTGCTTCCGCCTAACCAATTGCTTAAAATTCTTTTGGTGGAGGATGACCCTGTAGATGCCGAACTGATAGAAGAGTTTTTAGATTCAGTCAGTAATATCGAGATTCGGGTCAAAACAGTTGCTCGCCTCAGCTTAGCGCTAAAAAGTTTGCTAGAGGGAGAGTTTGACGCGATTTTATTAGATTTGTCTTTACCGGACAGCTTTGGAATTGATACTGTCAAAAGCGTGAAAGCACAAGCATTAACTGCTCCAATAGTCGTTTTAACTTCACTCAATGATGAAAACATGGCAATTGAAGCAGTACGCTGTGGAGCACAGGATTACCTAGTCAAAAGGGGGTTTTCCGGGCAATTGCTAGTTCGTGCTGTGCATTACGCGATCGCGCGATCGCGAACGGAGGAAGCCTTGCGGCAAGTAGCCCAAAGAGAGCAACTTTTAGGGCGAATGATCGAGCGTATCCGCTCTTCAATTATTTCAATTTCTCTACCCAATAGCGATTTAGATTACTACTCTGATGTGCCGGCCAGCGTGTTTGCAGGTGGTTCTATTCAACTAGCCAATATTCTTCATAAGACAGTAGCAGAAGTGCGACAATTTCTGAAAACTGACCGCGTTGTAATTTATCGGTGCCGAGGTTCCACAAAAGCAGGACAAGAGGAGAAAGAAGGTGCTGCGATCGCATCTGATGGGTCTTTTAACTGCTATGTTGGTAGCCGAGATATTGATGCACCTTTAGCTCTTTCTTGTGACTGGGTAAGCAAGACGGAATCTTTTGTGGCAGTAGAAGATATCAATACGGCACAACTAGATGCAGAAGACAAAAAATTGTTTGCCGAATTTCATATTAAAGCAGTTTTGACAGTACCTATATGGCAAACATCAGAACTGAGAAGGCAAAAGTGGGATAGCGAAAAAGGGGGAGATGAAGAGATTGAAAAATGGGAAGAGGGGGAGAAAATTTTACTCGATCGTTTGCCCAAAAAACATCTGCTTTGGGGGATATTGGCAGTATATCATTGCAGTAATTCTAGGCAGTGGCAACAGTGGGAAGTGGATTTTTTGCAGCAGTTGGCAAATCAAGTAGCACTTGCTATTCAGCAGTCAGAACTTTACGGCCACTTAGAGATAGCTAACCGCAAATTGCAGCGACTGGCGACTACAGATGAATTAACCGGAATTGCCAACCGTCGCCAATTTAATCGCGCCTTAAACTTGGAGTGGCGGCGGTGCGCGCGAGAGCTAGTTTCGCTATCTTTAATTATCTGTGATATCGACTTTTTTAAGCTTTATAACGATTGCTGGGGTCATCCTGCTGGCGATGCCTGTTTAGTCCGAGTTGCCTGTGCGATCGCCACCTCTATCAAACGTCCGGCCGATTTAGCTGCCCGTTACGGCGGTGAAGAATTTACCGTACTTCTGCCAAATACAAGCATAGAAGGCGCGATCGCTGTCGCCAGAGCAATTCGCACCTCCGTAGAAATACTGAAGCTTCCCCACCCCCAATCCAGTATTAACCCGTACATCACCCTCAGTTTTGGAATTGCTAGCGCACTTCCCCTTGCTGATGCTTCTCCCGACAGCCTAATTCAGAGTGCCGATCGCGCCCTCTATCAAGCTAAAGCAAAAGGCAGAAATCGGATTTGTCAAGTAGTTTCCAAGCCTTAATTCTCACCCGCATCGGTTTAAATAGCTGCTGCCAGTAACTTAGCAAAATAATTAAAATAGTTTAAAGTTTTGTTGACAAAGCAACTGTTTGACAACATACTTTTTGATAAGTAGAAGGCAGAAGGCAGAAAAATTTAGTTATATATCAAGAGCGCCAGAGAAAAGAGTGAGATACCCTGCTTTCAGAAGCAATGTTTAGGTTTAATGATGTCCTCCTACTTACAAATGTAGATAATTCTCTTAACGTTTATGGTTAATGAAAATGACAACATTTTTTAAAAAAGATATAACAAACCAGGGATTGAAACTTCTAGTAGTAGAAGATAATTTAGAGGAAGCCGAATTAATTGAAGAATTTTTATTGACCAGCAATTTTGCGCCGCACTTATCTATTACCAGAGTAGAGCGCGTCAGCAGAGCGCAGCAACTCCTCAATCAAGAAAATTTCGACGTAATTTTATTAGACCTTTCACTACCTGACAGTCGAGGAATAGATACCGTTGCGCGGTTAAAAAAATACAGCCTCAATACTCCCATAGTAGTTTTGACCTCGAATACTAATGAAGAATTAGCCATTCAGTCAATCCAAGCTGGAGCCCAAGACTATCTAATAAAAATTAAAATCAACAGCGAAATTTTAATTCGCTCTCTACGCTACGCAGTCGAGCGCCAACATAGTCAACAAATTCTACAGCAAAGTACAGAGAAATATACCTCGGCAATTGATAATAACCTAGTGAGCATAGCCATTATTACCCCGTCAAATAGCATCGATAACGATCGCGATAATGGCTGCTATAAACTACCAGTAAAATGTTCAGAAGAATTTTTAAACCACATAATTAATTCTAATCCTGACCCTATTTTTGTCAAAGATGAGCAGCATCGCTGGATTATTTTAAACAATGCCTTTTGCCAGCTCATGGGAAAGCCTCATAGTGAACTAATTGGCAAATCAGATTATGATTGTTTTCCTAAAGAAGAAGCTGATATTTTTCGAGAAAAAGACGAACTGGTATTTAGGACAGGCATAACCAATGAAAACGAAGAAAATTTTACGGATGGTCAGGGGAATTTGCACATAATTTCCACTAAAAAAACTATACTTGAACAAGCAGATGGTCGTAAATTTTTAGTAGGTACAATTAGAGACATTACAGAGTCTAAGCGTCAAGAAAAAGCCTTACAAGAAAGTGAAGCTAGGTTCCAAAGACTAGCCGCTAACATACCAGGAATAATTTATCAATTCCAACTATCACCAGACGGTTCAATATCTTTTCCTTACGTTTCTTCTGGTGTCTACCAGATTCTCGGCTATACAGCAGTAGAAATTCAAGCAATAGGCCCTCAAATTTTCCGCACTCTAATGCACCCGGAAGATTTAGTCAGAATACCTGCTTACCTCAAACAAATAGAAAATAGCAGTGATGGGGACATCTTTGAAATAGAATACCGCATCCGACATCGAGACGGCAGTTGGCGCTGGCTTTGCAGCCGCGATACAACTTTCACCAGAACCCCAGAAGGTAAGCTCAAACAAATTCTTGGTACTGCGACTGACATCACCGAACAAAAGCAAACAGAAATAGAAATCAGATTATTACTGACAGCAACTGGTGCGATTAATCGCTCCTTGGATTTTCAGGATGCCTTAACAGTCATTTTGGGATTATTTTGTGCTAACATTGGCTGGGATTTGGCAGAAGCTTGGATTCCTAATGCTGAAGGCACATTTTTAGAATGTAGCGATGGATGGTATGCCAGCGATCGCGCTTTAGAACAGTTTCGGCGCGAAAGCAAAAATTTGCAATATCCACCAGGAGAGGGGTTAGCAGGCCGAATTTGGATGACAGGTAAGCCAGAATGGATAGAAGATGTTACCCTCGTTGAATTGTCAACTTTTAAGCGCTCCCAAATTGCCGCTAAAATGGGATTAAAAGCGTGTTTTGGCGTACCAATTTGCGAGGGAGAAAAAGTTTTTGCTGTCTTAGTTTTCTTTAACCGCAATCATATTGTCCACCAACCTCATTTAGTTGAACTGGTAAAAGCTGCTGTGGCTCAGTTGAGTTTTCACATCCAGCGCAAAAATGCAGAAGCAGCTTTGCGGGAGAGCGAAGAGCGCTTTTACTTAGCAATGGAAGCTAGCGCTCTCGGACTGTGGGATTGGAATATTAGCACGGGCAAAACCTATTTTGATGCTCAGTGGAAAACCATGCTCGGCTATCAAATTGACGAGATCGAAGAAAGTATTAACTCCTGGGAAAAATTGCTACATCCAAATGATAAAGAAAGTGTACTTGCAGCCAGGAATAGCCACCTAGAAGGTGAAACTGAATTCTACAAAGCAGAATATCGAATGCGGAGTAAATTTGGCGCATGGAAGTGGATTTCCGATTGCGGAAAAGTAACAGTTCGCGATGAATGGAACAAACCACTACGGATGACTGGTACTCATAAAGACATCAGCGACAGTAAAATTCTCGAAGAAAAACTACAAAATTCCTATGCGGAAATGAACGCTCTATTTGAAGCAATGACAGATATTATACTCGTTATTGATGCGGAAGCGACTAATGTAAAAGTTGCCCCCACAAACCCTGCTCGCCTTTATGCTAATGCTATTGATACTATTACCCCGACAATAGAAAAATTTTTAAACGAGTCCAGGGACGAGCTTTTTTTGAGTAAAATTCGGCAAGCTCTAGAAACAAAGCAGACAGTTAATTTTGAGTACAGCTTGTTCGCAGGCAACTGTGAATTGTGGTTTTTTGCCACTATTTCTCCCGTGTCGGAAAATTCAGTAATCTGGGTAGCTCGCGACATCAGCGATGTCTATAACGAGCTGCGGTTACGCCAACAAGCCGAAGTTGCATTGCAACAGCAGTTAAAGCGAGAGCGACTTGTAGGAGCCAGCGTTGAGCGCATTCGTCAGTCTCTTAACCTTGAAGAAGTCCTCAGTACCGCTGTCTTGGAAGTCAGGCAATTTTTACAAATAGAGCGCACGATTATCTACCGATTTAATCCTGATTGGACTGGCCTTGTAGTTGTCGAGTCGGTTGATGAGTTTTGTAGGTCTATTCTTGGTCAAGATATTCAAGATAATTGCTTTACGGAACTCTATGTTTCTCTCTACGAGCAAGGGAGAATTCAAGCCGTAGAAGATATTAATGTTGGCGATCTAAATGCTTGCTATCTGAATTTGCTGATGCAGTTGCAGGTGAAAGCTTTTTTGGTAGTACCAATTCTGCAAAATAGTCCCGATTCAGAATATAACAAGGAGAATTCAAAATCCCCAATTCAAACTCGGCTTTGGGGTCTGCTGATTGCCCACCACTGCACGGGCCGCCGTGTCTGGCAGCCATCTGAGATAGAATCTCTGAGACAGTTGTGCGTGCAGTTGGGGATTGCCATCCAACAATCGACGTTATTCGCACAAGCTAAAACTGAAATCTGCGATCGCAAGCAGGCAGAATCCGCCTTGCAACAAGCGAAAGAAGTCGCAGAAGCTGCTAACCGCGCTAAAAGCGAATTTCTAGCGAATATGAGTCACGAACTCCGCACACCTTTAAATGGAATTTTAGGTTATGTTCAATTGATCAAGGCCGACAAAAATATCACTGAAGACCAACAGGAAAGCCTGGGTAATATTCAGCAATGCGGCGAACACCTACTCACCCTAATTGAAGATATTTTAGACCTCTCAAAAATTGAAGCCCGAAAAATGGAACTCTCTCCCGTAGAGTTTAATTTACCTAATTTCGTCAAAAATATTGCCGACCTATTCCAGATGCGATCTGCACAAAAAAATATTGCCTTTACTTGCGAGCAAATATCTTCCCTACCTACCTATGTTTGTGGTGATGATAAAAGGTTACGGCAAGTTTTGATTAATTTACTGGGTAATGCAGTGAAGTTTACTAACAGTGGCAGCGTAACTTTTAGAGTTGGCTATGTAGAAG
Organism: Kamptonema formosum PCC 6407; assembly: GCF_000332155.1. Lineage (GTDB taxonomy): Bacteria > Cyanobacteriota > Cyanobacteriia > Cyanobacteriales > Microcoleaceae > Kamptonema > Kamptonema formosum. The sequence continues at coordinate 1,441,596 of NZ_KB235904.1, read as the reverse complement.
CTGGAGACTGGGGAGAGACTGGAGACTGGGGACTGGGAATTACCAGTAAAAAAGAACAAGGAACAACTAAAACCGAACAACTAACAGCTATCAACTACCCATTACCAATTACCAAAATTCGGTTTCAAGTAGAAGATACTGGTATCGGCATAGAGGAAAACAAATTAGAAGAAATATTTTTGCCATTCCACCAAGTTAGCGATCGCGTTTATTCTATTGAAGGCACAGGCTTGGGACTTTCTATTAGTTATAAATTAGTGAAAATGATGGGGGGTGAAATTAGTGTCAAAAGTAGTTTGGGCAAAGGGAGTGTTTTCTGGATAGATTTAGAGTTGCCATCAGCAGGCACTTACTGCGAATTAGCCGCACCCCCAGAAAAAGGCAGAATTGTCGGTTTCACAGGCAATAAGCGGAAAGTGCTAATAGTAGATGATAACGATATCAATCGCGCGATGTTGCGGAGGTTACTTTCCCGCATTGGCTTTGAAATTATGGAGGCCGCAGACGGCAAAGACTGTTTACAAAAAGCAGTAGAATTTTTACCAAATGTGATTTTAATGGACTTGCTAATGCCAGTTATGGACGGCTTTGAAGCTACCAGGTGTCTGCGGAGAATACCAGAACTAAAAAATGTAGTTTTGCTTGCCCTAAGTGCTAGCGTTTTTCATAATACTCAGGAAGAAAGCCTGCTCGCAGGCTGCGATCAATTTCTCCGCAAACCTGTAGAAGCATCACAACTTTTAGAACGGCTACGGATACATTTGGATTTAGAATGGATTTATGAAGATCGGGAAGAAAGAATTAGGAAAAAAGGAGAATCTAAAAAATCTCTTGACTATCCTTCCTCTATCCATACTCCTGACTCTGAGTCAATTTCTGCATTACTAAAGTTGGTTGTGATTGGTGACATCGAAGCTATTTTGGAGGAAATTAGCAGACTTGAAATAGTAGATCCACAATTAGTTCCATTTGTCACCCATTTGCGCCAACTTGCTAAAGGGTTTCAGCTTAAACAAATCCGGGAATTTTTAAACCAATATCTGAAGTAAACTCATAAGTATATGTCTTACACAGAAGTGAAGTTAATCTAGGGAATATGAACATCAAAAACTCAGAAAGAAGTATCATTCTCATCGTTGACGATAATCAAACGAATCTCGATGTACTTTTCGATTTTTTAAGGAATTGCAACTTCAAAGTATTAGTAGCACTTGATGGTGAAAGTGCGATCGAGCAACTTGAGTATGTCCGACCAGATTTGATACTTTTAGATGTAATGATGCCAGGAATTGATGGGTTTGAAACTTGCAGTCGGCTGAAAGCAATCCCAGCCACCAAAGACATCCCAGTGATTTTTATGACTGCCCTTTCTGATACAGTAAATAAAGTCAGGGGTTTTCAATCGGGAGCTGTTGATTACATTACTAAGCCGTTTCAGCACGAAGAAGTATTGAGCCGCATTCAAACCCATTTGACTATTTGCAAATTGCAAAAAAAACTCCAAGAGAAGAATGAACAACTCGCTGCACTTAACGGTAATCTAGAAAAGCTAGTAGAACAAAAAACTAAACAGCTAATAGAGCAGCAAAAAACCGCGATTATCGGGCGATTAACCCAAGGAATGGTACACAACTTAAGAAGCCCCTTACAAATCATCCAGACTAGCGTTGATTTGATTGAAGCTAAAGCGGCACAATTGGACGACAAGTCCCTCTTTAACTATAGCAAATATATTAATCGTTCAGTAGCGGCAATTAATGAAATCATGGAAACTCTAATGTTCAAAAGTATCAAAGATCAAAAGGGAGAGTTGCAGCCTGTCAATCTGAATGAGTTATTGCAGCGAGAATTACAACTTTTAGATTCAAATTTGTATTTTAAGCATAAGGTTAATAAAAAATATTTATTCGATCCAAACCTTCCCAGCTTGCCTTTAATTTATTCTTATTTTTCCCAGGTATTCCACAATTTAATAGATAATGCACTCCATGCTATGTGGAACATGAAAAATCAAAACTTGACTATTGTTACCAGACAAGACGAATACAGAATATACATGGATATAGAAGATTCTGGCTGCGGTATTGCCCCAGAGAACCTGCCAAATGTGTTTGACTTTTTCTACACATCCAAACCTGCTAAAGGCGAGGAAGAAAAAGAGGGAGCACCTACAGGAACAGGATTAGGGCTTTATACTTGTCTAGAACTTTTAAAACCTTTTCAAGGCGAGATTACAATTAAATCTGAACTCGGTAAGGGCAGTATCTTTACCGTAATTCTACCGAAGCCGATTATTGATAAAATTTAAAATTTACTGGGCAAATATTAAGCTAACGGCAGACTATGCCAAACTTCTACAATATTTTGGCAAGAGGTAGAGTTTACATTGAGATTTTTTTTGATATAATAGAGATAAGTTTTGACAAGTGCACTGCTTTTGCCCCTCTAAATTCCAGTCAAAATTAGCGGCTTAGTGATGAGGGTGCAAAATATGATAGCTAATTTGAATCCAACTTAGTATTAATTACAACAGGCAAGCTAACTGTAGCGATCGCCGATTTTGAGATTTTTCTTAGTAACTTGCACCCATGACATCAGCTCTTAAACCGACTTTCACCCACACCGCCTTAAAAGTTCTCCTAGTCGAAGATAACGCGGATGATGCTGAACTGATTCAAGAATTACTATTAGAAAATAGGTGGACACAATCACTTTTGTTGACTCCAGTAGTTCGGCTCAGTCAAGCTTTAGAACATTTGCGTCACGAAACTTTCGATGTAATATTACTAGACCTTTCACTTCCTGATAGCAAAGGATTTCAGACGGTTGCTAGACTGCAAGAATATGGTTTAAATATTCCGATTATTGTACTCACAGCCAACAGCGATGAAGAACTAGCAACCCAGTCAATTCAAGCTGGAGCCCAGGAATATCTGGTGAAAAGAGAAGTTAACAGTAAACTGCTGATGCGTTCCTTACGCAACGCTATCGCCCGTCAGAATAGACAAGCAGTTTGGCGGCAAAACGAAGAAAAATATCGCTCTCTAGTAAATAATATCAAAGAAGTAATTTTCCAAGTAGATACCGCCGGTAATTGGGTATTTTTGAATGCCGCTTGGACAGAAATTACAGGATTTGGGATACCCGAAAGTTTGGGAAATCCATTTTTAAACTATATTTATCCAGAGGATAGGCAAAGGAATATAGAGTATTTACAACCATTAGTTGAAGGCCAAAAAGAAGCCTGTCGCTATAAAATTCGCTACCTGACTAAAGAAGAAAAAATTCGCTGGATTGAAGTGCAAGCGCGTCTAACCTTTGCCCCCAATGGCACTATCTCCGGTACTGCGGGTACTCTGAATGATATTACCCACCAAATATTAGCCCAAGAGCAATTGCAGGCATCCCAAGACTTCCTCAAACATACTCTGAATGCAATTGCTGACCCCATATTTGTTAAAGACGAGGATCGCCGCTTAATCGTATTTAATAACGCTTTTTGTCAATTATTAGGCAAGCCGCGCGAAGAACTCTTATGCAAATCCGACTATGATATCTTTACCCCAGAAAAAGCCGATCTTGCTTGGGGCAAAGATGACCAAGTATTTACAGCAGGTAGTGCTGAAGAAAATGAGGAAATATTGATCGGTGTGGATGGCACAGAACGGGTAATTTCCACCAAGAAAACAGTCTTTAAAAATACAGATGGCAGTAAAATGCTGGTCGGCACGATTCGAGATGTTACTAGCTACAAACAGCAGCAAGCTAAACTAGAAGAAAGCCAACGTTTTATTGAAAAAATAGCCAGTTCCAGCCCCAATATTCTGTACGTTTATGACATCCGAGAAAACCGGAATATCTATGCTAATGGCTGTCTAGGCGAACTTATGGGTTATACATTAGAAGAAGTTGCAGAAAGGGGAACGCCCATATTACAAACAACGATCCACCCTGAAGATTTTGCTATTATTCCTGAATATTGGCAACAAATTGAAAATGGACTCGATGGCGAGATCTTTGAAATCGAATATCGGATGCGACACAAAGATGGCTCTTGGCGCTGGTTAATTAGCAGAGATACTGCCTTTTCTAGGAATTCAGAAGGTCAACTAACCCAGATTTTAGGTACGGCAACTGATATTACAGAACGCAAACAAGCAGAAGAAGAAATTCGCTTGTTGCTAACAGCAACTCAAGCAATTAGTCAATCCGAAGACTTTCAAAGTGCCTTAGCAGATGTCCTGCGGTTATTGTGCAGGACAATCGGCTGGAATTTTGGGGAAGCCTGGATTCCTGATGCTAACGGTAAAGTTTTAGAATACAGCGAAATTTGGTATGCTAGCGATAAAATTTTAGATGAATTCGGATACCAAAGTCGAAATTTAACATTTGCGCCCGGAGTGGGACTACCAGGGCGAATTTGGTTGTCGGGCGAGTCCGAATGGATAGAAGATGTTTCTGAGGTTAAAGAACCAGTTTTTCTGAGGACGCAAATTGCCCTGGGAATGGGATTAAAAACCAGCTTTGGTGTGCCAATTTGTAGCAGTTCTGAAGTATTAGCAGTTTTGGTTTTCTTTAAGAAAACTCAAACAACAAAAGAATCACGTTTAGTTGAACTCGTAAATGCGGCGGCGACTCAGTTAGGCGTTCACATTCAGCGCAAACAAACAGAAGTAGCTTTGCGCGAGAGCGAGGAAAGATTTCGCTCTCTGGTAGAAAACCTTCCTGGCGCAATTTATCGAGGCTTATGCGATGCGGATTGGACAATGGAATTTATCAGTGATGAAATTGAGGCGATTAGCGGTTATCCAGCGGTCGATTTCATTCAAAATCACCGCTTAAGTTTTGCCAGTATTATTCATCCTGACGATAGAGAAATGGTCAGTCGTGAAGTTGCAGTGGCAACGGCAGCCAGAGAGTCCTATAATTTGGAATACCGAATTATTCACTGCAACGGTTCAGTGCGGTGGATTGCTGAAAAAGGCAGGGCAAAATTATCACAAAATGGTGAGGTTTTGTGGCTAGATGGACTCATTTTTGACATCACTCCTGGCAAACAGGCAGAACTTGCTCTACTGCAAGTTAGAGCTGCTGTAGAAAGCGCTAGCGATGCAGTTGCGATCGCTGACTTGGACGGCAACTCAATTTACCACAACCAAGCCTTTATTCACCGCTATGGTTACACCGTTGAGGAACTAAATGAAGCTGGGGGGCCAGCCTTAATTCACGCCAAATCAAGCGTATTGAGAGAGATATTTAAAAGCCTTCGTAAAGGCTGTTCTTGGAGTGGCGAAGTCGAGCTCAAAACTAAGCAGGGTGAGATTGTACAAACTCAATTACGAGCTGATTGTATAGTAGACAATGCTAGCAATAAAGTGGGGATGATAGCAGTTATTGCCGACATCACTGAACTCAAACAAAAAGAGTCTGCCTTGCGGATCAGCGAACAGCGGTTGCAGTTAGCAATAGAGGGTAGCGCTTTGGGGTTATGGGATTGGAATATAGCGACAGCAGAAACTTATTTCGATACCCAGTGGAAGAAAATGTTGGGCTATGAAATAGATGAGGTTGAAAATAATTATCAAGCCTGGGAAAATCTCATACACCCAGAAGATTTACCGAAAGTAATAACTGCTTTAAAAGCTTATGTGGAAGGTCGAACTCCCACCTATGAAATTGAATTTCGGATGCTGAGTAAAGAAGGTTATTGGAAGTGGATTTTAGCTGGGGGTAAAGTGGTAGAGCGCGATCAGTGGGGTTCACCCCTGCGGATGTCGGGTACGCACAAAGACATTAGCGATCGCAAAGTAGCAGAAGAAGCTGCCTTTCAATTAGCGCAAGAGTTGCAGCAAGCTCAGAGAATTGCCCACATCGGCAATTGGGAATTTGAAATCGCAGCGGGAACAATTAGTTGGTCTGAGGAAGTGTTCCGAATTTACGGGCACAAGCTAGGACTAACACCAACTTGGGATCAACTTTTAGAACAAATTTATCCAGAAGACAGAGCCGAATTTCAACAATTAGTTGAAAGAGCAATAACTGAAGGTATTTCTTATGATTTAGACCACCGCATATATCGCCTCGACGGAGAAATTAGGCATATTAATAGTAAGGGAAAAGCATTTAAAAATGAATCCGGTCAGGTCGTGCGGCTATTTGGGACAGCAATGGATATTACTGACCGCAAACAGGCAGAATTTGCCTTACAGCAGCAATTAAAGCGGGAAAGGCTAGTAGGGACAATTTTAGAGCGAATGCGCTCCTCTCTCAACTTAGAGGAAATCCTGAAGACTACAGTGGAACAAGTGCGGCAATTTTTGCAAACTGAGCGTACAGTAATTTACCGCTTTCATCCCGACTGGACGGGAGTAGTCGTGGTGGAATCAGTGCAGTCAGGATATATGCCGATCTTAGGTCTTGACATTCAAGATAACTGCTTTATCGAACAATATATCCCACTCTACCTAGAAGGTCTGGTTAATGTAAACTGCGACATTATCAATAGCGATCGCAATAGATGTTATGTAAATTTACTCACTAATTTACAAGTTAGAGCTAATTTAGTGGCTCCTATTTTGCAAGGTCAAAAGCTGTGGGGTTTACTGATTGCCCATCAGTGTAGTGGCCCCCGTATATGGCAGGAACCTGAGATCGAATGTCTTAAACAAATTAGCTGGCAATTAGCGATCGCGATCCAGCAATCCACACTGTTTGAACAGGCACAAACTGAAATTGCCGAGCGCAAACAAGCTCTTGCTGCCTTGCGAGATTCGGAAGCACGAGAGCGATCAAAAGCCGTGCAGCTAGAAGTTGCCATGCAGAAATTGAAAAACACTCAATCTCAGTTAATTCAAAATGAAAAAATGGTGAGTTTGGGGCAGTTAGTTGCTGGCGTAGCTCACGAAATTAATAACCCTGTCAACTTTATTTACGGCAATCTCAGTCCTGCCAAAGATTACAGTTTTGACCTGTTGGAACTGGTTCAACTCTATCAGCACGAATATCCAGAAACAACCGCAGAAATATCCGAAAAAATACAGAATATAGATTTGGAGTATATTTCTATCGATTTGCCTAAACTTTTTAATTCCATGAAAGTGGGAGCAGAAAGAATCAGAGAAATTGTCAAATCCCTACGGACTTTCTCTCGCCTAGACGAAGCAGAGATGAAGTTGGTTAACATCCATGAAGGCATTGAGAGTACGCTGCTAATTTTGCAAAGCCGCCTGAACTTTCAAGGCAGCACTTCGCAAATAATGGTAGTTAAAAATTACGCCAAACTGCCCAAAGTAGAATGCTGCGGCGGTCAGTTGAATCAGGTAGTGATGAATATTTTGGCAAATGCGATCGATGCTTTAGAAGAGCAGAGTAAAAGAGAAGCAGTAGTTGAAGGCGATCGCACTCCTACTATCACTATTCGTACTTATCTTGCAGAGCGCGATCGCGTAGGAATATCGATTGCTGACAACGGGCCAGGGATACCAGAATCTGTTTGCCAAAAACTCTTTGACCCCTTCTTTACCACTAAACCCGTAGGTAAGGGAACTGGACTAGGACTGTCAATCGCTCATTCAATCGTAGTCGAGCAGCACGGCGGTCAAATCACCTGCATTTCTACACCTGGAAACGGCGCAGAGTTTGTAATTGAAATGCCCGTGCGGCAGCGGTAATTATTAATTACTAATTGCTAATTGCTAATTGCTAATTGCTAATTGCTAATTGCTTACGCAAAACCATCATTAACGTCGCCTATCTTCGCAAGAATTAACAGTTAACAGTTAACAGTTAACTATTAGCTTAATCATCAACAATAGAAGCCCAAGCAGGGAATGAAGGAGGGAAAAAGTTTATATCGTAACCCGAACTTTCCCATTCTCGCACCCAAAAAGGCACTGGGCCGCCAGCGGGAGTCGGCGAAAAAAGGCGTTCTTTTGCTTCAATAGTGTGAAAAATTTGTTTCAAAGTATCTCCGCGATCGAGAGCTTCCGTAAGCACCACATCCAAATCTGGATCGACGCGCTTAACCCTATTTTTGCCCTCCTCATCAACCCAAAGCAGTTTGAGCGACTTGAGGTCTCTAGGGCTGAGAATGCTCTTATAGTAAACGCGCTTGAGAGTGGCTACAGGTTCTAAACTGCGCTCAACCCTGCGAATTTGCTGAAGTCGGAGATAGTGCCACTCAGCTAAATGCTTCCGTTCATCGGGCGGAATCACTCCTTTGGTAGTTGAGTGTTTGTAGTCATACCTAACCAAACTACATCCCAGATTCGCCAACAGGTGAATTAACTTTTTTTCTTTCGGTGTCGCCTGCCGCCTTTCCTGGGTTTTTGTCGAGTTCCGCTGTCTGCGGGTAGTGATAAGAGAGTTTTCCATTGGAGTTTTTGGAGGAATTACGATTGGGGCATAAAAGAAGGTCAGGAACTTCAGAGGGCAAAAAGGTAGGAGAGTGGGGATGGAGGGAGCAAGGGATGTAGAAACGTCCCCAAACTAGCCCTGTTAATAAATTTTCTCGTCCATCCCATTATCCTATCCTCTCATCCCCTTGACGAACGCAGGGTGCAGCTCTGCATCACTTTTTGAATGGGCAGGAGTTTTACCCTTCGACCGATTGAGGCAGTTGTCAGAACGCAGGAGAGCAGGAACTATTTCCCTTTTTTACCTGTCTTTACGTCCTCTTTATCGCCGTCCTCATTCGTTCCAGTGTAGTTGACCTGAGTCCAACTCTTCTGTACAGTCGTGACGCTCGCTGATGGCTCGGATGCAGATGCTCGGAGGCTAGGGAAAGTGAAAAAGGAGAAGCCTGCGGAGGCTATGAACCCTAAAACTAAGATACTCTTTTTCATGATGATGACCCTGATGAACCTAACAAATCACTTTTTGGCAGGTCGGTCGGGTAAAGTGGGTCTGTGCAATAGACCTCTTGTATCTCAGAAATGCGGTCTGCAATAATTAATCCAGACAGGCACACCTGAGCGACCAGAAAAGCCGGAAGTGAAGTGTTAGTAGTGTCCACGATCTTCCACCCACCCTGCTTTTTTGGGTAGTGGAGTGAAAGCCATCAGGGCGGTCATCTATCAGGGAGTTAAACCATCAGGGTGTTAATCCATCGGGTAGTTAATATATCAGGGTGTATCTTCATAAAAACATAGGGAGCCATGCAATCCTACGTAAATTGAAGAACGCAGTCATTAACGATTTTTCGCATACTCGCTGCCCTCAGCAACTTGCTGAGGTTTTTTATTGGCTGCTTTTAATACACCGAGTGAATATTATTACCAAACTGAAGTATTGTGATTGTGATGTTTACAATATTACAGCTAAAGTTGAACAGTTTAACTATACTTAGTTTATTACTTAGTTTATTGTTTGTAACCTCGCCCTCTGGGTGGTAAAAGAACTGCCAGAGGGTGAGGTTACATAAAAAATTTTAGCTGCGGCGCGGTAGCTACGCCAGCCGCAGGCAATCGCCCTTCATCAAACTAAACATACCTTGACAAAAACTTGGGGAAATGATATGGGAGTTTTTTAGAGACTCAATCGATGAAGACAGAACTAAACTTAACCTATCAATATCAAGTCGGAGGAAGTCTACCAATAGACGCTCCTACTTATGTAAGGCGACAAGCAGATGATGAACTCTACGAAGGCCTAAAGGCTGGACAATTCTGCTATGTCCTCAATTCCCGACAAATGGGCAAATCTAGTTTGCGGGTGCAAACTATGAAAAGGCTGCAAGATTCAGGTCTTGTTTGTGCCTCAATTGACTTGACCACAATTGGCTGTCAAGACATCAAGCCTGAACAGTGGTATGCAGGGCTAATCTACAGCATCGCCAGTAGTTTTAATCTATTAGATCGATTTGATGTCGTGAGCTGGTGGAGCGACCATGAAATGCTTGCTCCCGTCAAGCGATTAGATGTATTCATCCGCAAAGTATTACTCACAAAAATCACTAAAAATCTGGTAATTTTTATAGATGAAATCGACAGTATACTCAGTTTAAATTTTAATGTAGATGATTTTTTTGCTTTGATTCGTGCTTGCTACAATCAGCGAGCAGATCAGCCGGAATATAATCGTCTGACCTTCGCTCTCTTGGGAGTAGCTACTCCATCTGAATTAATTCAAGACAAAAACCGTACCCCTTTTAATATTGGTCGAGCAATACACTTAACTGGTTTTCAATTAGAGGAAAGTCTGGCCCTAACCAAAGGATTAGCTCTAAAAGCCTTTCAGCCACGAATAGTGCTTAAAGAAATATTAACTTGGACAGGCGGGAAACCATTTCTCACCCAAAAACTTTGCAAATTTGTACTAGCCTCTTCATCATTTATTCCTAAAGATGGTGAAGCACAGTACATTGAGGACTTGGTAAAAGAGCGCATTATTAACAACTGGGAAGCACAAGATGAACCAGAACATTTAAAGACAATTCGCGATCGCATTTTGCGGAGCCGCCATAATACTTGTCGGCTACTGGTTCTATACCAGCAAATTTTGCAACCCCAAACCCCCCAACCCCCCCTTAGTAAAGGGGGGCTCAATATACCCCACCTTAGTAAGGGGGGGCAAGGGGGGGTAGTTGCTGATGACTCTCCCGAACAAATAGAATTGCGGCTGTCAGGATTAGTTGTTAAGCATCAGAATAATTTAAAAGTTTATAATCCCATTTATGAGTCTGTTTTTAATTCTAACTGGGTTGAAAAAGAACTGGAAAACCTAGCTCCCTATCGGGAAGCATTTGTAGGGTGGTTAGCTTCAGACTGTGTGGATGATTCGCGGCTCTTGAGAGGGCAAGAATTACAGAATGCCTTAGTCTGGACAGCAGATAAAAAATTAAGCGGAGAACACTATAAGTTTTTGATCTCCAGTCAAAATGTGGCAGCAAAACCTCAAGATGATTCTCCTAATGATGACGTTTCAATGGGTCAATTTAGTGATTCTGAAATCTCCGAAAGTAGCGGAGATGTAATCCCCACAGAAATTGTTGAAGAACCGACACAACTAGAGCCACAGAGAGAATTTAAGCCGATTATGGCTCCGAGTTTGTATGAATCAGAATCTGGTTCTAGCGATGAGCAAATGTTGTACGATCATCTAGTTTACTGCGTACAAACAGAGTCGCCACCGGAAATAATAGAGCGCTTTCGCAAGTTGTTTATAGATGGCAGAGGATATCCCGATCGGAAAGTAGAAGCAGCTTTATATAGTATTATTTCTGTGAAACGCGAGGAGCTACAGTTTAAATATATCCTTTACCGCTGCTGCCACATTCTAATTAACCGCTGGCAATTGCACGCCCGAAATAAAGTAGCGATTGCAGATTTAATATCTTTATTTAAGAATAATATACCCCGCACTGGGGTAGAATTTTACATAGTTAAACGCTTACAAGAACAGGTGAAATTATTTACAAAAAGTGAAGAATATCTGGCTCTAGAGCGGTTAGTTAAAGTAGTAGATCCCGATGCAGAGGTAAATAAACAAGAGATTAATTCTTCTGTGGGTCAATTAATTTATCGCTATCCCTATTTGTACAGTCATTGTTTGCTAAGTAGAGATAGCTCTTATGAAGATCGGCAAACTATCCGACACATTCAATCTCAAAAACAGTGGCAATTTGAAATGGAGTTGTCCGAATATTTAACTTATTTAGTCAGGCAATCGCAAAATACAGCCAGCCAAATGCAGTCAGTGTTGAACCCTACCCTTTTGAGCGATGCTGAACTGAACTTTGCTGTCAAGGAATTTGCAGGAAAAGTTGAAGGTTCTCAGACTTACCGAGAATCAGCTCAGTTTTTTCTAGTCCGCACGAGAAAGACGCAATCCTACGCAGCTTTTAAGGAAGATTTATATGAGTATTTGATCTCTTCTATTAAGCCTACTTACGGAAAACGCCAATTTAATGACCGTTTATATAAGCAGCTAAAAAGCACTTTTCCTGAGAGCGATTCTGAGAAGCTGAATAACTTATTACTAATTGAGACTTGCCGCTATTTGTTCGATTTTCTGGTAGTAGAAAGCCCTGAAAAGCCTAATCACTATGTATTTTACGATCTGGTTTCTAACCTGGGGCCCGTGAGAGCAACAAGCCTTTTGCTCAAAATTGCCTTGCTTTCCCGCAAAGTTAAACCTGAGTTAGAAAAGAGATTTTCTATTTTGTTTAATCACTATGAAGGTAAAGCTCTAGATGATATGCGGTGGTTGGTCAAATCTCTGGAAAATCTCAATGTAGCTTTAGTTGTCAATTTTGGTACTGTGGATCTCTCGTTTCTCAAACATATAGCTAGGGACTAGGGGAAGAAGGGACTAGCTTGCATCTCGCTCTGTGCGAATCCATTTTGTCTGACGCTGCACCAGAAAACTCAGATAAAGAGGGATTTTCCAAAGAATGTAAAAAGGTACAGCTAAAAGAGTTGTCGCTGAGATATCATTACGTGCAAACTTAGCCCAAGCTGCGATAATCGAAATTAAAATCAAAAGTCCTTCGATTGCTAATATAAGGGCGGGAAGCCAAGATGCTCCTAGCGTTGCGGCTAATAACGCTCCACCCAAAGCTGTAACCCAAATCGCTACTAAGAGGGAGAGGGGAGGTACGGATAAGTCGAGAGCGATCGCGAATAAGTCAAAGCGCCTTTGAGCGATCGCAGCTTTTAGCAGTCTCGGAGTTTGAGTAAGCAAAGTCTGTAAATGTCCGTGTTCCCACCTAGTCCTTTGGCTTGTTGCTGCTTGCTGCTGCTGGGGGAGACAACCTATTACTTTTGCCTCTGGGCAAAATATAGTAGTATGTCTCGCGATCGCTAAATCGACACTAAGCTGCATATCTTCCACAATATTACCGCTAGCCAGGGAAATTTCCTGAATTACTGACCAGGGAAAAGCCATCCCCGTACCTGTTAACAAACAGGGGAAGCCTAACTGAGCTAATCCGCTCGGCCGGACTAAATTCTTAACCGTAAAAGCTAAGGCAGAAATTGAATCTTTCGGACTTGGTAAGGGCGGTTTTTCCATCAAATAAATTGCCTGAACTGGTTGTGATGAAGTAACTGCAACACTAACCAGTCGCTCGATTGTATCCTGTTGGCAAATACAGTCTGCATCAACGATGACAACAACTGTAGGCGGATCGGCTTCCAGAAACCGCAGTCCATAGTCTAAAGCATATCCCTTTCCTAAGCGATCGCGATCGCAGCGTTCGATTGCAGTTGCACCGAAACTGCGTGCGATCTGGGCTGTTTCGTCAGTACAATTATCCGCAATTACTATCAGGCGATCTTGAGCTCTTAGCTGTGGCAATAATGCCGAAAGAGTTGCACCAATTCCGGTAGCTTCATTGTGAGCAGGAACTAAAACCGCTACAGGAGGACGCACAATTGCAGTCTCTGGTGTTTTGCGGAAGCTCCGCAAAAAGGCTGCACTGCATTCTAGAAAAAGAACTGCAATCGGAAGTAAAAGCCCAATTGCAATTAGAAACAGAACAACATTAACAAATGCAGCTATCGCAATTTTAATTTCCATCAGAACAGGGTAATTGGTAATTGGTAATTGGTAATAGCTAATGGCTAATGGCTAATAGCTAATAGCTAATAGCTAATGGCTAATGGCTAATAGCTAATGGCTAATTATACCAAATCCGGCTTTACTACCCCCTTTATTGTCATTGTTCGCTGTGCTCCGCGCAGTTGCGAGCTCCGCGAAGCAATCCCGAAGCAATCGCCTAGTCTCTGCGATTGCTTCGGGCTTAGTTTGCTTTACTACGTTCGCAACACCCTCAGATTGCTTTGTACCTCGCAACTGCGCTGCACTTGACGCGCGGAGCACAGCGAACAATGACGGATTATTGCTAATAAAGGGGATGACTAACCCGGATTTGGTATTACCCATCCTCTCCATCTCCCCCTCTTTCCCTAGTCCCTAGTCCCTTCTTATATAATTGGTAATTAGATTTTCCTACTAACAACCAACAACTAACAACTAACAACTAACCACCAACAACGCTAGCTAATACCTTTTGAGACCTCAATTGAATCACATTGTCAACAGGAGCAAACTCTCGGACATATCTGGATACAGAGCGCAAATATGCCACCTCTAGTTGAATAGAACCCACCTTTGATAAACTTTCAATCATGTCATCAAATTCATCAGGTGTCACCTTAGCTAGATTCAAAACTTCTTTATTTAATCTGCCGTGTAAACCTTCTAGAAGTAGCTCTAGAATATCCTGGTAGATATTGATGTCAGTTCCATCAGCTTGCAGCCTCTTAGCATTGATTCCCCACTTTAAGATATTCAAGAGTTCGTGGGCTGAAGTCCAAGAAAAAGTCGAAGAAATTATCTCTCTTTCAGAATTTGCTAGAGCTGGCTTAATTTGAGCTTCTGGGAAAGTTTCATCCGTAACTAATACTTCCAGGCGGAACAATTGTTTAGTTAATGTGCGGAAAGAAAAAGGAGCTAGTTCCGCAATTTCCATTTCTCCAGAAGGGTCAACTATTCGAGAGGCATTTTCCAAAACATTCATTAACAGGTGAATTTCTGTAGGATTGCTCCAGTCAAACTGACCCAGGAAAAAGGGTTCTTCATATCCAGGGAGAAGTCCTTGAAAATAAATCGGGATATTTTTGCCAGACTCAATAATTTTAGCAAGAGCAACTTCCAGGGTTTCCGTTGGCCAGCCCAGATTGCGAACTGTTAAAAATTTTAGTTTACCGGGAACGGAAAAAATTAATGAATTCAACAACAAATGTACTGCTTCTTCAACATTTTGAGCAGTTACGTAGCGGTGCGGAGCGTGAACGTTGACTATTTTACCTTGGTCTACTTTTTTAGCCATTTGCTCGCAGAAAGAGCTGTTATCTAACATATGGGTAAAACGTACCATCCCATAAGTAACATTTCCTTCTTGAGCTGCTTGAGCAAATTGCCACTCTGCTAACTTTTTGGAGGCGGCGTAAACTTCTGTAGTAAAATAGCGAGAAGCTTTGCCTGTGGAAGAGAAAATGCACTGGCGGACACCATACTCTTCACAAAGTTGGATAATATGTTTAGTTCCTAAAAGGCTAGTGGTAGCAGTTTCTCGAATTTTAATTTCAGCGAGTCCGGGTAGGCGTTGAGCAGCTAGGTGAAAGACTAGATTGGGTTTTTCTGTATCAAATATATATCTTAGCGCCTCAGAGTTACGAACATCAGCCGCATAGAAAATGATCTTTCCTTCTAGAGTGCTAGTGGGAATATCTCCTTCTAAGTTATGACATCGTGCTTTATCCACAGAAACTATGCGCTTAGCACCTAGTTCGAGCAGTTTTTTAATCAAGTTAGTTCCAACGCACCCTTCTCCTCCGGTTACGAGTACCACTTTTCCTTGTACTTTGCTCTTAACTTCCTGTGCGTACAGGTGAAGGGTGCGGTTGCGTACATCGCTAAAAGGCTCTGTTTCTAATAGTCCGTCGGCCTTGTAAGCTTCGATGAGCTTGACTGTCAGAGTTTGCAATTCAGCAAGAATTGCAGAGTCTTGAGGCTCTGGCGAACCAGGAGGAACTAGCTGTTTGATCAGTTCAATAATTCCGGCTTTGGTAGTAGATTTAACTGCTGATAAATTAGTAGATGCAAGTTTCACTGTTGTAGCTCCTGTTAAATACTAGGAATAATGATATGTGAGCAACGGCACACCTCGATAGCTCGCCATGAGAGCGAGTGTTTTAGAGGGGAAAATGGCAACTATTTGAAGATAGCTATTAGCTCCTCTCTTTATTTGGTTCGGTGCGATATTTGTATCTTCTCTGACACCTTTTAAAAATGTCTGAGTTCAATATCACTAACCTTACGGTTCCTTGATGAATATCATCATAGACTATACGTACGAGTGCTTGGCAATAGGTTGGCACTAGCTTTACAAACTCTTCGTAATTATCTACGAGTTTTCGCGTAATTTTAAAGATTGTGTAAAGTCGAAAATCTTTACATTAAGCAGTTAATTTATCGATAAGTGCAATATCTATCGATCGCGTGGGAGCTGAAACCCTTGTGAGTACGTAGTTTGGTCAGAAATTCGAGACTTGCCTACTTCTAGCTTCAATATTTCCCGCAGGCGGTTGTTGACAAATTCGCTTACCGTGAAAATACGGTAGAGCACTGAGGATGCTACTCCAATCTGAAAAATATTTCTATCTTGCAAACTACTAATTATTGCTGTAGTTAGTGTGGTTTTAAGCCAGAGGAAGAAGAGTAAGAGAAAATACTTAATTTTACGTTTAATTATTCTCTACTAGCTAACTAAGAAAATTTTCCGCGCTCTCTGGCTCCACCGCTGCTTTGCTTTTGCTCTCTCCTACCAGTAAGTAAGTAAGTTGTCATGTACCCTTTGCCCTTAATTTGGATAGCCCCCCGCTTCTCAAAGGCATACTTCTGGCGCAATAGCTCGTAAGTGGCTGCTGTCACTTGAATGCAGCCCGTCATACCGTGAGATTCCATGCGGCTAGCAATATTCACAGTGTCGCCCCACAAATCGTAGATAAATCTCTTTAAGCCAATGACACCGGCAATTACGGGGCCAGAGTTAATACCGATGCGGATGCTAAAAGCTTCATTGTGTTCGACGCTGAGTCTACGAATTTCCTGCAACATATCCAGGGCCATTTCTGCGATCGCTTCTGCGTGATCGGAATGGGGCACTGGGAGGCCGCCAACTACCATATAAGCGTCCCCAATCGTCTTGATCTTCTCTAAGCCGTGTTTGTCGGCTAAGTGGTCAAAGGCGGAAAAGATATCGTTGAGCACTCCCACCAATTCCGAGGGAGAGATACGGGAGGAGAGCTCTGTAAAGCCGACAATATCAGCAAACATCACTGTTACTGCCCCAAAAGTGTCAGCTATATTGTGTTCGTCACCTTTGAGACGCTCTGCGATCGGGGCGGGTAAAACATTTAATAGTAGTTGCTCGGATTTGGCTTGTTCTAATTCCAATTGTTTGTAAGCTTGTTGTAACTTTTTGGCTTGATTAGAACTTTCTTCGGCGAGTTTTTCGATTTGTGTCGTGCGGCTGAGGGCGGTCAACATATAAGTAACAGGTATGAGAGTCCACAGCAAGCCCATAACTAAGCTACCCCAAGACCGCCAGTGTTTTTGAGTCCTACGAAATTCAGGGGTTGTTAAGATATAAAGCGACCACTGGCTACCGCTAATCTTGAGGACTAGCCTACAAGGTGTTTCTCTCGAATCAGAATTGTTTTGAATCGGGCAGTTTAACTTTGCTGCTTGTTCTACCTCCGGCCCTGCTGAAACAACTGTTTGGGTGCTGGAATCGTAGAGTACCCCAAAGTTATTTGTCTGTAGATAGGGGGGGAAGTCTGGATCATCGATATTGGGTAAGACTATAGAAGGTATTGACTGATTTGGCTTTTTAAGAATGCTGTTAGTGAGGTAAAAATTTACATATTCGGTGTTGCGCCCTCTCAGAGAAGTCTGAAAAATATCTTTAATTTGAAATATTCCTAGTACAAATCCTTGTAATAAGTTGCGGCGATCGCTAATCGTGCTGGGTTGAGAGCCGTTTTGGTAAACTGGTTGGATGGTCAGTAAGGCAGGTTGAGAGCGATCGCCCCTAATTAAGTCGATATTTTCACTGACAACCATTTCTCCTGTATCCCTCGCTTGGTCTAAGGCGGCGCGGATAGCAGGTTCGGAACCTAGATCCAACCCTAAAGCCTCCTGGTTCTGGGCTAAAGGTTCTACGTAGTATACGGGGAAATATTCAGCACGATCGCTAGCTCTAACTATCTTACCGAGTGAGTTTCGCTCTCTAATCTGGAAGTTTGGATCTGTTTTGCTTCTGGCATTAGCTTCATAGTTTTGCCGTTGGGTGTTGGGTACTCGTGGACTCCAGGCGAGGATTTCCAAACTGGGGTGGATGGCGAGGGGACGGGCGACAAACCGAGCAAAGGAGGAACGATCTACTTTGTTTGTAGCTCTCATGTAGTCGCCGAGAGCAAGAATCACATCTAAATCTGTATTAAGCTGACGCTCTAGGGCGATCGCGAAATCGTCGCTACGACGGTTAAATTCGTAATCTCGCCGTCTATTTTCCCAGTTCCAAATCAAGGCGAAGGCTAAAATCGATAAACTAACGCCTAAACAAAGGGTTAACCCAGGGGGAATGTAGCGAGACCAGGGTAAAGGTTGTTTTTTCGTCATAAAAAGTTTGGTAAGTGGCAAACTCAGTGGTTTGAACCCTGAGAGGTAAACGACACGAGCGATTAAAAACATCGTGAATCTTAAAATGCTTAATCGCTGTCTCTCTTGGGTTGGGGATGAATATACTCAACTTGTAATGCCCGATTTTCAACGCCGCAGTCAGCACATTTTCTTTCCCACTTATTCAGTAGATCCTCGCGTAATTCGTAACGGAGTAAGTTAATACTTAGACTGACCAATACAGCTTGCTTTGACATCACTCTTGCAAACTCAGTGGCTTCATCCCGGAGTTAGTGACTCTTACTTCCTGAATACGGGCTATTAAATCCCACGCCGCCAAGTACCATAACAAACTTTCGTCTCTGAGGGTAGATTTCCTATTCAAATTTCAAAATCTAAAATCTAAAAATTGCAGAAAGCGGGAGTTAATGACCGATCTATTAAAGCCTATACTAACCCTAAGAGGAGCTAGGACTGAAAGGTTTTACATTTTACTTTGGCGATCGCTCAACTGTTTTTGGTGTTTGCTAGCTAAGCTGTATAAGCCTTCTTCCTTCTACTTAACATCAAATTGACAAGTTAATGCGAGAACCTTGGGGAGTTTTGCTGACTTCTATTCTAGCCTGGAAAGCTTCTCGGAGGTGAGGGACATGGGTGACAGCAAGGATGCACTCGAAGTCGGGGGCGATCGCGTTAATCGCCGCTATCAAGCGATCGCACCCTTCGCTGTCTTGAGTACCGAAACCTTCGTCAATAATTAACATCTGCAAAGCCGTACCTGCACGCTGTGCTAAAAGTTTAGCTAATGCTAGTCGGATGGCAAAATTAATTCGGAAAGCTTCGCCGCCGGAATAAGTCTCATAAGGGCGAGTACCGCGAGCATCTGCTATCAATATATCCAGGGTTTCAATTAATTTTGTGGCTTTTTTGGAAGCGGCGGCGCGTTGGGTGATAAACTGGACGTGCAATTGATTAGCGCTCAGTCGAGATAAAATGTGATTAGTTTCGGCTTCGAGTTGGGGTAAGACATTTTCAATCATGAAAGCTTGAATACCGTTTTTACCGAAAGCTTGCGATAATTCTTGATAAACTCGGTATTGCTTGCGGGCGGTTTCTAGTTGTTGTTGTTGAGTTTCGCACTGAGTTTGAAGGTTTTCAAGGTGCTGTTGTTGCTGTTCAATTCGTCCCAGACTAGCTAAGTTTTGGTCTAGTTGTTGACGGCGATGCTGTATTTGTTGTTCTATTTCGGCAATTTGGGTGGCTGTGTCGGGAGTTTGTTGTAATTGTTGCCTAATCGCTAAGATTTGATTGTTGAGTGTTTCTAAATCTTGCGATCGTACTTGAATTAAGTTCCCTAATTCATTCATTCGCTGCTGTATTTGCGGAGACTGTTTTTGAGCTTGACGTAATTTTTCGGCACGGGAAAGCCAAAATTGATTTTTTCGCAGTTCGGCGCGGATGTTACTATGTTGTTCTAAGCTATAGCCAATTTCGGCTAGATATCTATCAATACTTTGAATTTGTTGCTGTATTTCTGAGTCGGTTTGTTGTTGCTGTATTTGCTGTTGAAAGCTGGTTAATTGGCTGTGAAGTTCTGGGCGACGGCTATTAATTTTCTGTAACTTTTGCTGAGCTTCTTTAATGCGACTCATTTTAATTTCTGCCCAGCGCAAACTTTTTTCTTGGTTGCGGACGAGGGCGTGATTTTGTTCGCTGTAATTGAGTACCTGCAAGTTTTGCTCTAGTTGTTGAAGTTCTGTATAATCTTCGGCTGCATATTCGCCGCTACGTAGCGATCTCTCTATAGCTGATGCTTCAGCTAATAATTCTTGCACGCGCAATTGCTCTATTCCCAAAGCATCAATTTGGGCTTGTAAATTACCCCGGCGTTCCCGCAATGTTTCATAGGGAGCCAATTCTTCACCTAGTTGGCGATACTCATTTCTGAGGACTTCAAGCTCTCGATTCGAGATAGTTAATTGTTCCCGAATCACCCAAAGTTGATTCCAAATTTCCTGCTGTTGATGGCGATGTTTTGTAACTACTAAGCTCCAGTGATGTTCGTCTAAAGGGCGATCGCACAGAGGACAATTAGGAAGTTGTAAGTCTTGAGTTTTGAGCTTTAAGTTCTGATAAATATCAGATTCTGGTAATAATTTTTGCTCTTCCAAATCTATGTTATTAGGGGGGATTCCTAAGAGTTGAATTTTTTGGTCTAATTCTGCAAGTCGGGCTTCAAAGTCGCGCTGACTGTCTTGAAGACTTTTGAGAAAGTGATGCCGTTCTTGTCCTTTTTCCGTAACTCGCTGTTGATAAACTCGCTTATTTTCTAATTGTAAAATATGATTTGCTACTGCTTGCAATTCCCGATGTAATTCCGGCTGCTTTTGTTGATAAGTAGCTTGCTGCGATCGCGCTCTGGAGTTAAGTTCTTCTAAACGAGCGCTCAAACGAGCATGAGCCCGATCCAGTTGGGTTTGCAATTGTTGCCGCCGTTGTAATAAGGGTGCAACTTGAAGCTGTAATCGATCCAGTTGACTCAGGCGAGTTCTTGCTGCTTGCAATTGAGCCAGTCCAGCTTCTGCTTCTGGCTGTTGATTGAGAATATCTTGAACTTCTTTTTGTTGTTGTTCTAACGTTTCTAATTGGGCTTGGACTTGCTGAACTTTGCCGCTGATTTGACTCACAATCTGCCGCTGTTGTTCTTGTAATTGCTGCCGCTGGTTTTGTGCCTCTTGGTGAGCTTTGAATTTAGCCGAAAGGGTTTCTTCTTCGATTTGCAGCTTTTGAAAAAGGGTTAAACCCGTTGTAATTTCGCTTTCTTGTTGCAGGAGGGCTTGAATTTCCTGTTGCTGCTGTTTGACTGTGGCGAGTTCTTGTTGGAGGCGATTGCATTCTTGGGCGATGTTACTATGTTGTTGCTGTTGGCCAATGAGGAGTTTTTCTCCGGTTTGGCGTTGGTGTTGCTGACCTTGGAGTTGCTGGAGTTTTTCGGTGTTACTATTTTGTTGTTGTTGGAGTTGAGCGGTGATTTGTTGGAGGTTGGTTTGCTTCGTGGCGATCTCATCGCGTTGTAGCAGTTGCCCTTTGAGGGAGTACAGACTTTTTTGTAGGAATTCAACTTGAGCTTTAAATTCGCGGGATTTTTCTTTGGCTTGTTCTGCTAAGATGTCGTATTGGTCGAGTTTCAGTAGACCCGCGAGAATTTCTTTGCGATCGCTCGGTTTTTTGAGCATAAATTCATCCGCCCGCCCTTGTCGCAAATAAGCTGAGTTAATGAAGGTTTCATAATCGAGTTTCAGGTGTTCGATAATTTTCTGCTGTGTCACCCGCAGTCCTTTTTCTGTCAGCGTCCGAAAAGAGCCAGCCTTGATCTCCCCATTAACAACAGCAGAGTCGGTCGCAATTTGAAATTCTAGAGTTCCTGAGAGTCCCCGACGGCGGTTGCGAATGATGCGGTAGATTTCGCCGTGAGTTGCGAAAACGAAGTCAACGCGGACTTCAGTTTCGCCGATATGGATGATGTCGTCTTCAGAGGCGGTGCGACAGTTACCCCAAATTGCCCAAGCGATCGCTTCTAAAAGGGAGGTTTTACCTGCACCGTTGGGGCCGCAGATACAAGCGGTGTGGAGCCCTCGAAAGTCGAGAGTTGCATCGCGGTAACTAAGAAAGTTTTTGAGTGTGAGTTGTTGCGGAATCATTTATGGCACAAGGAAGAGAGAGGAATGCTCTAGTTATCTGGGTTATCTAGGAGAGAAGGTAGAAGGCAATAAAAGCAAAGGTTTCAGCAATTAAGAATCTCCTAACGGTCTTAGTAGTTGCTATAGGCGAATGCGCCCGACATTCTCTTTATCAATACCATGCTTTCTACCTTGTTGCCTAGTTATTCAATCCAGATTGAGGAGGGTAACTAACGCTTCGGTAATTTCTTCCATGATTGCGTCCCAAAGGGTGCTCATGAATACTTTTATGACTTACGCTCAGGCTCCAGAAACCGGGTTTTTGAGAGCATCTGTGGGTCACGCAGGAGGCAGGAGGCAGTAGGCAGGAGGCAGGAGGAAAATGCAATACTAGAAATGGTTTGGGGGAGGGAGAATGTCCTAACCGTTATGGCGGTTGCTATTTTTTTATTAAAAAACCCGGTTTCTTTGATTGGGTGCTTAAGTCCTGACTTTTTAACGAGCCGATCGCCAACAGTAGGTTCAAGAGTAACTCGCCAGACTTCGCCTCTCCGCATTCGTTTTGCTCTCAGCGTTAAGGTATTCTTCTTCTAAATGGTAATATTTTGACTTTATTCTTGGGGTAACTTGGCTTTGATCTGCTCCACAAAATTTTGATAATCGACTACGGGTTTGGCAATGAAGCCATCTGCACCGCTCTGAGCCAGAAGTTGCTCGCGATCGCTCTCACCTAGAGCTGTCACCAAAATTACAGGCAACTTAGCTGTTTGCTCGTTTGCTTTCAGCAATCTAGTGATCTCAACACCGTTAATCGGCTTGCCTTGATAATAACTGTTGGCTAGACAAATATCCATCAGAATAATATCAGCTTCTCCAGAAGAGGCCATGTGTAAAACCTCTTCCACATCTTCCGTATGCTTGGCAAGCATTGCCCCCCGCTTCGTTATAATCTTCTCAAAAACTCGCCAATTAATCGGATTATCTTCCACAATCAGAACGGTTTTCATAAGCAATTCCTTAAAAAATGCCGTTACATTACCAAGCTATCAAAATATAAGCTATAAAAAGACAACACGCATCCCCCCTCCTACATTATGAGCAAAGTTTTAGTCATCTTAGGCGAATTAAGCGATCGCGACATAGATTGGATGCTCGCTAACGGCACGCGCAAGCAAATTCCAGCAGGCACAGTGCTGATCTGTGAAGGCAAACCCATAGATGCGCTCTATATCGTTCTCGACGGCAGCCTGAGTGTTTCAGTCGCAGCTTTAGGCAACAGAGAAATAGGCAAAATTAGCTCTGGAGAGGTTTTAGGTGAAATGTCTTTCGTAGATGGCCGCCTCCCTTCTGCCAGTGTTAAAGCTATTGGAGAATGCCTAATATTATCAATTTCTAGACAGAAATTAACCGAAAAACTAGAACAAGACGTACTTTTTTCTCTACGGTTCTATCGAGCGATCACAAAATTTCTTTCCACTAGACTGCGGGGCACAGTCAACCGTTTCAGTCAAGATCCCGACTACCTCCTGTTCCAGGATAGTTCAATAGAAGAACCAAATCAACCCGCCCTAGAAGACAACAAATTAGCTAAATCTAGATATGACTGGTTAATGCAACGCCTAAGCGATACTTAGCTAATTAGAAATTAAAAATAAAAAAAGGAGGTAGAGGTAATTAAAAATTAAAAATTAAAAATTAAAAATAGAGAGGAAGATCGGAAAGTCATAATCTTCTGAGGGGATAATAATTCGTTTAAGTAGGAGGAGATATTGAAACGTAAAATTTAGATGCTTGAAAAGCTACTCCCTCGGTCTTCTTCGTTAACCTTTTGCGCTTCTAGATAACTAAATTTTGTCTTCAAGCTTCAGGCTTGTGCGCTCTGCGTTCTACTTAGAGTCGGCGAAAACGAGCGAAATGTTCCTCTCCTTGACGCGCTGGTACGGAATTAGTTACAGGTGCCAGAGAAAGAATTTGAAACTTCCCCTCAAAATACTCACGAATTTCGGCGGGTGTAACTCCAAAGGGAGGGCCACCGAGACGGGAGTGGGT
This sequence comes from Kamptonema formosum PCC 6407, assembly GCF_000332155.1. Classification (GTDB taxonomy): domain Bacteria; phylum Cyanobacteriota; class Cyanobacteriia; order Cyanobacteriales; family Microcoleaceae; genus Kamptonema; species Kamptonema formosum. Next base: position 1,417,678 of record NZ_KB235904.1, on the reverse strand, counting down.
GAAAAATAGACCAATTAGTTCTCCACCGGGACGCAAAAGCGAATGTACTAATTCCACGTAAAACCTGCGTTTTTCAACAGGAATAGCGCAAAAACAGGTGTGTTCCACGATATAGTCAAAACTAGAGGGAAATTCCGCTGCCAACTCAAAGATATCCCTCTGCAAAAATTGGGCACTACTACCCCTTTCTCGAGCTAGACAGGTTGCATCTACGATCGCAGAGGCAGCAAAATCAAAACCAATAACCTCAAAACCGCGATCGGCAAACAGCACGGCATCGTAACCACGACCGCAGCCCAAAACGGCCGTGCGGCCTGGTTGTGGAGCTGAGGGAGAATTTAACAAACTAGCGAAATAGGGAGCAGTTTGACCCAAATCCCAAGGAGTCGTTCCTTCGTGATAGCGCTGTTCCCAGAAGTTAGGATCGTTATTAGACAGCATAAAACCTTCCCTTTGGCTTCAATACGTAAGTCTTGTCTAAAACAGTCGCGAAAGCGATCGCCCTCCAATGGATGCCCTGCGCTCTAGCTGTGATTTACTATGCAGTTTCACCAACCGCCCCTTTACTCATCGGCCCTTGAACAAGCGATTGACCGTCACCCCCTGATCGCGGCACCCGAAACTTCTTTGGAAGAAGCGATCGCCCTGATCGGTCAAGTACAAAGTAAGTGCAGCCTACCCAAAGTCAACTCCTCCTCAAACATCACGGCAATTGACGAAACTCCCCTTTGGCAAGGAGTGCGCGCTCGCTGCGTCCTAGTAGTGAAAAATGCCTCTGAGCTTGCGGGAGCAACATCCTCCGACAGCCATCAAGGTTCGCAGCTACTAGGTATATTAACCGAAGGCGATATTGTCCGATTGATTGCCACAGGCAAGATTAACAGCCGCACCGGAGTCCCTCTACACAAAATTCCCATTGCCGAAGTCATGTCGCCAGCTTCTATTACCCTCACCGAATCCGCTGACCAAGATGTGTTCACTGCCTTATCCTTATTTCGCCAGCACCGGATTCGCTACTTACCCATTGTAGATAGTGAGACTCGCTTAGTTGGCGTACTCACCAAGGAAATGATTCGTCAAGTGCTGCAACCCTCCAATATTCTGAAATTACGCCGGGTGACAGAATTGATGACTATGCCCATATCTGCACCCCAAGAAGCTTCACTGTTGAGTATAGCCCAACTAATGTCAGATCATCAGGCTAGTTGCCTGGTTATTACCCAAAGTAAAAAATTAAAAATGGAGAAGCCCAAGGATAATCGCACCTCCATTTGTTATTATTCCTTTCAAAAACCGCGCGGAATTATCACCGAATACGATCTCGTGCAGGCTCAGTTTTTAGAACTAGATTTTGAGAATTTACCAGCTTCTACGGTGATGAGAAGTTCCCCATCTAGTTTAAAACCTTCTGATTCCTTATGGGTGGCTCACAAAGAAATGCAGCAGCAACAAGCGCAGCGATTAGTTGTCTGCGGCAGCCGAGGAGAACTCTTGGGTTTGATCACCCAAACTAGCTTGCTACAAGTGCTCGATCCGACAGAAATGTATCGTGCTGTCAAGCAATTGCAGCAGTCAGTATATCAACTACAAGCTGAAAAACTAGAACTCCTACAAAGCCGTAACGCCAAACTAGAAGAAGAAGTGCGGGAACGGACAGCAAAACTGCACTCACAACTGCAACGCGATCGCCTTTTAACTAAGATTGCTCTGCGGATTCATCAATCTCTAAATCTCGACGAAATTATCAACGCCACCGTTGCAGAAGTTCGTCTAGTGCTGCAAGCCGATCGCGGGACGATCATCCGCTTAGAGCCTGGAGATATTGGCATTGTCGTAGCAGAATCAGTCGCCTCTAATTGGCCTTCTATGTTAGGAGATCTCGTTCCCGAAAGTATTTGGAAAGAATGCAATAAGGCATTTGAGCAAGAAAAATATGCGATTTCTGATATTGATAAAGCTAATCTGTCTCCAGAGCAATTTGCACGTTTTAGACAAGCGGAAATTAAAGCACTGATTGTTGTTCCCATATTGCAAGATGGTAATTTGTGGGGAATGATGTGCGTCCACCAGTGTGCAGAGTCACGTCAGTGGGAGCCTTCGGAAGTTGATTTACTCTTACAATTAGCGACTCAAGTAGCGATCGCAATTCAGCAAGCACAACTCTACGAACAAGTGCAAAATCTGAATACCGATCTCGAACGCCAAGTCCAAGAACGCACGGCAGAATTACAACAGAAAGTCCAAGAACTTCAGCAACTAAATATCCTTAAAGATGACTTTCTCAGTACAGTTTCCCACGAACTGCGAACGCCTTTAGCAAATATGAAAATGGCGATTCATATGTTAAAAATTTCTCCAACACCAGAGCGGCGACAAATTTATTTAGGGATTCTGGAAGCGGAATGTACTAGAGAAACAGATTTGATTAATGCTCTGTTGGATTTGCAACGTTTGGAAGCAGCAGCTTATCCTATTGCTTTGGAATCAGTTAATTTGCAAACTTGGCTGCCTGCTATAATTGAACCATTTAGAGCTAGAGCCCAAAATCGCCAGCAAATATTGCAAGTTGAATGCGATCGCAAGTTACCTACCATCACTTCAAACCGTGCTAGTCTGGCTCGGATTTTAGCAGAATTGCTCAATAATGCTTGCAAATATACGCCTAACGGTGGTGAAGTTACTCTGAGAGTTAATTGCAAACGAGAGAATGGAAATGAGACAGCAAAAATAGGGAATAAAGGAAGGGAAAAGCATAAAAATAGAACAGTCGAAACCAATTCTTCACCCACTCCTAGTTCTCATTCTTCAATTGGCAGTTCCCAAATTTATTTCACTGTTGGCAATCAATCAGAAATTCCTACGGAGGAGTTACCTCACATCTTTGAAAAGTTTTATCGGGTTCCCAATGCCGATCCTTGGAAGCAAGGGGGGACGGGTTTAGGTTTAGCTTTAGTGCAAAAACTTGTGGAACAATTAGGCGGAAAAATTCAGGTAGCTAGTGGCGGTGGTTGGACAACTTTTACTGTACAGTTATCTGATTTGCAGGAAGGGTAATTGGTAATTGGTAATTGGTAATTGGTAATTGGTAATTGCTGATTTAGTGGCAGTTAACAGTTAACAAAGAACAAAGAACAACTAATATAGTCCGGCAAATTTACGATCTGTCATTGCGAGCGAAGCGAAGCAATCGCCTAGTCTCTGCGATTGCTTCGCTTCGCTCGCAATGACAAGTATTTAACCGGACTTGATATAACAAGTAACAAGTAACAAGTAACAACTAACAACTAACAACTAACAACTAACAACTAACACAACTAACAACTAACAACTAACAACTAACAACTAACAACTAACAACTAACAACTAATCATGTTCAGCTTGTCGCTCTTTAAGCTTCAATAATATTTCTGCATGAACTTCTTTCGTAATCGGATAGAAATAAGCTAGAACTAAACCACCAATTAAGGCAATAGTTGGCAAGGGGCCAATGGATACGCGAATAGCAAAAAGTGCAGAAGCAGGTTGCACTGGCGCTGGTTGTCCCGGAACAGTCGCTATAAATCCTGCTACTTGTAAAGATTGTCCTACTAACCATAAACCCAACGCTAATCCGATTTTTTGCAACAACACCATAAATGAATAAAAAACACCTTCTCGTCGCTCCCCAGTTTGCAGTTCGTCGAGTTCAATCACATCTGGTATCATCGACCAAGGTACTAAATAGGCAGTAGAAACTCCAACGCCAGCCATAATTGCGAGTACATACATTTGCCAAATTTGTCCAGGTTGCAAGAAAAAGAGTCCAGCTTGTGCGATAATCCACAAACTCATTCCCATAAAGTAAACGGCTTTTTTACCATATCGCCGACTGACTTCACTCCAGACAAATAACATGGCTAAAGCAGTACCTTGAACTGCGATCGCAGCTTGGGTAAAAACGTGGTCTGGCATTTGCATCCAATTAACCACAAAGTAAGGCAGAATAGAAGCGGTCAACTGCACTGCTAACCAGGAACATAGATAAATCCCAATTACATACAAAAACGGTCGATTGCTAAATGCAATTCGCAACTGTTCTGCTAGTGGCAATGAGGCCGAACGATCTGCTTCTTCTTGGCTTTCCTGCTGAGAGGCAACATGATTGCGTGTTCCTAAAACACACCAGAATATTGGCAATACTGAGATAACTGTACAGACTGCACCCAAAATTATGTATTGTTTAATCGGATCGTTTTTAACTGCCGCAAAGATAACTTGTGCTAAGATTAATGAGAGAATGCTCCCCCCAATGGAGAAAGCAAATCGAAAACTATTCAGGCTAGTGCGTTCGTTGTAGTCTTTTGTTAGTTCTGGAGTAAGGGCCGTGTAGGGGAGGTTAACGGCAGTATAAGCGGTGTTAAAAAGGATGGCGATAATCACATAGTACCAAAACAGAACTGTATGATTTGTACTGGGAACAATCCACTGTAAGAAGAAGAAGATACCGAAGGGAATTGCACCGAATATCATCCAAGGGTAGCGACGGCCCCAAGGGTGATTTGTGCGATCGCTTAATACGCCTACAATTGGGTCATTCACAGCATCCCAAACCTTGCCAATTAGGAGAATGTTGCTTGCCAACCCCGCAGGCAAACCAGCAACATTTGTGAAGAAAAACAGCAGGAAAAATACTAGGATATTTGCAGTGATTGCGGGGCCCATGTCGCCTGCACCATAAGCTAATTTGGTAGCAAAACTGAGTTTTTTCGGTTCTAGATTGCTGATCGGACGGAGAGGAAGGTGGGTATTGCTCATAAAATTTGGCAAGGATTTGTTAAGCAGGTGGAGCCTGCGTAGTTAGGAGTATAGCTTGCGATTCACCCTAATATTAATTTCTAGATTTGAATTTGCCAATTGATAATATATTGATTTTACATTTTTGTCAATAAAAAGCTCAAGGGCTGTGGTGCGAGTACAGCTTTTTTAGTCTTTAGTTTACTGTTTAAAGGTATTAGCAACTCTTTCCTTACAAGCTTTTGAGAATGGTACAAGATGCGATCTATAATTCAGTTATAGGTAAGATTTACTGAATTCAGTGTATTTACAAGTTTTGCTGTATCGCTCGATAACATTCAGCAACAGGTTCTCGCTTTTTCATGGCCTCAACTAGAGCTTCATAAGCTAGTTTATGATTTTCTATAAGATTGCGAGCTTGCAATAATGCCCGATTTTCTTTTTGCTTAAATTCAGACGCAGGACGGCGCAATTGTGATAAAATCAGTCTAATTTTATTGCGATCTTCCGCTCCTCCCTCAGCATTGCCATAAACTAAATTTTCAGCAGCAATTCCGGCCATCCAAACGGTACAGTATCGATCTAAAAGTTGAACGGAAAATGCACCTTTTTGCATTTGTGATGCTAATTCTTGGTCTTCAAATCTAACCCCGCCTTGTGCTGTTTGACCTTGTTTAAAAGCTTCCCAAGCGTTAAGTGCGTAGCCGCTGACGGGAATTTCTAATAAATAGGCGACTAGGAAATGTCCGGCTTCATGGCGGAGAATGCGATCGCGCCGATCGTCAGAACTTCCCGCCAACACATCTGATAAAATAGCACTGCCTTGACCTTGCCATTGGAAAGTATCGAATGCAGCTAACCCTAACAGGCAAAAAGTGGCGATCGCGGGTACTGCTTGCGGTAAATTTAACGCTGGGCCCAACAAAGTGGAAATTGTCACCGCGAAAATAGCGATCGCGCTCGCATTCAGAGAAGTTTGTCTCATTTTACAACTGTCGGCTCACAAGTTACAGGTAAATTTGGTACAATTCTACCTTGTCTATTTTACCAGCAAAGGGTTCTCATACAAAATCGGCGTTGAAAACTATATAAGTCCTGGCGATTAGAAATCGCGGCTATACAAACAAAGTCCGCCGACGCGGACTATAAGATCAAACGGGTAATAAACCGAATTTGATATCATACCAATCCGGCTTAAATACCCCCTTTATTCTTTAGTCCGCGCAGGCGGACTTTGTTTGTGTAGTAGCGATTTCAATCGCCAAACGATCGAGGAGATATCAAACCCGGATTTGAGATCGCTTATGCGAGAACCCCAAATCAAAACAGTTAACCGTTAACCGTTAACAGTTAACAATTACCTGTAAGACGGAGCCTTGTCTCTACCTTTAAACTCGCGAGCAGAATTTGCATCATAACCTCCCGTCCGCAAGCGCCGATCTAAATCGCTTGCTTCCGGCGAAGCTTTTTCTGCTTCCTCAATTGTAATTCTCCCTTCCAGCACCAACGCATAGAGCACCTGATTGATAATTTGCATCCCTTCGTAAGTGTCAGTTTCCATCAATCTAAATGCGTTTTCATCGTCACCTTTCATCAGATAATCGTGCATAGCAGGCGTATTCACCAAAATGTCGTGAACTGCCACCCGGCGATTATCCACAGTCGGAAGTAATAGTTGAGCAACTACCGCCACTAACGAGTCACAAACCTGAATTCGCATCGCCTCCTGTTCATCAGGTGGGTAAAGGTTTAACAACCGATTCACAGAATTGATAGCGCTGCGAGTGTGGAGAGTACCTAACACTAAGTGTCCAGTTTGAGCTGCCTGCAAAGCTGTATTAATAGTAACGCGATCGCGCATTTCCCCGATCAAGATTACATCTGGATCTTCGCGCAAAACTGCCCGCAAAGCCTGTTCAAACTCATGAGTATGTAAACCAACTTCCCGCTGACTAACTAAACACTTTTTAGAAGGGTGAATGTATTCAATCGGGTCTTCAATTGTAACTACGTGCTTCGATTCTGTTGCATTCAGGTGGTCGATCATCGCCGCCAAGGTCGTAGATTTACCCGAACCCGTCGGCCCTGTAATCAAGATTAATCCTTGCTTGCGACAGATAATATTTTTCAGAACTGGCGGCAACCCCAACTCATCAATTGAAGGAATATTCAAATTGATCAGACGCAATACTATAGCACCACCACTTAAAGAATCAAAACAATTTACCCGACACCTCACCAAACCGGGGTAAAAAATCGCCGTATCTAACTCTTTCGTTTCTGCAAATTGCCTGCGTTGGGAGGGTGTAAGAATTTCTGCCAAATAATGTTCAAAAATTTCTGGTGTAGTCATCACCTGATTTCCAGGTACTACCATCTCACCGCGAATCCGAAATCGGGGAACTTGGCCAACTCGAATGTGAATGTCAGAAGCTTTGCTACCATGAGCAGCTTTCACCATTTGCTCAATAGAAGTATCGGGTACATCTTCATGGTGACGAGCAGCTTGTACCCCCGATGGCATCGGGGGTGGTGGGGGTGGGGGCAGGTGTGCCCTGCGGCCATGAGCTTCAGCTCGAACGGGCGTAGCATTATTTAATTGGTTCATTTCTTTGTCTCCTGCGGTAAAACAGTATTAATTGCTAAAAACTGGCTAATTACTAAAGACTAATTAACGGCTAACGATTCAGAAGAATTTACAATTAACTATTAGCAATCCCCAATTAGCAATTAGCGCTTAGAAATGAATACTCCTGTTATCAGAACCGGTCATCAAATCACCTACTGGCTAGAAACTCACTGGGTTGCCCCTGCCTACGCGGGTTGGCTGCTAGGCTCGCTAGCCTTATTCTTTTTTGGAGCTGCATCGAATACGATGGCAGGATGGTTATATGTCATCAGCGGCGTGATTTTGGCAATGCTAGGGATGGCTGCTGTATTGCCTGCGCGATCGCTTCAACCCCTGCAAGTCCGCCGCCGACCAATTCAGCCAGTCAGCGTTGGCGACCAACTAACGATCGAATTAGAAATCGAAAACCCCGCCGACCAACCCAAAACCCTGTTGCAAGTCCTAGATATTCTACCCTTTGTACTCGGACAACCCACACCCCATGCCATTGAAGTCATACCTTCTCAGGGTATTTACTTAGACACATACTATCATCCTACACAGCAACGGGGAGTCTATCGGTGGAATGAAGTAGAACTGAGAACAGCAGCGCCTTTGGGGTTATTTTGGTGTCGCCGCAGCCGGAGTGCTAAGGCTGTGGCAATTGTATATCCTACAGTTTTGCCCTTGACCACCTGTCCTCTGGTGGATCGCATGGGTCAACAAGAAAGTCCGCAATTTTACGAGAGTAAGCGATCGCAAATGGCTACAGAGGGTATTACCCGCACACTGAGACCCTACCGACATGGAGACCCGACCCGTTTGATTCACTGGCGAACCAGCGCGCGTTACGGAGAGTTCAGAGTGCGGGAGTTAGAAATCTCTACAGGTAGCCAGGAAATTACTATCACCTTAGACAGCGCTGCTACTTGGCAACATTCAGATTTTGAACAAGCAGTCATTGCGGCTGCATCCCTGTATTTCTATGCTAGCAAGCGCCAGCTTAACGTCAAGCTCTGGACGGCGGGGACGGGGGAAGTTAGTAGCAGTAGAGGGGTGTTGGAAGCTTTGGCAGCAGTGAATGCGGGTGAAGATGTGGCTTTTGATTTGCCGAGGGTTCCTTTAATCTGGCTGAGTCAAAATCCAGGGAGTTTGAGCAGTCTTCCCCCTGGTAGCCGATGGCTGCTATGGTCGCCAGAAGAGGTGTTGAAAGGGGAAAAAATCCTCGGAAAGTACGATTTTCCAGGTTTGGAGATTCGCCGGGATGAGCCGTTGGAACTTCAACTCCAGAGGGTTCTAAGTCGCGTTTAGAGAGAGTGGGCAAGAGTAATTTTTAACCAAGTATGCCTTTAGAGGTATAGACATTTATGCTCTTTTGACGGATGATTGATTTGTGTGAGGAGTAGGTTTAAGTTTCTAAATCAAAAGAAAAAGCTCTTGGGGTCGAAACACGGCAAGACTCCCAAGAGCTTTTTCTCAATTCAAAAATCCATTCTCGTGTTTCAACATAGCCGAAGGCAGAAGGAAGAAGCAAAATCTAACGGGAAGCACCGATATTTTCCTCTAAATACTTTCGCCGTTTAGTACCACAAATTGAAGTTTTTACCCACAGCCTACTTGCTTGCCTTAAAATTTGAGTGGCAACCCATCCTGAAATACTAACATTTCCCCCGGCTGCATCTGCGTCCAAACTTCGTTATCAGTAAGCGGAACAGTAGCAATTACAGCCACGCGATCGCTTTCCCCCGTTAACTCTCGAAAATCTAAAGTTAAGTCTTCGTCAACTAAATGAGCAGTACCAAAAGGTGCTTGACGCACAATATAAGTTAGCAGCGTTGAGCAATGTGCAAATAAGTGTTCTCCATCCGAAAACAAATAGTTAAATACACCTTTTGCTGCCAGAATTTTACTAATATCTGCGAGAACTGAATAAAGTTCTTCTAATGGAGGTTTACTTTGAGGAAAGTGTTGCCGCAAAGTTTCTAGTATCAAACAAAATGCTTTTTCACTGTCAGTTTGACCGACTGCTTGATAAAAACCTGCATTTTCCGGCTCAAATTCGGGCAAATTACCGTTATGAGCAAATACCCAATAGCGACCCCACAGTTCCCGCTGAAAAGGATGACAGTTTTCTAGAGTAATTTCACCTTGAGTAGCTTTACGGATGTGGGCAATTACATTAGTAGAATGGATAGGATAGCCCCGCAACAATTTGGCTACAGCAGAACTGACGGAAGGTTGAGCTTCTAAAAACAGACGGCATCCCAAACCCTCAAAAAAGGCAATGCCCCAACCGTCAGCGTGAATATCTGTTTTGCCGCCTCTTGCGGAAAAGCCCTCAAAAGAAAAGCAAATATCCGTTGGCACATTGCAGTTCATTCCTAGCAGTTGGCACATGGATTTTGGATCTCTGGAATTGAGATTAATAATTGAGATTAATAATTATGTCTAATATTATCTCTAATATTATGTTTATTTTATGTGTAAAGGCGAACTATTTGCCCCCGAATCTCTGTAAAAACAGAATTTCCCTGATGCAAACACTTCGCCCTTACAAATTGCCGGAAACTAATCTAAAGTTTCACTTCAATATCCACACCGGCTGGCAAGTCCAGTTTCATCAAAGCATCAATAGTTTTAGCGGAAGGCTGATGAATGTCGATAATGCGGCGATGAGTACGAGTCTCGAAGTGTTCCCGTGAATCTTTATCAACGTGGGGCGATCGCAGCAAACAGAATATCCGCCGTTTCGTAGGTAAGGGAATCGGGCCGATCGCAGTTGCCGCAGTCCGGTTTGCTGTATCTACAATCTTCTCGCAAGATGCGTCAAGAATACGGCGATCGAAGGCTTTGAGGCGAATGCGGATTTTTTGTTGTTGGATAGTTGCCATTTGATTTTCTTTAGTTTTCTAGGTTCAGTTGTTTTTTTATTGTTAACCGTTAACTGTTAACTGTTAACTGTTAACTACAAATTAGAAGAGCAGAAAAGCTTATTGACATTTTGCAGCTTTTCTGCTCCACCTAATTTTAGCGGAGTCCTACTTGAGGATTTTGGAGACAACGCCAGCACCTACAGTGCGGCCACCTTCGCGAATAGCGAAACGCATCCCTTGTTCAATAGCGATCGGGTTGATCAGTTCCACTGTCATTTTGATGCGGTCTCCCGGCATCACCATTTCAGCTTCGCTACCATCATCACTGGTGAACTGATTGATCGTACCAGTTACATCCGTCGTGCGGACGTAGAACTGAGGGCGGTAGCCGGAGAAAAACGGCGTGTGTCGGCCGCCTTCTTCCTTCTTAAGGATATAAACTTCAGATTCAAACTGAGTATGAGGAGTAATCGATTTGGGCTTAGCAATTACCATGCCCCGTTCAATATCCTTCTTTTCAATCCCCCGAAGCAGCAGACCCACGTTGTCGCCAGCCAGACCTTCTTCCAGAGACTTGGTGAACATTTCCACACCAGTTACGGTAGTGCTGCGAGTATCCTTAATACCCACTAATTCCACAGTTTCGCCAACTTTAATTTTTCCGCGTTCGATCCGGCCAGTAGCCACCGTACCCCGACCAGTAATCGAGAATACGTCTTCAACTGCCATCAGGAAGGGCTTGTCAATTTCGCGTTCTGGGGTGGGAATGTAAGCGTCTACTTCTTCCATCAGCTTGTAGATCTTATCGATCCACTCATTCTCGCCTTTCTTGATCTTGGGATTAGCAGTCATCGCTTCGAGAGCCTTCAATCCCGAACCAGTCACAATGGGGATATCATCGCCGGGAAAATCATAAGAACTCAGGAGTTCGCGAACTTCCAGTTCCACCAGTTCCAGTAGTTCTGCGTCGTCTACCATGTCTTCTTTATTCAAGAAGACAACCAGACTAGGAACCCCAACTTGCTTGGCAAGTAGGATGTGTTCGCGGGTTTGAGGCATGGGGCCATCTGCTGCTGATACCACGAGGATACCGCCGTCCATTTGAGCAGCACCAGTGATCATGTTTTTCACATAGTCAGCGTGACCGGGACAGTCTACGTGAGCGTAGTGCCGTTGTTCCGTCTCATATTCGACGTGAGCTGTGTTAATCGTAATACCCCGCGCTTTTTCTTCAGGCGCAGCGTCGATTTCATCATACTTCCTAGCCTTAGCCTGACCAAGGGCAGATAGGGTCATCGTAATTGCGGCGGTTAAAGTTGTTTTGCCGTGATCGACGTGACCGATAGTGCCGATATTTACGTGGGGTTTCGTCCGTTCAAATTTTGCGCGTGCCATTCTTGATTCTGTTCCTTTGTCAGTTATTAGTTGTTAGTAGTTACTTGTTAGTTGTTAGTAGTTAGTTGTTTTAAGTTTACAACTAACTACTAACCCTTAACCCTACCACTAACAATTAGTTGTCATTAGTTAATTGTTAGTGGTTAGTAGTTAGTTGCTTTGAGTTGGCAACTAACTACTAACTCCTAACCACTAACAATTAAGAGTTCCCTTTGCTCTTGGCGATGATGGCTTCAGCCACGTTGCGGGGGACTTCTTCGTAATGGCTGAATTCCATTGTGAAGATCCCGCGACCTTGGGTTTTCGAGCGGATGTCTGTGGCATAACCAAACATTTGTGCCAAAGGAACTTTGGCCGCAACTTTGGCAAGTCCTTGTTCCGTCTCTTGACCTTCAATCTGACCCCGGCGAGAGTTGAGGTCGCCGATGATGTTCCCGATATAATCTTCGGGCACTTCGACCTCTACTTTCATCATAGGCTCTAGCAGCACGGGCGTTGCTTTCATCACGGCTTCTTTGATGGCCATTGAGCCGGCGATCTTAAATGCCATTTCGGAGGAGTCTACATCGTGGTAAGACCCATCTACCATCGTGGCTTTAAGGTCGATCACTGGATAGCCAGCGACAATGCCGGATTCGCAAGCTTCTTTCATCCCTTGTTCTGCGGGGCCGATGTACTCTTTGGGTACAGCGCCACCAACAATTTTGGAGACGAATTCAAAGCCGGTTCCTGGTTCCCCAGGTTCCAGTTCGATGACGACGTGGCCGTACTGACCTTTACCGCCGCTTTGACGGATGAATTTGCCTTCAGCGCGGACGGCTTTGCGAATGGTTTCGCGGTAGGCTACCTGGGGTGCGCCGACGTTGGCTTCGACTTTGAACTCTCGCAGCATCCGGTCAACCAGAATTTCCAGGTGCAGTTCGCCCATACCGGCGATGACTGTCTGGTTGGTTTCGTGGTCAACTCTGACTCGGAAGGTAGGATCTTCCTCGGAGAGAGATTGCAGAGCTTTGGAGAGTTTCTCCATGTCGGCTTTGGTTTTGGGTTCGACCGCTACGGAAATCACGGGTTCGGGGATGAACAACGACTCCAGAACAATGGGAGCGGTGTCATCGCAGAGCGTGTCGCCGGTAAAGGTGTCTTTGAGACCCAAGGCTGCTCCTAAGTCGCCGGCTCGAAGTTCGTCTACTTCGATGCGATCGTCGGCTTTAAGGACGATTAAGCGAGAAATCCGCTCTTTTTTGTCCTTAGTGGAGTTCATCACGTAGCTGCCTTTTTTGAGGATTCCGGAGTAAACTCGCACGAAGGTCAGACGGCCGTAGGGGTCTGCCATGATTTTGAATGCCAAGGCGGACATTGCCGCATTGTCATCGGCTCCCCGTTCGGCTGTATCGCCGTTGGGCAAGGTTCCCTGAATTGGGGGAACTTCTAAGGGGGAGGGTAGGTAGTCGATCACTGCATCTAGCAAGAGCTGCACGCCTTTGTTTTTGAAGGCGGAACCGCATAGCATGGGGACGATCGTACCTGCGATCGTGCCTTTCCGCAGGGCAGACATGATTTCTGCTTCTGTGAGTTCTTGCCCTTCAAAGTATTTTTCCATTAGGTCGTCGGAGGTTTCTGCCGCCGATTCGACTAATTTGGTGCGATACTCTTGGGCTAACTCTTGGAGGTCTTCAGGGATTTCGGTTTCTTCAACGTCGGTGCCGAGGTCGGTGGTGTAGATGTAGGCTTTCATCTTTACCAAATCGACAATCCCTTTAAATTCGCTTTCGCTACCGATGGGGATCTGGATGGGGACGGCGTTGGCTCTCATGCGATCGCAAATCTGAGCGTAAACTTTATAGAAGTTCGCACCCGTGCGATCCATCTTGTTTACGAATACAATCCGAGGTACTTTATAGCGATCGGCTTGTCTCCAGACTGTCTCAGATTGGGGCTGGACTCCGCCGACTGAACAAAATACGGCGATTACTCCATCCAATACCCGCATCGATCGCTCAACTTCAATTGTGAAGTCTACGTGACCCGGAGTATCAATGATATTAATCTTGTAATCTTTCCAACTGGTAGTAATGGCAGCGGCAGTAATGGTGATTCCACGCTCCCGCTCTTGAGCCATCCAGTCGGTAACTGCTGTTCCCTCGTGGACTTCACCCATCTTGTGAACCACGCCGGAATAAAACAGGATTCTTTCAGTCGTTGTTGTTTTGCCCGCATCAATGTGGGCGGCAATACCAATATTGCGTGTTCTCTCAAGCGGGACGGAACGTGCCACAGCTACCTCCTTTAGTTTGTGTTGCTGTTATATTACAATAATACTACATAATATCGAGTCATAACAACCGAGCTGGCTGACTCGTACATGGAGTTTACTGTTACATTTTAATATTTTTTGCAAGATTTGTTCACACAAACATTTGCTAAAAGCCCAAGGCAACTGGGGAAGAGTTGGGAGTTTTGAGAGATGGCTACAGATAAGCTTTATTCCTCTCTTGCCAGCATCCCCAGTCTCTAAAATTAGTACCGATAGTGGGCAAAAGCTTTGTTTGCTTCTGCCATCCGGTGGGTTTCTTCGCGCTTACGAATGGCACTGCCCGTTTCATTGGCGGCATCCATCAATTCATTCGCTAGCTTAATCGACATGGAGCGACCAGCTCTAGCCCGTGCAAACCGGATCAACCAACGTAAGGCCAAAGCAGTGCCTCTGTCAGAGCGCACTTCCATTGGGACTTGGTAGGTTGCGCCGCCTACCCGCCGCGCTTTCACTTCTACTAGAGGTGTTGCATTTTTGACAGCTTTTTCAAACAGATCCAAAGGATCGGCCCCCGTCCGTTCTTGGATGGTTTTCATTGCATCGTAAATAATGTTTGACGCAACTGATTTTTTCCCACTTTGCATAATGCGGCGTACCATCATCGTGACTAGGCGGCTGTTATAAACCGAGTCAGCGGGAATCGGACGTTTTTGAATAACCCTACGGCGAGACATAGTTTAATTTTGGATGCGTGATTTTTGATTTTGGCTTTTTGATTGGGCCCAGATGCGTGAGATCGCCACAGGCTTTGAGGAACTTGGCTGGCTATATAGCAGAAGGCACAAGGAAATAAAAGCAATGGCTTCAGCAATTCAGAACTTTTTAGTTACCTTGGCGGTTGCTATTTCACTTTGCTGATAAATAATTAAATCAGCAAGCGTTGTCGCCTTTAACTGCGCGATCGCGGTTAGATTCTTATTTTTTGGCAGCGCCAGCTTTGGGACGTTTGGCTCCGTATTTGGAACGCCCTTGTTTGCGGTCTTTTACTCCGGCGGTGTCTAAAGTTCCACGAATAATGTGGTATCTCACTCCCGGTAAGTCTTTGACCCGACCGCCTCTAATCATCACTACTGAGTGTTCTTGGAGGTTGTGACCAATGCCTGGAATGTAGGCTGTTACTTCAAAACCAGAGGTTAGGCGCACCCGCGCTACCTTTCGTAGTGCTGAGTTTGGTTTTTTGGGTGTGGTCGTGTAAACTCTTGTACAGACCCCACGACGCTGAGGGCAACTCTTGAGAGCTGGGGATTTAGTCTTTTTCTGCGTTTCTTCTCGTGCAGAGCGAATAAGTTGCTGAATAGTGGGCATGAGTTAGGGCTCGTTTAGCTTTGTCGCTAGTTTCTACTTTAAATGGAATCCGCACTGAAATACCCTTCCCCTTGGCAGGGATGGGATTTTGGGGGAAATATGTTTGGGTGGGGATACCAGACCTTCCATTGTAAATGACTTAACTGTTTTTGGCAAGAGATTGGGGAATTTAGGATTGGGAATTTGGGATTGGGAATTTGGGACTGGTCGGTGTAGTGAGTTAAAACTGTCGGGACGATGGTAAGTAGGTAGACACAAATAAACCTGGCTGTGTAACAGAATGTTTATTTGCGATCGCCCCTGCGATTGCTTCGTTTCACTCGCAATGACAGACTTAATGTATTTTCCTACTCATCTACTTAATGGCTTAATGGCGATCGTTCAAATTTGTAGCGGAAGTAGTAGAGAGAACAACGAAGAAGCAAAAACAACAAAGCCATATTTTTCCGATTTCCCTCATCCCCCCACCTTCCCCACCTTCCCCATCCTCCCCATCCTCCCCACCTTCCCCACCTTCCCCATCCTCCCCATCTCCCTCATCTTCCCATCCCCCCATCTCCCCCCTTTCCGCATCCTTCTAGGGAACCAGTTAGCAGATCGTCTACTCTATGGGAGTATAGCAACCCACACTTGACAAGGGGGTTACTACACCTCTGGTATCGCTCAAATTGCTTAGGCAGTAAGGGTTTAAGGCAATGAAACATAACTTGAGAGTGGTGACATTCCAGGTAACGGTAATCAGCAAAATGTAGTTGCCTGAGAGAGTGGAACACTAGGGTCACTCTTATCCTCTCTACCTCCCTAACATTCAAAGTGTAGAGAGTTGAATCAGGCAAGCGGATTCAAACCCAAAGGAAACCAGCCATTCACCCTCTATATCTTCTACCCTTTCCACGCAGTCGTTCAGTGCATTACCAGAGGTAAAACCATGTCTGTCAAGTTTGCTAACTCCCCCGCCACTAACAATTCTCCGATCGCTCCCATGCTGACAACTGTTGAAGAGGCTGCTCCTGTACGCTCTACTAATTTGAATGCCGCTGAAAAGAGTTCTGAGCTAGGCTTTGATACGATTACTCTGGCGGATTTCATGCTCAAGGAATTGCAAGCAGCACTGAAATCAACGACCAGAAGCGCTCAAACGGTGGCAATGCGAATCGCTTTAGAAGTGGAACGGATTTGTCAAAAGAGCGATCGCATCCAAATTTCTGGTGATGTTCAATCTTGGCAGCTTACCTTAGCCCGTCACCGTTTGCAAAAGTGCTTGGAATACTACCGCTTGGGTTCCAAACAGGGTCGCGTTGAGCTACATTCTCATCTAGCGGCAATGATTTACCGTCATGTTGCGTCTTTTCGAGCTAACTTAAATTTCCAAGCTCGTTACAACATGATTGAAGATTTCCTGCAAGGATTTTACATCGAAGCTCTGAGAGCTTTTCGTCGGGAACACCAAATGGCGGCTGACTATACACCGCGTACTCAATTAGAATTAGCGGAGTATATGGCATTCACGGAACAATATGCCAAACGTCAAATTGGTTTGCCGGGACGTTCTCGCCAAAGATTGATTGTACTTCGGGCTCAGGGTTTTGCTAAGGGCCAACCTCCCGAAACTGCTTTGGATATTGAAATGGCCGTAGAATCGGGTAAGGGCGAAGAAGCGGAAGCTCACAGTCGCTCAGCAGCGATGCAGCAGGTAAGGGAACAGATGGTTTCTGAGTCTGTCGATCCGGCGGAGGCGGTGTTGCGCGATCGCGTGGTCTCGGAGTTGATAGAATATTTGCAATCTCAAGGTCAGTCGGAGTGTATTGACTATCTGACTTTGAAACTCCAAGACCTCTCAGCTTCCGACATTGACCGGATTCTGGGTCTTTCTCCCCGCCAACGGGACTATCTACAACAACGTTTCAAGTACCATGTGGAAAAGTTTGCTCGTACCCAAAACTGGAAACTGGTACACCAATGGTTGGGTGCTGATTTGGATCAAAAGTTGGGTATGACTTCGGTACAGTGGGAAGCTTTTAAGGCAACGCTTTCAGAAGAACAGCTACAACTGCTGGAATTGAAGCGGAATCAAGAGAGCGATAAGGCGATCGCATCTGCTCTTAAATGTACTCTCAAACAAGTGCAAAAACGGTGGGCAGGGTTACTGGATATGGCTTCGCAGTGCCGTAATAGCACTACTCCTGCAAATGTGGGTAACGCCAAATGAGTCTAGACACTTTGTTTAACCCCCCCAGGCGAGGGCGGGATTTCCCCGCCCCATTTCCTACTACTGCGCCAAAAGAAATTCGATATATTAGACAAGGTTAATATTAGTGGTGACGGTATGACTGTCAATCTGGCTCCGGGTTTAAATTTAGAAAGGCCGAGGACTCCTACGGTGCTTGCGCTCAAGGAAGTTTTTCAAGGTCTTGATGCTGATAGCTGTCCGGGTTCTTACAATTTTCATCTGCACACTGTTTGTTCTGATGGGCAGCTACGGCCAGATGAGTTGATGGAGTCTGCGATCGCGATCGGTTTGAAGGGGTTAGCTATTACCGATCATCATAGTACAAATGGCTATTTTCAAGCTCAGATTTGGTTGGAGCGTTGGATATTAAATGATTCTGAGAGTAAATTAATAACGCCTAATCTGTGGACTGGCATAGAAATTAGTGCAAATTTGTTGAATATTGAAGTACATATTCTCGGCTATGCTTTTGAGCCAGGACATTCTAGTTTACAGCCTTATTTGCATGGTAAAACTGCGATTGGAGATGCTTATCTGGCGGAAAATGTAATTGATGCGATTCATCAGGCTGGAGGTTTAGCAGTGTTGGCTCATCCTTGTCGCTATCGGCTTTCACCTAATAAGTTAATTCCAGAGGCGGCAAGTTTTGGAATTGATGGGGTAGAGACTTTTTATGCTTATGGTAATCCTATTCCTTGGTGTCCGAGTCCTCAGCAAACTATGTTAGTTAAAGAGCTTGCTAAGGATTGGGGTTTGTTTAATACTTGTGGGACTGATACTCATGGTGTTAATTTGTTGCAGAAGCTTTAATCAACAGGATTTATGCAAGAGTCAGCAGCGATGATTGCTACCCGTAAATACAGCCGTACCTAGAACTTTTGCGGTTGTTAAATATGATTTTTCAGGAATATGCTTAAGGGCAGGTGTATAAGATTCTAAAATTACCTTTGGTTAAAACTTATGGATGCCATCACGCTAACGACTTCGATCGCTCCTTTTATCACTCCTTTTCTCCCCTTTTTGCTCAAGTTCGGTGAGAAGTCAGCCGAAACTGCGGGCGCTAAATTGGGGGAGGAAGGTTGGAATAAGGCGAAAAAAATTTGGGACAAGCTACACCCCAAAGTTGAAGCTAAGGAAGATGCCAAAGTTGCGGCTGAACAGGTAGCAGCAAAGCCGGATAGTAAGCCTCGCCAAGCGGTATTTCAGGAAGAATTAGAAACTTTGCTGAAAGAAAACCCTGATTTAGTAGAGGCGATCGCCCAAATCATGCAGGAAGGATCGGTTGCTGCTAGTGGAACACAAATTACCCAGACTGTCGAGAATAACGAAGGACAGACGATAGGTCAGATGACGGGCGGTAAAGCAGTCGGCAGGATTGACGGGAATATTCAGGGTGGTGTGAACTTCTAAATTGAAAGCGATCGCATTATGACAATTTCTCCAGATTCCGAATCAGCTTCCACCCCTGAACCTATTACCCAGATTAGGCAAGATACAGACAACAATCAGGGACAGGTAATCGCCCAGATGATAGGTGGTTTTGCACTGGGGCAACTCATTATTCATCAGTCTCAAACTCAAACGCTACCTAAAACAATAGAAACTGCTACCGATTCCGTTGAATTGGGAGAAAACCCCTATCAAGGACTAAAGCCGTTTTGGGAAATGGACGGCGATCGCTTTTTTGGCAGAGATATCGAGATTAACAAACTGTGGTCACGTTTTCAGGAGTTGTATGGCGATCGCACTAAAATTCGAGTATTGCCGATTTATGGGCCATCAGGATCGGGTAAATCCTCATTAGCAAGGGCAGGGTTAATTCCAGCTTTAGGTAAGCAACCTTTACCCGGAAAGGATCGGGGGCGCGTAGTAGTATTGACTCCAGGTAATGACCCCCTTGAAGCTTTAGCTACGGTGTTAGCTCGGATCGCTACTAAGGATGAAACTCCCGTTGCTAAGACAAGGGAATTTAAACAAGAATTACTTGAACTTAACGAAAAGCAAGAATTTGACGGGCTGCGCCGTATTGCCAATGTTTTGCCTGATATCGCTTTTGCACCGTTGATTGTATTGGTAGATCAATTTGAGGAACTTTACACTTACACCCTCTGCAATGATGAGCAGGTGCGCTCTGCTTTTGTAGAGAATTTGCTTTGTGCGGCAAGCGACTCTTCTCAAAGAGTTTCAGTGATTATCACGATGCGGAGTGATTTTTTAGGGAAAACTCAGCAACATCCTCGCTTAAATCAACTGTTTTCCTCTCAGGGTTTTTTAGTCCCGATTATGCAGCCAGAGGAACTGGCGATCGCAATTACTGAACCTGCAAAACAGAAAGGCTACGAATTAGATAAGGCAACAGTACAGTTGCTTGTTGAACAATCCAAAGGACAGGAAGGAGCATTACCTCTGTTACAATTTGCCCTAACTCAGATTTGGGAAGGGTTGCGTAATAAGATAGAACCAGCAGATACCCTAAAGCAAATTGGCGGTGTCGGTGGAGCGTTGGCGAATAAAGCAAAAAGTTTGTATGAGTCTTTAAACACTGAACAACAAAAAATTGCCCGATCTACTTTTCTGGCTTTAATTCAATTGAATGACGATCATACAGCAACCCGTCGCCGTGCGCCTATTTCGGAACTGATTACCAGCAAACAGGATGAACCCCTTGTGCGAGAAGTAATTGAGCGTTTTGCTGATCCGGGTGTATGGATTTTAGTTACTTTTTCTAATGAGCAACAGGTGGAAATGGTGGAGGTTGCCCATGAAGCTTTAATTCACAAATGGAAAGAATTACAGGAGTGGCTTAAGGAACACTGGGAAAACCTTCGCAATAAGCGCAAAATTGAGCAATCTGCTTTCGAGTGGCAAGATAATCGAAAATCTAAGGATTATTTGCTTCAAGGGCGCAGACTCCGTGATGCTAGAGAATTTATACAGGCTCAAAAAGATAATGCTGAAACCTCACTATGTGGATTGGCAAAAGAATTTGTAAAAGCAAGTGTAAAAAAACACAGAATTAATACCTTAAAATCTGCTCCTGTTTTGCTTGTTTTATCAATATCCATTCTGGGTTTTGTTCATTTACAAATCATTGGTAGAGCAAATTCCATATTATCTCGTGATGACTGCAAAGCAGATTTTGAGATTAAAGGACTGTTGGAATATATGTGGTGGACAAGATATGCTAATGGACTTAGAGATGTGAAGCTCTGTAATGAAGATTTATTTAAAGTTCAACTTCCCCGTATATATATATTGAATGCAAATTTTGATATGGCTAATTTGTCTAATTCTAATTTCCGCGGATCTAGATTACCTTTTTCTAGCTTTAAAGGAGCAACGTTGTTATCTACTGACTTTAGTGGAAAAGCAGTATTGACAGGAGCAGATTTTGGGTGCAACCATTCTGAATGCGCTACTTTATTTAAGGCTAATTTTGAAAATTCAAATCTAAGCGATGCTAACTTTCAGGGAGCATTCTTGGAAGAAGCAATTTTCAAAGGCTCCAATCTAACAAGGGCTAAATTAGATGCAGCAGAGGGATTGACTGAAGAACAACTACAAGATTCAATACTCTGTGATACAGGAACTCGTCGTCCCGGATAAACTGGGCTAATAAAGCTGCTGGCATAATTGCTTGCCTCCAATAAACCTTTCAATGACCCTTTTAGATGTTTATAAACGCCGCCAACTGCGATCGCCTCTGGATGTTGTGCTGGAAAACCCCATTGTCCATTCCCAGCCGAAAAAATAACCACAATCCCTTCATAGACAGCACGAGCAACAGCAGCAGCTAAGAGTTTGTCTTGAGGAGAAAGTTGACGGTTTCTTTGATCGGAACCCCAACTACAAGAAATAATATCTGGTCGCTGCTCAATGGCTCGCTTGAAGGCTGCCACTGAGTCAACGTTCGCGATTTTATCTTCGACTACTACGCCAAACTTGATCATTATTAGTTCTGCTTCAGGAGCTATGGCAAAAACATTTGCAGATTCTCCTGTACCATGACCGCTAATATCTCGATCGAGATCGGTTGCACCAGGGGCAAGAACGACATTTACCTTATAGTTATGCTCTCTAAAAAATGGATGGGGATACCACCCAGAATCGATCATTGCCACCCTAACGCCTTTGCCTGTGATGCCGTTTTGGTGAACTAGGTTTGCATTTAAACCTTGAGCCACATCATCGGGTACATTCAGGTATTTTGCCGTTTTTTCTGGGGGTTCTGATGTGGGAATAGTCGGTCGAGAGTAGTAAACAGGTTCGTTAATCGCAATTCCATCTAACACATCATCCCAAATTGTCTTAGAGGTATCAATCTCACCAAATGGTGTGTTATCAACTGAATTGATCAATATTGTCGTGCCGATCTCACCCATTTCTGTGATCGTAGGGCGCTCAATTGCCTCCAAGGTTGTCTGAAACGATCGCTCATAAAGCTCTGGCTGGCCAGCAATGCTGATCGTGGCAAAGCCAACCTCTAAAATTTCAAATCCTGCCGCCTTTAAGCGTTTAATCGCTAATTCGACTTGGTGGGGTTCTGCATAAAATTGAGTCACATTTTCGCTAGTCACGGGCTGCGAGTGGCGTAACAACGATGCCCCAGTTATTGAACGAACAACAGCCTCAGTGTAGATTTTAGACGGTAATACTGGCTGATTTTCGCTGCTCATAAGGATTTCCCGTTCACACTGCGTTAGATTGCTAGGCGCGATCGCTTATTTTACCAAATTTACTTTCCCGATTTAGGCTGCTTAGTTTCAGGTTCAGAAGATTGTAAAGCCGCATCAAGAATTATATTATCATGAATTTTAACCTCCACCTTTGCCCACCAATCTATTCCTAAAAAAGCTTGAGCATTACCGCGAAAAACTGCAATTTCTACCCAACCATGAGAACCAACTAAAGCAATCAAATTACCAGATTCGGCGCTGCTGTAACTTGTGCCACTGGGTATGACAAAATCTCGATCGGACTCGCTGCTAAGTTTTGACCGCGCGATCGCAACAGACCAACTTTTACCCGCAACCAAAGTTCCCGGAATATTAGTAATCAAATTGCCAAAATAATCGATATACTGAATACAGCCATCTACACAGTTCGTTGTGGGAGTACAAGCTGGAATAGGCGATCGCACTAGACTATCAGGATCTATGGCTCGTCCCAACTCCTCCAAAGGAACCCCACTAGCTAAGTGAGCTCCCACCGTCGCAAAAATATCTCGACCGTGAAAAGTGCTGCTAGGTTGAGATGTCCGCCAATATTGCGGGTTACTTAATTCTACAGCCGCGTAGGTGTAGCCAGCCGTAGGCATCGCACTCTCGTGACTCAAAACCCCGCTAAACAAGCCATTATCCGGCCCCACCAGCACGCAATTGGCACATTTCACTGCTACACCGCGTCTACTACTTCCAACTCCCGGATCGACAACAGCAATATGTACGGTTCCCGCAGGAAAATAAGGATATGCAGTCATCAGGCAAAATCTACCCGCAGCAATATTTTGCGGCGGAATTTGATGGGTGAGGTCTACGATCGTTAATTGCGGGTTGATTTGAGCGATCGCGCCTTTGAGGACACCAACGTAGACATCGCTCAAGCCAAAATCTGTCAGCAGAGTTATTATTTTAGTTTTAAACATTTTGGAGGCTAATTTTTTATGGCTAAGAGTAAGTTTCCCCTACATCTAAAGATACTTGCCTTAGCCTTATTTTCCCTAGCTTTAACCTTACTTTTACCCACAATTGTCATTTCCCAGTCTGTACCAAAGGGTCTAAGTGAAATTCACTTTTCTCCACCGCAGGAGTCTGCACCAATGGTCGTTAGGAGGCAAGAGTTGCGATCGCGCTGTCCTTGCTACAATTCTATCAATTCTCTCACAGCACTACTACCGCCTACAAGTTTGGCACTAACTACCGCCGAGCACCCAACATTTTTTTTATATGTCCCCCACGCTACTACTACTAAAACCGTAACCGATAAAGATGAAAATGCGTGCAACAAAACTGTCAGCAACTCCCATTTGAGGGAGAGTTTTGAAGTAGAGTTTGAACTCCTTGACGAACAAGAAGAAAAAATTTACCATACAGCATTCACGATCGCAGGTACTCCCGGCGTTATTAGTTTCACTCTTCCTAAAGACTCTCCACCACTGGAACTGACAAAATATTACCGCTGGTATTTTGAGGTAATTTGCGATCCCGAAGATCGCAGCGGTGACAGTGTAGTGAGTGGATGGACTCGCCGAGTCGAATTAATTCCTAATTTAGCCCAAGAATTAGCACAAGCATCGCCTACAGATCGCCCTGCTATTTATGCCCGTTCTGGTCTTTGGCACGATACTCTAACGGCCTTAGCGCAGTTACGGAAATCACAACCCAACGATCTACCTTTAGCTAATGCTTGGGCGGAATTATTAAAGTCTGTAGGATTGGAAAATATCAGTCAAGAACCTCTAGTTGAATGCTGTAATATAGCAGAAGGCAGGAGGCAGGAGGCAGGAGACAGCAGGTAGAGCTAAATATTTAAATTGATTTTTGCTCTAAAATTTAGGAAAGAAATATGAGTCAGCAGTGGGACAATTTTCTAAAAAATTTAGGAGTTTGGGAAGGTACTTTTACCAAGTTCTCACCATTAGGAGAGCAACTTGAAGATATCCCTAGTATTCTGTCCTTAGAAGGCTTAAATAATAAAAAAAGTGCGCGCCTAACTCTCCGCCGCTTTTTACCTAACCCTAACAATGCCTCCGAATCAACAGTCAATGAGTTGGTGCGAGAATATCAGTATCTAGGCAGAGATATTCTGTTTTTTGAAAATGGGGCTTTTTCTCAAGGTAGTATCCAACTCGCCCCCTATTCAGAGTTTGGGGCCGAGTTGAGTTTTATCTACGGTAATCAGCGTCTGCGCCTAGTGCAGCTATGCGATCGCGACGGCAATTTAGCTAGTTTAACACTGATACGTGAAAAGCTAGCGGGTAAAGATGTACCCGAAAAACCGCCTTTGAAGGTTGATGATTTAATTGGCGAATGGCGAGGAGAAGCAGTAACAATTTATCCAGATTGGCGACCATCGGACTCTTATCCTACCTCACTGCAATTGCACCGCGATGACCACAATCAATTATTACAAAAGATAACTTTTGGTAGTGGTTTAGATATTAAAACAATTGCTTCTAGTGCTTTAATTGACGGTTCTATCCTCCGGTTTAATCAAAGTTCCCAAGCAATGCAAGTGCTATTGCTGCCCGGCGGTGCTTCTGCTACCACGCCAGTGCCAGTTCAGCGAAGAAAATCTTTCTTTTTAGAGGCGGGTTGGCTGGTAGAATCAGACTTACGGCAACGGATGATTCGCTCTTATAATGAAAACGGAGAATGGGTGAGCTTGACCTTAATAACCGAACGTAAAGTTAGCTAAAACTATTGACTTAAATTGTCAGCTACTTCTAACAAACTTCAGATAATCATTCCATTTTCAGGGTAAATGTTTTCTGGGATACAAAGAGGTAAAAGCAAGACTGTTATAGTTGAGCTAGTACCTAAGTATCATCATTTATAGTATGCGTCCTCACCCTATAAAATTTCCTCTGCGCGGGGTTCTTGTTGTTCCTTTTGTATTGCAAATTGTTCTTGCTGTCGGACTTACAGGATGGCTTTCCTTACGCAATGGGCAAAAGTCAGTTCATGATGTTACTGCTCAATTACGTAGCGAGATTACGGCCCGGATTGAACAGAACCTCAAAAGCTACATCGAGCTACCACATATTATTAATAAAATCAACGAAGATATTGTAAAACTCGGTAAGTTAAATGTGGACGATCAAGATGACTTGAGAC
The DNA here is from genome assembly GCF_000332155.1 of Kamptonema formosum PCC 6407. Classification (GTDB taxonomy): domain Bacteria; phylum Cyanobacteriota; class Cyanobacteriia; order Cyanobacteriales; family Microcoleaceae; genus Kamptonema; species Kamptonema formosum. The sequence goes on along the minus strand of NZ_KB235904.1, from coordinate 1,392,345 downwards.
TTTACTTACGGAAGCAACTTCAGTCATTTGAGTCAATCAATTACATCTCCTTCGGCAGCGAACAGGGACAGTATACTTCCTTCGATAGAACAACTACAGATGGTTCATTTCGCATTAGTTGGTTAACAGAAGCTCCGGGTAATCTACATATTTATGCAGCTAACAGCACAGGAGAGCGAGCCAAAGTCTTAGATGTTTTCCCTAATTACGATCCGCGTCGCCGACCTTGGTATCGCGCTCCCATCGAACAAGGTGGCCCCGCCTGGAGTCCAATTCATGCTTTGTACGCTCAATCAATACTGGCAATTAATGCTAGTCAACCCTTATACGATGAAACCGGGACTCTTCGCGGAGTATTCACAGTCAACTTTAGCCTCTCGCAAATTGGGAATTTTCTACGTAATTTAAAAATCGGTCGTTCTGGACAGACTTTCATTGTCGAACGTTCTGGAGAATTGGTGGCAAGTTCCGCAAACGTGCTGCCATTTACAATTACCGCTCAAAAAAAAGCAACGCGCATAAAAGCTACAGAATTTGGCTCTCCCCTGATTCGCGCGACCGCCAAATATTTAGTCGAAGATTTTGGGGGATTGAATCAAATTACTCAGAGCAAAAATCTTACTTTTCTAGTCGAGAATCAGCGGCAATTCGTGCAAGTATTGCCTTTTTCAGATAGCCGTAACTTAGATTGGCTAATTGTGGTTGTTGTTCCCGAATCCGATTTCATGGAGCAAATTAATGCCAATACAAATACTACAATTATTCTCTGTATATTTGCACTGTTAATAGCAACCGGATTGGGAATTTTAACTTCACAATGGATTGCTGTCCCTATTCAGCGATTAAGTCAAGCTTCCAGCGCCATCGCTGATGGCAAACTCAACCAAACAGTAATCGTCAAAGGGGTGAGTGAAATCCAGGTTTTGGGTGAGTCATTTAACAAAATGGCACGGCAGTTACAAGACTCTTTTACAGCTCTGGAAGTTAGAGTAAAACAACGAACAGCCGAACTACAAGAGGCCAAGCTTGCTGCGGAACTAGCCAACAGTGCCAAAAGCGAATTTCTCGCTAACATGAGTCACGAACTGAGAACCCCTCTCAATGGTATTTTGGGCTATGCTCAAATCTTAATGCGCTCAAAAAACATTCAAGAAACTGACCTCAAAGGTTTAGGTATAATTCAGCAGTGCGGTTCTCACTTATTGACTCTGATTAATGACATTTTAGACCTCTCCAAAATAGAAGCAAGGAAAATGGAAATTTATCCTAATCAATTCCATTTTCTAGCATTTCTTCAAGCCGTAAGTGAAATTGTCAGGATTAAAGCTGAACAAAAAGGAATTACTTTTATTAGCCAATTCGATCCAGCACTGCCGGTGAGCGTACAAGCCGATGAAAAACGCTTGCGACAAGTATTAATCAATCTTTTGGGTAATGCAGTCAAGTTTACTGAAGAAGGGAGCGTTACCTTCAAGGTTGGTGTGATTGAATCATCTACGATTGATGCAGAAGCAAGCACCTTCAATGCCATCAATAAAATCCGTTTTCAAATAGAAGATACGGGATTAGGGATGAGTGAAGAACAAAAACAAAAAATCTTCGATCCCTTTGAACAGGTAGGCGATAGTAAACGCAGAGCAGAAGGAACGGGGTTAGGTTTAGCAATTAGCTCAAAAATTGTGGAGGTGATGAGTTCCCAAATTAGAGTGACTAGCCAACTGGGAGAAGGTAGTCAATTCTGGTTTGATTTAGACTTGCCTTGTGCCAGCGAATTTACATTAAAACCGACTTTTGATTTAAAGGGAACAATTGTTAGTTTCCTCGGCAATAAACGCAAAATATTAGTTGTAGATGACCGCTGGGAAAATCGCTCCGTGATTGTCCATTTATTATCTCCTATTGGTTTTGAAGTCTTTGAAGCTACTAATGGTGCTGAGGGGTTAGACAAAGCAAATGAGTTAATACCAGATGCAATTATTACTGATTTAATTATGCCGATAATGGATGGTTTTGAATTACTGCGTCGCCTCCGTATTTCTGACCAGTTTAAAGATACAGTTGTCATAGTTTCTTCTGCTAGCGTGTTTGAAGCAGACCAATACAAGAGTTTAGAGGCTGGAGCAAATGCTTTTTTACCCAAACCTGTGCAAATTTCAGAATTGTTTGAAGTATTGCAGAAACAATTAGGTGTATCTTGGGTTTATGCAGAGCCAACTCCAGCAGCACTTACTAGCGGATCGAATACTGAATTATCCTCTGTTAGATGTTTGGTGATTCCCCCACCAGACAAAATGAAAATTTTGTATGATTTAGCAAAAAAGGGTAATCTTAAAGGTGCGATCCAACAAGCAGAGGAATTGAAAAAGTTAGATGAGCAATGGATTCCTTTTGCCGATCGTATATGTGAAATGGCAAAAGGGTTTCAGGAAAAACAACTTCAAGCTTTCTTAAATCAGTATCAAGTTAAATAGTTAAGGCTAAAAGAATAGTCCGCGTTAGTCATCTCCTTGATTGGTAATTCTGTCGTCATTGGGAGCTCCGTGAAGCAATCGCCAAGTCTCTGCGATTGCTTCGGGATTGCTTCGTACCCTCAGATGGCAACGCTTTTGCATCATCAATATTAGGGCTTACGCTCATAGCCCCAGAAACCGGGTTTTTGAGAGCATCTGTGGGTCACGAAGAAGGCAGGAGGCAGGAGGCAGAAGGCAGGAGGTAGAAGGTAGGGCGAAGTATTTTCGTCAAAAAACCCGGTTTCTTTGGTTGGGTGCGTAAGTGCTCTGTACTTCTATGTAACAGAATATCTAAGTGATGGACAGTCTTACAGTTTTTTTGTATTCGATACATATATTTCAAACCGAACTTTCTCCTCAAGTTAACCATTGCGATGTATTTTTTGCTACATTGAAATTCCACCTCAGACTTACATAGTCAGATGTATGGCGATCGCGATCGCAAGTTCTGAGCACTTGAGTATCTAACTTCCCGACACAGCGGGGCGTGCCATATTCGTCCCTTGTGGATATATCTCCCAACATCCCTTTTATGCAAACAACTTCCACAACTTCAGACAGCAATCGACCTTTTTTAACTTGGCAGCGAATTATAGACTGGGCACAAGAACACTACCGCTATCGAACTTTTAACAAAGACGAACGGATTCCTGCCAGACCCGGCTTGCTCTATTTAGTAGAGCGCGGTTCTATCCGACTGGTAGGCTCTTCCCTAATTAGCGCCAGCGGTACTAAAAAATCCCCGCGTCGCAATCCTGAAGAAGCTTTTTTAGGCTTCGTGGGTGCAGGTCAACCCTTTGAACTCGTAGCTCAGTCGCCTTTTACACTCCAAGCTTACGCCCATACTGACCAAACAAATGTACTGTGGATGTATTGGCACGATCTAGACAACTGGCCCCACTTCCGCCGGGAAGTCTTAGATGCCTTTCGCTATCAGCATCAGCGAAAACTTTTATGGCTCAGTACATTAGGCCAACGGCGAACTCTGGACAGATTGTACGGATTTCTAACTTTGCTGATCGAGGAATTCGGCGAACCTTACATTAATGAAGCAGATCCCGATCTAGTCCGGGGCTACCGTTTGCCTTGGCTTTTAACTCATGCTCAAATTGGCAGCGCGATCGGTTCTACACGAGTGACAGTGACGCGCTTAATGGGCAAATTGCGCTCCAAAGGTTTGATTTATACCCAAGATGATAATTTAATTTGTCTGCCTACCGACTCTGACCAAAACTAAAAAGTTTTTAACTGTTTAACTGTTTAATTGTGTGCTATTGACTGTAATGGTATGGGAATAATGTAAGATTAATTCTGTACTGCCTTGGCATTCTTGCAGGGTACGATTAATTATGACTAATGACCGACAAATATCTCTAACTTCCAATCAACTGAAACGAGTGGTCTTCTGTGACTTTGACGGTACGATCGCCCTTGAGGAAACTTTTGTCGGAATGCTAAAGCACTTCGCACCGGAGTTGTCGGCTCAACTAATCCCAGAAATGTACGCTAGAAGGCTGACGCTGCGGGCAGGAGTCCGACAGTTATTAGAGTCTATTCCTTCGGAACGTTATCAGGAGATTATCGAATTTTCTCAAGGGAAGTTAATGCGGCCCGGATTGGTAGAACTCCTAGATTTTCTTAAGGATCGCGAAGTACCTTTTGTGGTAGTTTCAGGTGGTATTCGGGTGATGGTAGAGACAGTGATGGGCGATTTGGCGGCTCGTACAGAAGCTATTTATGCGGTAGATTTAGATCCTAGCGGCTCTCACCTGAAAGTGTGTTCTGAGTTTGAAGGGGATACGGAACTTGTGTCTAAGGTGCGGGTAATGGAGCTGTATGAGGCTGACGAGCAGGTGGCAATTGGAGATTCGGTGACGGATTTGAATATGGCTAGGGTTGCGCCTGTAGTTTTTGCGCGCGATCGCTTGGCTGAATATTTGGATAAGGAGCAGAAATCTTACATATACTGGAATGATTTTTTTGATGTAATTGAGAGTTTATCCCAGCGATGGAGTTAATTGCTAACTGTTAACTGTTAACTGTTAACAGTTAACTGTAGGACTTACGCAGGGAGTCTTAGAAACCGGGTTTTTGAGAGAATCTGTGGGTACGGGCGAAGTATTTTCGTCAAAAAACCCGGTTTCTTTGGTAGGGTGTGTAAGCCTGAACTGTTAAGATGTTATACAGCTAAATTACCTATTCCAATTATTTAGATAATTAGTATAAGCAACAAACAACTAACAACTAACAACTAACAACTAACAATTAACAATTAACAATTAACAACTAACAACTAACAATTAACAACTAACAACTAACAACTAACAACTAACAACTCACCATGAATAGTGATTTAAGACAAAGTTTAATTGCAGCAGCAAGCCACTTTTATAATAGAGGTTGGATGGTTGGTACTGCGGGAAATCTTTCCGCTCGTTTGACTGACGGTAGCTTTTGGATTACAGCTAGTGGCAGAGCAAAAGGACAGTTAACAGAGCAAGATTTTATTCGTATGAATGTAGATGGTAAAATTATCGAGCAACCGCATTCAGATTGTCGTCCTTCTGCTGAAACAAGTATTCATCAGGCAATTTACAAATCTTTTCCAGAAGCTCAAGCTTGCTATCACGTACACTCGATTGAGGCTAATTTAGTCTCTCGATTTACTGAGGAAGATCGATTACCTTTGCCTGCGATTGAAATGCTCAAGGGTTTGGGGGTGTGGGAAGAGAATCCAGAGGTAGCAATACCGCTGTTTACTAATCATTTTGAAGTGCCGCGAATTGCTGATGAGATTTGCGATCGCTTTGCAATTTCACCGCCGCCAATACCCGCTTTATTAATCCGCGATCATGGTGTTACTGTCTGGGGTGACTCGACAGCTAAAGCTTACAATTATATTGAAGTTGCTGAATATATTTTTCGCTATATGGTAGCAGCTCGCTAATGGCTAATTGGTAATTGCTGATTAAAAGCATTACCTACGCACTGGAAAACTGGTATAGAGGCGTTAATACTGCGATGTCAGCAGTGCTACGTAAGTAACTTGTAAGTTTTTAAGTAAAAATTGCTACAGATTAGGCTTTACTTAAGTGGGAAGCCCAGATTAATTTCGCTAGCTCCAATTCATTAATTTTCCTTAAAAATCATCCATCTTTGGCCTAAAGTACCTCTACTTTTGGGAAGATATAAATTAATACCAAAAGTATAAGGTATATTAACATCGGCTGTACCCAGACTACCGGGGATCGTCATCATGTTGAAGTTAAGCTTGAATTTTAAGAATGGTTTAGTCAAGAAATCTGTCCCAGTCAAAACTGAGTTGGCCACATACCGCGACGGGCGCGATCGCGCCTTTGATGAAACATTGGAGGATAGATGGTTTCAGAGGTTTTTCGTAACCTTGTTATTGGGGGGGCAGGTGTGGTTGCGGCTGCTTAAGGGCAAGGTTTGCCGCAAGCTGGTGATCGAGCATTTGGTAACGGTGGGGTTGGGTTCGCTGAGGGCGGTATTGTTGATTGCTCTATTTGCAGGGATGATTTTTACGATTCAATCGGCGCGGGAATTGATTCGGTTTGGGGCGGTGGGGGCGGTGGGAGGTGCTTTTGCGATCGCATTTTGTCGGGAGTTAGCACCCGTTTTAACGGCGGGTGTGGTAGCGGGACAGGTGGGTTCTGGATTTGCGGCGGAAATTGGCGAAATGCAGGTGACGGAGCAAGTTGATGCTCTTTATATGCTGAAAACCAATCCAGTTGATTATTTAGTCTTACCGCGTGTGGTAGCTTGCTGCATCATGTTGCCGATTTTAACTATTTTTTCTGTGGTTGTGGGTATTGGCGGCGGCGCGTTTGCGGCGGCGATTTTTTACCATTTACCTCCGGGGATGTTTTTGGAATCAGTGCGGACTTTTTTGGAACCCTGGGATTTGGTGACAGTGGTAGTTAAGGGGGTGATTTTTGGCGCGATTATTGGCATTATCGGTTGCGGTTGGGGGTTAACAACGACTGGGGGAGGGAAGGGTGTAGGGCGATCGGCAACGGCGGCGGTGGTGACTTCTTGGGTGTCGATTTTTATGGCTGATTTCTTTTTATCGCTGTTGATGTTTCACGAATTGGCGATTACCAGATGAGGTTGAGAGTTACTCCATATTACAAAACTGTAATTCAAATACAGGGATAAATGTCATCTTGAGGCAGCTCAATGATTATAGAGAGGCAATGAAAGGCTGATTGATACTACATTCCCTTAGCCAAAAAGCTTCTTTAACCAAATTGAGAAAACTAATTGAGGCAATTACCCCATGGCAACACTATTTCCTAATTTAACCAATGCACCTGGCGATAATACTATTACGCAAAGCCAGATTCCACCAAATCCTAATCCTCAAAACCCTCCTCAAAATCAAACTCCACCAAATCCCAATCCTCCCAATCCTCCTCAAAATCAAACTCCACCCACTCCACCAACTCCACCAGCTAATAGTATTAGCACCACATCAGGGAATGACAATATTACTGGGGACGCTTCCGATAATTTCATTTTAGGTGGTACTGGCAGCGATACCTTGAGTGGAGGAGAAAGTACCGATACAGTTAGCTATCTTTCCTTAAATAGTGCCATTACCCTTCAGGCTGGAGGTATTGTCAACAAAGGTGCAGCAGGTAACGATATCCTTGACACTATCGAACAGATTATCGCTCCTTTAGGACAGATTAATACCCTTGATGCGTCTACAGGTAGCGGCGTAGCTTCTATTAATGTAGACTTGTCAACTAATAGTGTGGCTGTTAACAATTTACCTGGAATTGGCACACTGAATTTGACTGTAGAGAATTTCGTTAATGTCGTAGGTACTCCCAATGTAGATGTGATTACCGGCAATCGCCAAAATAACAATTTAGTAGGAGGAGCCGGTAACGATACTCTCTCAGGTTTGCGTGGTAATGATACTTTGATTGGAGTCGATCTATCTAGTGCTACACCTGGAAGTAATGAAACAGATGTATTGATTGGCGGTCAAGGTAGAGATACTTTTGTTCTCGGTGATGCCACAAATACATATTATCAGGGAGCAGGAGTTACATTCATTCAAGATTTCCAGCAAAACAGAGATGTCATTCAGTTACACGGACAGCTCTCTGATTATACTATTGTTGGTAATTCTATCAACTTGGCTGGTACTTCCGATCAAATTGCTGTAATTCAAGGCAATTTTACCACTGATAATTTCGTGTTTGTCTAAAAAATGCAATGAGTCTCTACTATTAACCTACTGATATATAGTAGAGACTCATTCAAGATTTTAGGATGGATTACACGAAATAGTTAACAATTGATTTCAGATTAAAAAGGAGTTTCTACCTCTAAATTAATATTTTTTCCTAACTGCGGATGCTCAAAATAAAGCTCCCTCGCGTGCAAATGTAATCTACTTGCGTCGGCTTGACATCCATAGAGGCGATCGCCTAAAATTGGTATTCCTAAACCTCTTTTATCTGACGCATGAACCCGAATTTGATGAGTACGACCGGTGAGCGGCATAAATTCTACACGAGTGTATTCTCCTTCCCTAGCTATCACCTGAAAACGAGTTAAACTAGGTTTACCCCTCTCTATATCAACTTGCTGATAAGGACGATGTTCAGGATTTCCCCAGAGTGGTAATGAAATCTCACCACAATAATCATTTACTACATTACCAGAAAGTACCGCCTCATAAACTTTTTTAACTAATTTATGTTGAAATTGACTGCTTAATTCCCGATAAATTGGTAAAGAACGAGCTAATAACATAATTCCCGAAGTTTCGAGGTCTAAACGATGGACAGGGATAATATTCATGCCATCCGGTAACAATTGACGTAAGCGACTTAAAACGCTATCTTGCCGATCGCGATAACGACCAGGAACAGAAAGTAAACCTGATGGTTTGTTAACTGCTATTAGCCATTCATCTTCATAGATAATTTGCAAATTTTCTGCTTCTAATATATCAAAGTTCTGCCGATATGTACCCATATCTAAAAAACTATTTTGCGATAATCCTGATAGTAAAAATCCCATTAATGGCTGACAACGTTCGAGGCAAGCGCCATAAAATCCTCCCTTAATTCTATCCAGATTTATTGATAAATTTCCCCACCAAAATTCTGCCATTGCTAAAGGTTTAAGGTTATTTACCGCTGCATAGTGGAGTAATTTCGGCGCACAACAATCTCCAGTACCAGTAGGCATTAAACCAGTTGGCATTAATGTTTGTAATGAACGAGAATGGCCGGCAAAATTAGTGAGACTGTAAGCTGCATACATCTGAGTTTGTAGTTGTTTTGATAAAGTTTTTCGCCGTTGTTTCAGTTCAGTAATTCGCTGAGTAGCATTGTCAATTATCTCTTTTAATGGTTGTAATTTCTCATTTTGTTCTCGTTTAAGGTTACGCCGTTCTATTCCATCTTTTTGACTTTCTTTATCAAGTTTTTCTAATGCTAAATTAAGTGCTTTATCTGTAAGAGTTTGGCTGAGAATTTGGCGTTTTTCCTGTCGCTGTTGTTTGCAATTACGATGATGTTGACTCATTAATTGCAACTGCTGTTCAAACTCGCTAGATAATGTTTGGTATTGTTGCCATTGCGGAAGTTGCTTTAGAGTAATTATTTCTTGTTTAATAGCGTCTAATTCAGCTAAGGTGTAGGCTTCTACTAAGGCTACTTTTTCTCGTCCCGGAATGGGTGGAACCCAGCCATCAATAGTATGACAACCATTGAGAAGGCCTGAGAATGCTTTGAGTACCCGTTGTTCGCCATTAGGAAGTTCAACTAAGAGTATGCCATACATTTTACCTTCGCGAGAATAATCATTATTATTGGCTAATTGCTGCATTAAACCTTTAGCAATTGCTTCGGCTATGGGTGTGCGAGGAAGTCTCAGTAATTGACCATTTTGAGGGGAGATTCCTTCGTAGTAATAGGTAGGATCTGAGTTATTGATAGGAGAGTTTTTGGGGATAAAATCTGAGATGGGGTGAAAGTTGAGCATAATAATTATCTCATAAATATTAATCCTTAGACAAGATCAAGTTCAGTACATTTAACTCGTTAGAAGTCAAAAGATACTTATCTGTAAAAAACTTTTCCCGACTTTGTTCTAAACTGTAACTTCTAAACACAACAAACGGGAAATCTTGATATTTATGTCCTATAGGCATAACATTACCAACTGGGTAAAGCGATCGCACATAGATAGACAGAATATCTCTAAACCGCTCGTCTTCTGGTTCTTCCCGCTTAATATCACCAAAATACTCCTTCATTTCTTCACCACTAACAAAGGCAAATAACGGCAAAGCATAATATTGATCCAAACGATGACTATGCTGTTGAAAATACTGAGTTTTATCCACATCCTTATTCAGCAACTTAACTAACTCAATAGCACCTCCTCTGATTGCAGAGCGCAAATTTTCTGGGTAAGAAATACTATCCCTAATGCGATACATTTTATGCATTAATTCCTTATTTACAATTTTTTTAATCTCTTGATGTAGCCTAATTTGGTAGTTTTCCTCTAATTTTTTGTCCGCCAGAGGAACTATCAACAAACTGCCACAAACATAACCTTTTTCCAGATTGCCATAACTGAGTAACCCGTCAAGAGGATTACACAGTTGCAAAAATTTACTATTAAAATTCTCCCGCATTTGCAGATATGAATCACCTGATTGTCGGGAATGTGTTGTATTTTTCAAAACAAACTCGGCTCGACTAAAAAGCTTCTCAATACTTGTATAAATATCTTGTAATGACTTGTTTTCTGGATGACTGCGATGTTCACTTTTTAATTCCTTAATCAGATTTCCCATTTGGCTAGTGAAAGTATCACCAGCCGTAGAAATCGACTTTCCACCGATGGGAATAATCAAAAACTTTTCGCTACCTAAATATCCATAACCTTGAATTCGTGTCATTACTGAAGTCTTGAGAATTAATAACATATTCAAAAGACTTAGCTTGCTTTCTTGCAGAGAAATTTCTGGATCATCTGCGTAGTAAACAGCCTGATCCGAGAGATAAAAAATTAACTCCTTATCTTCATTATCCAAAGTTTTACCTGGTTCGTATTCCCCGCGTCCCCGATAAATAACTTGTATGACTTCCATCAGGTTTTTTTCAATCTGAAAGCGAGGAATATCAACTAAAATATGCTTGGTTTTGGGAAAAGATAACCCCCGACTTCCAGATGCAGTCATAAAGATTACCTTAGCTTTATTTTTACACTCCTGTATTTTTGCTTTCTCCTCTTCTGAAATATTAGCATGAATTTCAAGATAATCTTCAAATCGATCAAATTTTTCGCGACTGTTCTTAATTTTATAAATCAATTCTGTCAATCTTCGCTTATCCTGAATATAGACTATTAATTGTTCGACTCCGGGTTTGGCTAATCGCTCGTTTATGTCTTGAACAATCTCAGACTGTACCAGTTTAATCAAGCTATTTCTTTGATTAAGAGACGCATTATCAGTAAATTTTACAGCTTCTATAAACACTTTATAAGTTATCTCTAAACTGCGAGCCGGATAGGAATTAGTATTAATTACGATAGCTGGTAATTCTCTAAACTTAAAAGGGATAGCTTGTAAGGGTAAGATTTCTTCAGAATTTTTGGCTAACTTCTTAAAATAAATTTTATCTGGTTCCGGTGAGGTATCTTTAAGGTGTTGTGTAATCACATCGTGGTCAACAATTGAAGCATCTGCAACAATAATTTTAGTGTTAAAACCATGTTGGGGATTGTACAAATCATACTTAGTGATAATCTTACTAATTCCTGTTAAAAATTCTACCCCGCCGTCATCTCCTGTAATTTCATCGATCATAATAAAGATGTGTTTAATGCGGCTAGAAATTTCTTGCATTTTAGCAGAAATTACCTGCTGTTCTCTTTTGTTATAAGCATCCTGAAATATCTTGTCAAAATGCTCAAGAGTATTAACTCCATTTTCTATTACCTTCAAAGACTGAATAGACACGGTAGCGACAATATTATTTGATGGTTGAGAGTTTATCAGCGTGTATATTGCTTCACAAATGCTGTTGAGGACTCCTTTACCTTTAACCTTTGCAGGTTGAATGATGGTTTTACTCTTCCTTTCTATTTGCGTTTGATGGTATTGCTGACGCTGAATATCTGGATTTTCTTTGAGGAAGTGAACAGTGTTTTTTGTAAAATCTTTTTGCTGACTATTAGCTACGTATTTAACCGTACATTTGCCACCATTGCCTTTAATAATATCAGAGTTAGTGTTAATGCAAAATAGGCGATTGTCTGACAACAAACCTGTTTCTGGATTTTTGAATTTTTCAATGATGTCTAGGTTAACTTGCTTGCGAGGACTGACATAAAAGAATAGGAAACCGTCATCAATATGCTGTTCAAGAAACTTGGCAATTGCAGTAGTTTTGCCTATTCCCGGATTTCCAGTTAGAAAGATGTAAGTTTGCTCAGAATTAAGTGCTTTAATAATCAATTCAGCATGAGCTTGTCTTAGATTTAATCCGGGAGCAACTTGCAATTTTTCTGCCAGTTTATCTGGTATAACACCAACAGAATTAAAAAAGTTATCAAGTCGCTCTGTATGAGCAACAGGTGTGGGAGTATTTCCTGTACTTTCTAATAAGCGATTGATAAACTTTTTACCATCTTGAAAACTGCGAATAGCGTTAATTTGAATAACTTTTAATACTTCTTTGCGAACCTCGCTAATATCTTTAGTATTAGATTCATTCTTATAAATTTGTGAACAAGTTGCTAAAATATTGATTTTATCTTTACGTAAGGAAATAGCACTAATGCCGCGATCGCTATTGCCAACTACATTAAATAATACGTCAGCATTATCTGGAATAATTCCTTTTTCTTGCAAAAATTTATAGAAACTATGAGCATAGCTACCCGCCTGAATCAACTTAGCACTTTCCTTATCTTTATACTTAAAAGCAGTAAAATAGCGTTTTAAATCCTCAGAGAAATCAATCCCCAAAGTGCTAGTATCTATCCGCAGATTAGAAAAAACACTCTTTGAGCGCAAATAGCTAATTTCCCTCATTAACAATTTCCGCATTATCTCTATTTCATGGAGGTCTACTCCCGACAACGCTAATACTGGAGAAAATACAGATAAGTCAACGCAGAGAATTCTAAAATCATTACGTTGTTGTACCAGCATAAGCGTATCAGCTTGCAAAAACTCACCTTTTTTTGAGTAGCGATGGATTAACAAATCAATATCAGCATTTGCAAAATCTGGTTGCACATTTGTAATCTGAGATAAAACCTCTTTAAATCCTTTTTGTTGACCCTTATTATATGTTCTAATACTGTTAGCATCACTAAAACTGCACTGATAGTATAAAATCTTAAGATTTTGCAGTTTACTACCAGCAGATTTGATGTACTCGCGAAAAAAGTTTAAGCCAGAAAAAAAACCTTTCTGTATAAAATAAAGGCTCCATTTCTCAACTATTTTACCATCCAGACTACCCAGGAGATTTGCTTCCCTAGTTATTTCTGCTGTCATTTTTGGCAATTTTAGGTGCTGCAAATCCAGGCGGTACAAATTGCCAAAGTTGTGAGGGATATTTTCCTGCTGAATATAAGCCAGAATTCCAATATTGAATCCGACTTCAAACAGACGACCCAAATCTTCACCAATCATTATTATCTACCTCATTATCTAATTCTCTTACCTTATTCAAAAAAGCCAACGAGTTAAAATTTGCACTTCCACCAGTATGACTAAATATAGATAAAGCACCAACCGAATCATCGCCAATAATCCGCTCGTAGGGGTCGAGTTTTAAACTAATATTCTGACGAGCTTCATACCTAGAAAAGTGAAATATTGTCAGATAGTGTAGCAAAGTATCTTTAGTTAGACCATCATAAATCAAATCTTGATGAATATCTTTGTCATCCAAAATGCCTTGATAGATATGCAGAAGTGTCGAGTAGGAAATCACACCATTATAAAAGTTTTTGTCTCCCTGTTGATCGACTTTAATCCCATTAAATAGGTTAAAAAACATCACGGATTCCTGATTGGGATCGTCAGCTAAATTACTAAGTTCCATTATATCTTGAATATAGAAGGATTCTCCTCTATGTTGTTCAAAGCTACGGACGAAATATTTATCAAAGAAAATGGGATAAATCTTGATGTCTCGCCTCTCTCCTTTCAAAGTTCGGATGAGACTTTTGGACATAAAAAACAAATCCTCATCTTCATCAGTTTTGGTAATATGTAGCGTGCTCGTATAAGGTGCTTGTGAAATATAAGCAAAGTTCCTATATCCTTGCTCATAAAGTTGACTCATTGCATCTTCCAGAATTGATGGCTGAGTATAGAGATGAGTAACGCTGTAATTTTCCGAAAAAGTTTTTAGCATTTCCACCTGAATTGAACCATCTTCTTGGCGATTAATGCCGACAATTTCTCCGATTAAACTTGCTTTTCTCTGAAAACGATTAGCGTTACCTTTTCTCGCATCACTTTCCCGACTGGAAACCACAATAATTGCTAAATTATCCAACTCTGGAGATAGCTGCACATTGTCGAAGCGAAACTTTTTGGGTAATATTGAATAGAGGGAACTTAGACCATTTCCGATAGTAAACTTTTTCGGTGGATGCTTAATCCGAAATCCTTGGGAATTACAGCGATATTTTTCGCTTAACAAATGAGACAATGTTTTAGAAAGATGGGCCATAAACTTTTCTGACGGTGAAGGGTTATTGTGGTCGCCTTCGTGAAGTCTCACCATCGGAATAAATAAATTTTTGCCCCAATTTTCTGCTAATATCTTCAGACACATATAAGATAGCAGGAGCATAGTAAACTTGTAAACAAAAGCCTCTGCTGGTGGTAAACCTCCATCGCTTTTTAATCGTTGATTTTCATAACGAAACACAACTAATTTTGTGTTGAAATGCTTGGCGTAGGTATCTTTAGAAATTGCACCTCTAGGAGTTAAAAGTACAGGCAAAGCATTAATACCTTTGATATTATATTCCATACTGAAACTTTGCCGTTCATCAGTAGGGAAATAACGGATATCTTCTATGGTAATATTGACTGGTAGCTGACAAATAGCTCTGGGATTCACCCTAGCATTTTCAACTGTAATATACTGGAGTGCTTGTTTCGGATTTCGCTCCAAAATGTCATTGAAAAATTTCCCAGTTGTTAAAGTATCATCTATCTGTTCTAGGATACCTCTTTTGATGTTGATGTGTCGTGATTCTGTTCGAGGCGGCAAAATTGTTTCCCTGTCTAAAAAGCCTTTTAAAAGTTGTTTGAGACGGTCTATTTTAACCTTAATGTTATATTGATTTAAGCCTCGGATGATACCACGAAGTATTTGCTGTTTCCTTTCTTCATCCGAACCACTTAAAACAGGCATTACCACAGACTCAAAGCTTTCTCGCGGTTGGTAATTCCCTTCAGATTCAGGGTTGTAATCATTCGCTAAAGGATTACTACGAGAAGCAAAGACAAAATAGTAAAGCAAGGCTATTTTTAATACCTTGCGGACGAATTTTTCCCGATTAAAATCCTCTGCTAGTTCTGTTTTTTGTTCATCACTATCAGGATTAAGCAAATTCAAATTATATTCAAATACATCATCCCCACCCCGTGCTTGAACCGGGTTATCAAACTTGATTTTCAAACCAAAGATAAATTTACGTTCGCTTCGGTGAGTATCTGTACTTTCTCCCAAATAACCTGCTACAATTGGAACTATCGGAAGTATATCTAACACTTCTGCTCTGGAAAAAATATCCCTGTAGTTAACTCTTACTCCGGCATAATTTACCTCATAGTCCCCATCACTTTTGTCAATATCGCTAATATATTCTTCTATCAACCGGAGTCGCCGAATTAAGTCTTGTAAATAGATTATCCCTACCCGATCTGTGCTATTACTACGAATATTCTCTAAAAGATACTCTAAATAGGTAATCTTAGCTTCTTTATTCAGCTTACCCAGGGTTTCCTTATCTACAAGTCGAATCAATTTATGAAAATTAGAGCTTTCATCTTGAACGATCTCATCAAGGCGATCGGTGAGATTTTCCCGATCCTCTTTATTGTCAGTATTTTCATTGATATATTTTTTTAAACCCTCCCTTAGCTGCTGCTGAAAAATGTCTGAGTTTCGCACAGAAATTGTCAATTTGTGCAGCTTTAAAATTGCCCGCGTGCTAGAATCCAGACGTTGCAAAGTTAATTTCTTTTTTTCTAAGGTAGAATGTCTGGGAAAATTGTATTTAAAACCTAACTCAGTACCGCCACCTCGAAAATACGTTGAATCCAAAGGCACAATTAAACTTGCCACAAATCTTTCAACAGCATCATCTCCTCCCAATATAGTTTCTAAATGTTGCCGCAAATACTCTCTAATCTGTCTAATTTGACTGCGAAAGCGAACCTCAACTTCCGCAGGAAAATTCACAGTAGCGGAATGCGCTTGACGTTCAAAAGAACCCAAGGGAGGAATGATTTGTAACTGGGAGACTTCATTGGCAATTGCATCAATATCAATTACCAGGCGATAGTTATCACTTGACCGACTAAAAGGATTTTGACTCTGTAAAACTCCCAAGATTTTATCCAGTAAATCCGTATAATCAACAGGAACTAAATCATCGTCACCTAATCTTAAGCTATTCACCATATTAACTCCTTTAAAAAGCCTGAATCCACTCTTTCACATCATACTCAGTCCAAACCCCATTTTCCCAATAAGGATCGGCCTCCACCAATTGTCTCACAGTTGCCTCATCTTCAGCTTCATAAATGCCAAAAACCTTAGTTAAATCCTTAGTCGGCCCAATTGTAATCAACACACCCGACTCTTTTTGCTTCGCCAATCCAGCCAGATGAGCGTCGCGAAAAGGAGCGCGTTTTTCAAGAACGTCTTCGCAGTAACTTCCCCACAGCACATATTTAGTCATATCTGTCAATCTTTCTAATAAATTAACTTTCAGGCGATCGCTCTACAATTAAATCCATTGCTATTGCAATAATATCACCTTCGCTTACCATCTTGGCAATTACTTCGACATCATAAATTCCTTCAAAAGCTTCTAAAGCCGCAGACTTCAACGCAGATTCATAAGCATCCTGTAAAGTCTCTATTAATTCCTCTTCGGTGAGATAGGTTCCTTTAGCTTTATGTCGCTTGTTAGTGCGCTGAATTTGCTTGACGGTATTGAAAATCAAAGTTTCCCAAGACTTAGTAGTTCGGTCTTCAGCAACTTTTTTAATCAGATGCAACAGCAAGATTATACCATAACTAAAAATTTTGTTAAGCTTATCCGACTTACTCATGTCCTCCAATTCTTGCACCAGTAGCAAAGCCTCTGCAACTTTGCCTCGGTGCAGCAGCTCCTTTAACTCCATTAATTCTTCCATAAAGTTTGATAGTGTTGCCTTTAATCTATTATGCTAGAATTAGTAATTACAAAATATTGCTCGTTCGGCAAGTACAGGAGACAGCTATGACATTATTAGAAATTCGTCTTTTCACAGTTCAAGACTATCACCAAATGATAGAAAATGGTATTCTTAATGAAGATGAAAAAGTAGAATTATTAGCAGGACAGATAGTAAAAATGGCAGCCAAAGGAACCGCACACAATGCAGCAGTAAAGCGCACTGTAGAGCTATTGCAAGACCTTTTAGGGAGATTAGTTTTGATTAGCGTACAAGACTCTATTCAATTAAATGATAACTCCGAACCAGAGCCAGATATTGCCTTGCTTATGCGAGATCCACTATACTACGAAGACCGACACCCAACCCCCTCAGAAATTTACCTGATTATTGAAATTGCCGATACTACACTCAGAAAAGATTGCGGTATCAAAGCCACAATTTATGCTCAATCAGGAATTACCGATTATTGGGTATTAGATGTCAACGATCGCCAACTCCACGTCTTTCGAGAACCGAGTCAGGAAGGCTACCAAAGTGAGCTCATACTTGCCGATCGCATGAGCATTTCACCTTTGCACTTTCCTGACACTTCCTTTATGGTTAGCGCAATGTTACGACCATTGACAACGCCCTAACTCCTTAAACTAACAGCAAACTGCTTCACCAGGGCATTGCGGACTTTTTGTTGCACAGGTTCAATATCACCGTCAGAAAGAGTGCGATCGCTAACCCGATAAATTAACCGAAAAGCCAAACTTCTTTGACCATCTGGCACATTCTCGCCGCGATACTCATCAAACAACTGCACCGACTCTAGCAGGCTCCCAGCAGCCTTTTTCATCACACCTTCAATCTCAACAACAGAAACATCAATAGGTGCAAACAAAGCTAAATCTCGGTCAGCCGCAGGATAGCTAGAATAAACACTGAATTTGCGAGTTAAATTATCAGCTTCATTCAACGCCGCTAACAACACCTTCAAATCAAATTGGAAGGCATAAACTGCCTCTGGTAAACCTCGTTCCTGTTGCAATTGTGGGTGCAATTGTCCGAATATTCCTAAGCGGCTACCATTTAAAGATAACGCCGCTGTCCGGCCTGGATGCAGTCGTGAATCACTGCGATCGCTCTCATATTCTACCGCCAAACCCAAGGACTCAAACACACTCTCTAAAATCCCCTTCGCCTCAAACCAAGTCAAAGCGCGATCGCGTCCACTCTGTTGCCATTTACCTTGCACGGGATCGCCGCCAATAATACCAGCAACCCTGTCCCCTTCCTGCATTTCCTCGCCATCTTTCCAGAAAATACGACCAATTTCAAACCCATTTAATGGCCCATTTCCTTGTTCTAAATTGTACTCAAAAGCATCAATCAATCCTGATAGCATCTCCGTCCGCAAAGCTGAATACTCAACCAACAACGGATTAGCTAAAACTACTTGATTTTCACCTTCCGTCTTCACTAACGAATAGTGCATCAATTCCGTCAAACCCGCCGCTCGAAAAGCCGCCCGAATATTGCGAATTGCCGCATATTCCAGAGGTAAAAAACCCGCCGCAGTCTTGCTTGGTAAAGTATCGCAGAAGCGATCGTAACCGTAAAGTCGCGCAATTTCCTCAATTAAATCAATCTCCCGTTCTAAGTCCCGATAGCGATAAACTGGGACTGTCACCGTCCAGACTCTTTCCTCAATACTTGGAGCAACACCGCAACCTAAAGCTGTCAGAATGCCCTTGATTTCATCAGGTTGCAGATACTTTTCATAAAGCGTATCTTCGCCCCGCTTAAGCTGCCCTAAAACCCGATCTACTCGATCTAAACGCAATTCTACATTGCGGGTTAAATTCGACTTATCTACACCAATGCTCGCAGTTTCCTGAACAACAGGAACTCCTTCTGCCAGTTCAACAATCAACTTTAAAGCACGGCGACAAGCTAAGGCTAATTCTGCCTGATTTACACCTCGTTCGTAGCGAGTAGAAGCTTCACTTCGCAAACCTTGAGAACGAGCAGAACGCCTAATTGCTACTGGTTCAAAAATTGCAGCTTCCAAAACCAAATTTTGCGTACCTTCGTAAACTTCCGTCTCTTCCCCACCCATCACGCCAGCTAGAGCTACGGGTTTGTCATTAACAGTAATTAAAAGCGTTTGTGCTTGCAAATTCCGTGTTTGACCGTCAAGAGTTTTCAGCGATTCCCCAGAATTGGCAAAACGAACGCCAATAGTTAAATCGCTGCTACCTGCAACAGCTTCCAATCGATCTCTATCGAAAGCGTGTAGCGGTTGACCCCATTCTAAAAGAATGTAATTAGTAACATCAACTACATTACTAATTGGTCTTACTCCCGCCGCTTGCAATCGCTGCTGCAACCACGCCGGAGAAGGGCCAATTTTGACTTTTTCAATCGCAGTACCGATGTAAATTGGGCAAGCTTGAGACTGAGAAATATCAATTGCTAAACTTGCAGTCTCGCCCCCTTCTTGCCCTTGAATTAACACCCCCGCTGCTTCAGGAATTCTCAGATTTGCTCCAGTTAGCGCCGCTACTTCTCTAGCTACACCTACCATACTTAAAGCATCAGCGCGATTTGCTGTTGCTGTCAAGTCTAAAATTACATCATCTAAGCCCAATAGTGGCCGGATATCACTGCCTAATTCAGGATTTTCTAACTCGAAAATGTGAATGCCCGGTGACTCTTTAGCTAGTCCCAATTCCGCCACAGAGCAAATCATCCCCTCAGAAGGAACGCCCCGCAGTTTAGCAGGTTTAATTTTCAAGTCGATATTCGGTAGATAAGTTCCGACAGTGGCGACAGCTACATAGATATTAGCTCTAGCATTAGGAGCTCCGCAAACAATGTTTAAAGGTTCGCCCTTACCGATGTCTACTTGACAGACTCTCAGCTTGTCAGCATTAGGATGTTGCTCGCAAGTGAGTATTTTGCCCAATACTACGCCATCGGCCCAAGTGCGGCGGTCTTCAATTTCTTCTACCTCAAACCCAGCCATTGTCAGGGTTTCCGCTAGTTCTTCTGGCGTTACGGCGATGTCTACCAGTTCCCGCAACCAGTTGATAGAGATACGCATTCTTTTGTCCTTTGTCTTCTTTCCATGTCCTTTTCGTAACGTAGCATCCAGAGGGCGACTTAAGCCAAAACTTGCTGGGGACTTAAGCCCCTGAGATGAAGGTTAACTCCTTCGGAAGAGGACTGTTAAATTCATTAGTCTTCTGGAGAGGAGTTAAATTCTGAGGGAGGGGTTTCAACCCCTGGGGGACTGGGCGATCGCGATCGTTTCCTAATTTTGACAGCATATTTACTTGAAAGTGTCAACAAAAAAACTATGGTATAATAAATCTTGATAATTCACAGCTAAAGGCTAACTGCCCCTTGCCCGCAAGCAACATTCTCAACAGAGTAACGATCTACCAGATAGAAATGACCGAGATAAGTTTTGACATTCTTAATTGCTCAAAGCATTGCTGAAGATTCCATTTCCCTTGTGTCTTGTAGCTTATGCCTTCTCCTATAAAAGTATCCAAAGCAGCAAAAAGCCCTTAAGTTTAGAAATAAATTCTATAATAGATACTAAATTCCGCAAGTCTTTAAAGAGTCTTTAAATATTTTCTCGAAAAATCGACCAGAATAGCGAGATAATTAAAATATAGTAAGGATATCAAGCTAAAAGACGTAGGTGCATCGAAAATTAGCAGCCCCGCCTACACCCCCCGACAACTGGCAGAAAATCATATTTCTAGCTGCTGTACCCACAGGGGGTCTCTGTAGTCGAGCTGTCCTAGCTAGATTAGCAAAACTTAGGCACACTTGATTAACATGAGCTACTGCATAAATCCGGCCTGCCCCCAACCTCAGAACCCGCCTGAAGCCATCCAATGTCAGGCGTGCGGTTCGCGATTGCTGCTGCGAGCTCGCTATCAAGTAATCCAACCTCTAGGACAAGGGGGTTTTGGAGCCACATTCCTAGCCAAGGATATATCATTACCTGGTCAGCCGACTTGTGTGGTCAAGCAACTGCGCCCCAACGCCACATCGCCGCGAATTTTAGAAATGGCACGGGAGTTATTTAAGCGCGAAGCCAAAACTCTTGGCAAATTGGGCGATCACCCCCAAGTACCGCGACTGCTAGACTACTTTGAAGCCGGTCAGCAATTTTATTTGGTTCAGGAATACATCAAAGGCGCTACCCTCAAACAGGAGGTCAAAACCTCTGGCCCCTTCAATGAATCCGGGATTATAGAATTTCTTAAAGAACTGCTACCAGTAATCAATTACATTCACAGTCAAGGAGTGATCCACCGGGATATTAAACCCGCGAATATCCTCCGCCGCAGTCAAGATAACCGCTTGGTACTGATTGACTTCGGAGCCGTAAAAGATCAAGTGGGTCAGACAATTTTACTGGACATGACGGATCAGACGGCTAATACAAAATTCTCCGTCGGTACATTTAGCTTCGCCCCTCCCGAACAGATGGCGATGCGACCAGTTTACGCCAGCGATATCTATGCTTTGGGGATGACGTGCTTATTCCTGCTGACAGGCAAATCCCCTAAAGATTTAGATTTCGACCCAGTAAGCGGCGAAATTATCTGGCAGTCCCATGTTTACGTCAGCAAGCACTTGGAAGGTATCCTCGACAAAATGCTTCAACCGATGGTTGGCTACCGCTACCAGTCGGCTAACGAAGTTCTCAGAGCCCTCAATCACGAACTAGAAGATACCTCTAGCCTTTCCGATGGCATGGTCAGCCAAAGAAGACCCCATCAGCAACCGGAAGACCCGACTGTATTTAACGCTGACGGTTCAGCATGGCTGTCGCCGGCAGCAAAAATCGCTCAGGATATTCGGGCCAGACAAACTCGCTTGGGTAATAAAAGCTCCTTCTCTCAAACTGGGGGAACGGGGATGCAGTCTAAAAATGGGCGCAATCCCGCTACTTCCAGAACTGGAATGACGGGGATGACGACCCACAATTCGGGCGGAAAAGGCTCGAAACTTCCGCCAAAGTGGGATGCGAATACGCTGCGCTCTGCCTATTTTAAAGGCAAGAGAGACTTTGCCGATTGCGATTTGGGCGGTTTGAACTTGAAGGGTGTAAATTTGGCCGGGGCAAATTTTTACGAGGCTCGATTGACTAGAGCAAATTTGCAAGGGGCTGATTTGTCGGAGGCAAATTTAGGTCACGCCCGATTAGTGGAAGCGAATTTGCGGGATGCGAATTTAACTCAAGCTTATTGCAGTACGGCAAATTTACAATCAGCGGATCTCAGAGGTGCTAATCTCGCTGGTGCTTACTTAAGTAAAGCCAATTTGCGCGGGGCTAATTTGTGCGGGGCTAATCTGATTGATGCAACGGTTTCTGATGAGCAATTAGCTATGGCTAAGACGAATTGGATGACGGTAAAGCCTGATGGTAAAAGAGGTTTTGGGCTTTAGAAAAGTAGCGAAAATTGTAGTAAGTATGTAACTTTTGTATTATTCAAAACTTAAAACTTAAAACTCAAAAATTACTTCCTTCACCCAATCAGGTAATGCAGTGGAAGGAAGTACGATCGCTTTGGGAAAGTGTAATTTAAAAGTAATACTCAATCGATCGTTCTACTACCTCTGGCAGATGTGGTATCAATAGTTCAGATGAAACTGCTTAAAAACCGCTATGAGCTGATATTGCACATAGGCATCCTTGCCTTAGCCTATTTTTTGACGGGAAAACTGTCCGCGTCGATGTTGGGACTGGCGAAAGCGGAGGCTTCCCCAGTGTGGCCGCCGGCGGGAATTGCCTTAGCAGCATTTTCATTGAAAGGCTTCCAAATGTGGCCAGGGGTAGCGATCGGTTCTTTTTTATTGAATTCAACGGGGGGAATAAGTATACCTTGGCCGACGATCGCGACCAGTGCTTTTAGCGTTACTCTCCAAGCGATCGCTGGGAAAATGCTGCTCGATCGCATCGGTTTTTCTCCCCGCCTGGAACGTCTGCGAGATGTGATGGCATTACTGGCTGCTGCTGTCATCTCTACGATCGTAGTGGCTACTCTGGGTAATTTGAGTGGGTGTATTTTTGGTATCGCTAACTGGAGCAGTTTTTGGACGAATTGGTGGACAACTTGGATCGGAGATGGCATGGGGATTTTAATTGTGACTCCCTTGTTGTTGATTTGGAGTTTAGGAGTTAAAAATTTCAAATTAAAGATTAAAAATGGGATTTATCCAATTTCAAATTGGAAATCTGAAACTTTTAATTATTTTGAGTTTAGTATCTGTCTGAGTTTATTGACCTGCGTTAGTTTGTTAGTATTTGGCTCGAAAACTGAGGCAGAAATTGCACTTTATCCTTTAGAATATTTGCCTTTTCCTTTAGTAGTTTGGGCGGCCTTGAGATTTGGTCAGGAAGGGGCGATTTTGGCTAGCGTGATTGTTTCCACTCTCGCTATTTTTGGTGCTGTTCAAGGAGGCGGCCCTTTTGTTGCTAAGAGCTTAAATCTCAGTCAGGCTGTGTTATTTTTACAAGTTTTTATGGGTGCGATCGCGAGTACGGCTTTAATCTTAGCTGCTGCTGTTGCGGAACGTCAGCAAGCATTAGTAGATGTACATCGCACGGCTTCTCTATTGCGAGAGAGTGAAGCAAGTTTAGCTAATGCTCAACGTATTGCTCAATTAGGTAACTGGGATTTAAAATATGCAGTTGAAAATGCAGCTAGCGATAATTTTCAATCCTTAATTGAAATGCCTTATTCATCGAAATTAAGAGGGGAAAGAAAGTCTATAATTGAGTTGCGGTGGTCGGCGGAACTTTACCGTTTGCTGGGTTATGTTCCTGGTTGCTGTGAACCCAGCGAGGAAGCGTTTTTACAAGCAGTACATCCCGAAGATCGGGAGTTAGTGGCGCGATCGCATCAGAGAGCAGTATTTGAGCAAAAACATTATTGTATTGAGTACAGAATTGTCCTCCCAGATGGGAGCGATCGCACTTTGCGGGAACACTCAGCCGTTAAGCACAATGGGATGGTGGCGGCGGTACAGGATGTCACGGAGCGTAAAGCCACTGAAGAAGCTTTGCGGGTGTCTGCTTGGCGCGATCGCTTGTTAGGCGAAATTGCACTGCGAATTAGGCGATCGCTTGACCTCGACGAAATTCTTAATACTACTGTCGCCGAAGTCAGACAATTTTTGAAAGCAGACCGCGCCTTTATTGCTACTTTAAATAGTATCGAAGCATCCCCGACAAAATCTCAGTATAGTATCATAGTTTCCGAGTCGGTAAATCCCGATTTTCCTTCGATTTTAGCCTGGAAATTTACCGATAATAATCACATTAATGAAGTGAGAAAATATTACGCCCATAATGCCGTCTGTGCCATTGCCGATACCACTCAAATAGAAATACCAGCCGCAATGGTTGAATACTACCATAATTATCAAGTACGGGCGGCATTAAACCTGCCAATTATGTTAGGAGAACAGCTATTTGGACTGTTGGTAGTCAATCAGTGTGCCGGAACGCGCCATTGGCAAGAATTTGAAATTGATTTATTAGAAAAACTAGCTACACAAGTCGCGATCGCTCTTCAACAAGCGCAGTTGTTACAGCAAGTAACAACTCTCAATGCTAACCTAGAACGCCAAGTCGAAGAACGCACCCAAGAACTCCAGCAAAAAATGCAAGAACTTCAAGAAAGCAACCGACTTAAAGACCTATTTATACACGCAGTTTCTCACAATCTCCGCACCCCACTGATGGGAATGTTGATTTTGCTAAAAAATTTGCTTAACAAGCCTTGCATGGGCAATTTGCCAGGGGAAAATCAGCAAAAAATACCCGTTCCTCGTTCAATTTTGGAACGAATGGTACAGGGTAGCGAACATCAGTTAAGTATGGTTAATTCTCTTTTAGATGCTCACGCCAGCGAAGTAAACGGAATTGTCCTCAACTGCACCCCACTACAATTAAGCGATTTGAGTTCAGACGTTGTAAAGGATTTAGAACATATTTTAGGTAAAAACAACGCAACTTTAACTCAAAGCGTACCCGCAGATTTACCCCTAGTAAATGGCGATGCTAAACAGTTGCGGCGCGTATTTGAAAACCTGCTGACGAATGCTCTCAAACACAACCCACCCGGAGTAAATTTAAGCCTTAAGATAGATGTGATTAATGCAAGCATCAAAACAAGACAATGCTCAATCCCCCATCCATCGACTTATAATTTAGGGAAAAGCACAAGCGAAAGTAACATAATTCGTTGTACGATTGAAGATAATGGAATAGGGATAAGTCCTCAGCAATGTGCATCTCTGTTTGAACTTTACGTTCAAGACCCTAATAATAGACAATTGACTGGTCTAGGTTTAGGACTATATATCTCTCGCCAAATTATTAAAGCTCACGGTGGCGAAATGGGAGTTGATAGTAATCTCGGAGTTGGTTCAAAGTTCTGGTTTACACTACCTATTGCTAACTATTGTTTGAATTATGAAATATAACAATCACGAAGATGGACAAGGCTATTTCTATTGCTTTAAAAACTTACGTAACGCCATCTTCTAGGCGGTATATTACCGCCTAGAAGGCGGCGTTACGTAATTAGTTCTAGGTTGTTTATAGCTAAATCCTTCTTACTTCTTCTTCTTCTTCTTCCTTCTTCCTTCTTCCTATGACCAATCTGAGCAATGTTAAAGCAGCTCAGTTGTCCGTCAATTATGAGGTTTGGCGTGACCGTTTTCTGAGAAACCGCCTGCGTCCCGCCTTGTGGATTGCAGTCTTTTTTGCTTTAACAATTACGGTTTATCTTTGGGGAGAATCTATCTTCGATCCCAAAGAATTTAAAGCTGCAAATCTCTATATTGGTATTGCTGTTGAATTAGGATTGCTTACCTGTTTAACATTGCACCAAACTGAACTAGGAAGGCGCTATCCTAGTTTATTATTTTTAGGTTTTTCTTGGTCGCTAACTATCATTGTACAGGTAGGAGCGGCCCTAATTGGTCAAGCAGAACCTCAGACTTTAATGTGGTGTTTGGCATTTTTAACTCAGGCGACATTAATGCCCGTGCGATGGCCCCTTCATGTAGTTTCACAGTTAGGCGTAGTTGCTTGTTATATAGGAGTAAATTGGGCGCTTAATCTCACCATCGCGAAGATGACAGCTTTCCATTTTGCAGGATTTTATTTATATTTATTTTGGTTTTGTTTTATCTGCGATTTGTCGGTATATTTGTACGAGCGCTTACAGCGAGATGAGTTTGAAACTAGGCGGTCTTTGGCAGTAACTTATGATAAGTTAGAAGCAGCGGAAGCGAAGTATCGCAGTATTTTTGAAAATGCCGGGGAGGGAATTTTTCAGAGTACTCCTGATGGGAGATATATTACAGCAAATCCGGCTTTAGCTAGAATTTATGGCTACGATTTATCGGAAGAAGTAACAGATATTTTTACTGATATAGAACATCAATTATATGTAGAACCAAATCGCCGCGCTGAGTTTATTAGACAGATTGAAGAACACGGGAGAGTATCGGATTTTGAGTCTCAAATCTACCGCAAAGATGGCAGCATTGTCTGGATTTCTGAGAACGCACGAACGGTGCGAGATGCTAATGGCAAGGTGCTTTATTATGAAGGTTTAATTGAGGATATCACGCAGCGAAAGCAGGCGGAGGAAGCTTTGCGGGTGTTTATCCATGCTCTCTCTCACGACTTGCGAAACCCGGTTGCAGGGATGTTAATGGTGTTGAAAAATTGGGAGAAAAAGCCTGGGGATGGGATCGCAGTACCGCGATCTATTTTATTGCGGATGATTCAAGGGAGCGAACAGCAATTAAAGTTAATAAATTCGCTTTTGGAAGTACAGGCTAGCGAGGTACGGGGTTTAGTTTTGCAATGCGAACCCCTACATTTGAGAGGTTTAATTGAATCTGCGATCGCAGATTTAGAACCAATGCTAGTGCAACATCAAACGGCTGTAAAAAATCAAGTTTCAGCCGATTTACCATTAGTTAATGCTGACTCTACGCAGTTATGGCGAGTATTTTCAAATTTGATTGCTAATGCTTTAAAACACAATGCGCCGGGACTTAATTTGACGATGACTGCGGCAATAATAGAGGTGGATAATCAGAGGAAAATTGCCGAGCGTTCAATCAAAATGATTCGCTGTACTGTGGAGGATGACGGCGTGGGAATACCTGCTGAACTATGCGATCGCCTTTTTGACCTTTATGCTAGGGGTTCTCAAGTTCGGCATTCTCTTGGTTTGGGTTTGGGACTATATCTTTGTCGCCAAATTATTGCCGCTCACGGAGGGGAAATTGGAGTAATTAGTAGTCCGGGTGCGGGTGCTACTTTTTGGTTTACTTTGCCGATTGTTGATAGTTAGGTTAAATAAAATTGCACTTAGGCATCATATTTTAATGGTTCGCCATTGAGAAAATTAATTAGTTTTTCCTGTGGGCCTAATCCGACCTCTTTTATTCCCATAAAACTTAAGAGATTATATGTGTTTAGCCTTTCTTGGTTGGTGGTTATCCTGTCGGCAATTAAACGCAGAATCACTTGCTGAGGTTCTGTTAACTGATCGATAGTTGTACCTTCTGGGATCTTTTGCCAGTTAAAAGCAAGTTCCTGTAATAAATCCCCGCAGTCATATATTTGTTGTTCAGGTTCCGCCAAAACTACTAAAATCTGCGCTAATTTACTATCGTCAAGCCGGCTAAAAAAATTAATAATCATCCAGTAATGTGCGGTTGCCATTGGGTTGTCATAGTGTTCCCACAAATGGGTAAATAACTCTTTATTTTTGATCAAACTTAGGAGCCGATTGAAAGCATTGTTTGAGATATTTTCGCCCGCTATATAAGCAAGGCTAACCCCGGCAGAAAGTTTGACAATATCGCTTTCATTTGAGTTCAAAATTTCCTCACAAAAAGCGGCATCTACAAGCGTACTTTTGCTGAGAAATGCCAGACACAAGGGAATTGTCGCTTTTACCATTTCATCAGACTCGCAGGTAAAATGCTGAATCATTAAATTGCATATCCGCTCTGCCTCTGACTTGCAACAAGAAAGCGTATAAGCAGCGGCTATTCTAACTTTGGGATAGTTGTGTTCTAGTAAATTAAGATAAAGATTGATTCCTTTATAAACTGCCTCAAAAGTCCCATTTACCCACCCTAACTCAATTAGCAACTGTTCCTGATATTCAGAAGGATATTCCTTATCTAATTCTAATATCTCATACTTGAAAACTGGCTGAGTGCCAAAAAATGTTGCTGCGGTTGCCAAGTGTGCCAGATCGATCAATATTGATTCTAATAAATCTGGTTCTGATTCGCGTGAGAGACGTTCTTGGAAAAATGGGACTATAAAATAAGCAGGCCAGGTCAATGTTCCCTGGTGCCAACTTGCATACCACAATTCCATCTGAGCCTCGCTACGTACCTTTTTATCATCCGCTGATAGGTCTTTTAAAAGAGTTACTAGCTTCTCGCCTAATTCGCTTTCTAGCCTATCCCAATCAATGTTTTCTAAGTTTTTAAACATTGTTATTTTCCTCTAAACTTGGCGTGTAAGTTATAGATATTGGCTTCCTTTCAATTTAACGCAACTTTTTGTATTACAGTCAATTTCTATTGCCTTACTTTTAATAGATGCAACCAAAAACTGCTACATCATAATAAATCTCCTGACATAAACTCTGTTACAACGGCAACAATACAACCCTCAGCATCAAGTCCAAAATAAGAAGCGTAGAAACCATCACCCTCACCCGAATCAAATGCAATCACATTTGCGTGTGTAGAGTCATCTACACATAGATTAGCCCAATTAAATCCAAGGTTATAGTTTTCTTCTAGTGCTTCTCCAAGCTTGCAACTCAAACTTTCTTCATAAGTTTCTGCTTTCCAAGTATTATCAACAATAATTTGACCAGCATCTGCATCCATAAAACAACCTGTTCCAGAGTCAACGCCATAACCGAATACTTCATTTCCTGAAAGCACACTTAAGTCTTCACCCAGTTTAGTAGCCAATTGCCACTTGATAGGAGCTTGCTCGTTGAAGCGAAGCATTGCATAAGCAACTGTTTTATTATCATCCTTTGGATTATATCCAACACTTAAAATCACTGGATAATGACCAGATTTAAATTGAGGAGCAAAAGGTTCTGTACCTGGAAAAACTAGAGGGTCGCAAGCTACTAACTTTCCTGAATTTAAAGTTAATTTTCCAATTTCATAGGATGTTAAAGTCAGCTCGCAAAACTGAGTAATTAATTTGTGTCCAGGCTGAAAAGCTTTCATCAAATCTAGCTTACTCATTCTTCACATCCTTATAATCTTAAACAAGCCCTGCTCTCAATGCTACTACTGCTGCCTGCACTCTATCATCCACTGCTAACTTATTCATAATACCACGAACGTGAGTTTTAATAGTATTAGGACTGAGATAAAGTGCAGCAGCAATTTCAGGATTGCTATAACCTTCTACCATCAGTTTCAATACTTCTGATTCCCGCTGTGACAGTTGACCTATACTTGCTGTAGATACAGGGGTAGGAGGCTTGAGATTTTCAATCACAGTCCTAGCAATTTGAGGATCGAGATAGGTAGCACCTTCAGCAGCAGCGGCAATTGCAGCTAACAAACGCTCTACTGAAGCACCTTTAATACAGTAAGCATCTGCACCGCTAGAAAGAGCAGCAATAATTTCTGTTTCCGCCGTATGAGAAGTTAGCATTACCACTCGTACATCAGGTAATTTTTCTTTAATTTGTTGCGTTGCTGCAATTCCATCCAGTCGTGGCAAACCGATATCCATCACGATCAGATCGGGTTTAAGCCTTAATGCTGCTTCGACTGCTAAGTAACCGTCTTCTGCTTGTCCTACTATTTCTAAATCGGGACAATCCCCTAAAACTTGCTCTAATCCCAATTGCATCATTGGGTCATCTTCAACAATTAAAATTCGCATAATTGGTAATTGCTAATGGCTAATGGCTAATGGCTAATGGCTAATGGCTAATGGCTAATGGCTAATTGCTAATTGCTAATTGCTAATAGTTAACACTTGAACTAAGTCTCCGGCTTGAATCCAAGTTTGATCCACAGGGATAACTGCTAAACCTGTAGTATTAGCTAGGTTAATTAAATTACCTGAACTTTGACTGCCGCTAGCGGGTTCAAATTCGTAATTGCCAGCACATAAATGTAATTGACCCCAGAGGTAACTTTCTCGCTTCCCATCCGATCGCAAATCTACGCGCGATCGCGCCTGCACAAACTCTGGCCCCCAAGCTTCCTGTTTAAGTCCAGAAAGTTTCCGCATTGCTGGCTGGACGAAACGCCAAAACGTTACTAAACTAGAAACGGGATTGCCAGGTAAACCAAAGTAAAGACATTGAGAATTGGTAATTGGTAATTGGTAATTGGTAATTGGTGAAATCGGGGAATTTCTCTGTTCCTCTCGTTTAAAACTTGCTACAGTTAGGGGTTTACCTGGTTTCATTCCTACCGCGCGGATGTGAATTTCTCCTCCTAAAGATGCGATGATTTCTTCAACATAATCGTAATCCCCCACCGAAACGCCGCCAGTGGAAAGTACGATATCGGCGGTGGAAATGGCAGATGCGATCGCATCTTTTAACTTTTCGCGATCGTCGGGAATAATCCCTAACCGGATAATTTCTGCACCCGCTTGCGAGCTCAAGGCGGCCAAAGCATACTGATTCGAGTCTACCAATTGACCCGGTTGCAAAGGTTGCTCAGGAGACACTAATTCGTCGCCAGTGGAGAGAATTGCAACGCGGGGACGGCGGTAAACTGGTACTTGGATACATTGCGCGGCCGCTAACACGGCGATTTCTGGAGGGTTGAGGACTGTACTCGGCATCAACAAAGGCGTACCTGCTTGATAAAAAGCGCCTTTGTGACGCACAAATGCTGTGGGTTTGGAAGGAGAAACTAAGATCGAAATGCGATCGCCATCCCTGCGCGTTTCCTCCTGCATCACCACTGTATCAGCACCAGCAGGCATAACAGCGCCAGTAAAAATCCGGGCAGCCTGTCCCGATTCAACAGTAAACTGAGGCTGATATCCTGCGGGAATTTCTTCGATAATTTCCAGTATTATAGGTTGAGTTGAGCTACAATTTTCCACATCCGCAAACCTCACGGCGTAACCATCCATTGCCGAATTATCCCAGTGAGGAAAGTCGAGGGAACTTGTCACAGGTGCAGCTAAAATTCGCCCCGACGCGGCCAATAAGTCTATCTTTTCTACATCCCTTTGACTGTCGAGGGGTTGTACTAAATCTAAAATAATTGATTCTGCTTCTTTAACTGACAGCATCGCTGTCCCCCTATCTGATAATACTTTTGTTAGTTTAGCAAAAAAGTAGCCATAGTGGGAATTTATTTTTTGCTATTCTAGGATAATCTTATTGTTTTAGCCTTCACTTATGTCCACATTTATCTCTCTATTTTGGCTGAATACGTTATCTTTGCTACTGGTAGGGATTTCAATTATTCTTACTAAATTATATGGATTAGAAGTCAAGGATTTATTTTTTCATCCTTTGTTTTACCCTCAGCCAAATGTCGCTTTTTTAACTCGCATATTCCAGTTATTGTGCTGCGTACCTGTCATTGTTTGTGCTTTTAGCTATGGACTACTTAAAACTTTTAATCCTCGCAATTCAGACAAGGAATTTATTCTAGCATCGGCTCTTTTGACAGGAGGATTCATGTTAAATGAAATTTACAGAATTCATATATACCTTGTAGGAATGGGAATCTCTAAGCTAGGAGTTAGTTTTTTCTATGCTCTTGCTTTATTTTCCTACGGATGGTTTTTTCGGCGGCAACTAAAATCTACTCCTTACGGGGTATTGCTAGTGGGCGTGGGGTTATTGTTTTTTGCGATCGCAGTAGACTCCCAGCACTTAAAAAACAAGATGATTTCCAGCTTATTAGAGGGAGTTCCCAAGTTATTTAGCGAGATTAATATCGTATTCTATTATTGGTGTGTCTGTAAATATTCAGTAGAAAAATCTATCAATCAAATTATTAAAACATAATTTTTAACCTTTGACAAATTAGTTAATCTCTGATATGATAATGATATCTACCGCAAACTAGATTAAAATATTTGCTGCTTACTTAGCACAAAATTGTCAACATCTATGTTTAGCATAAAATAGTATAAAAATAGAAACAATTATGACCGCTGTCACCATAAACTTTAACTCTGTTGTCCAAATAACTGACGACCAATTTTATCAATTGTGCCGAGATAACCCCGATGTCAAATTTGAACGTAATGCCAAAGGAGAAATAATTATTGTGCCACCTACAGGAGGAGAAACCGGAAATTGCAACTCAGAAATTAATGCAAATTTTGTTATTTGGAATCGTCAAACTAAGCTAGGCAAAGTATTTGACTCTTCGACTTGTTTCAAATTCCCAAATGGTGCAGATCGTTCCCCCGATGTTTCTTGGATAAAACAAGAAAGATGGGATGCACTCACTCCCCAACAAAAAGAAAAATTCCCGCCAATTTCTCCAGATTTTGTCTTAGAATTAATGTCGCCGACTGATACTCTCAAAGAGACACAATCCAAAATGCAAGAATATATGGAGAATGGTGTCAGACTCGGCTGGTTAATTAACCGCAAAACCCGGAGAGTTGAAATCCATCGCCAAGGACAAGAGGTAGAAGTGTTAGCATCGCCAACAGAATTATCAGGAGAGGATGTTTTACCCGGATTTGTTCTCAACTTGCAAACAATTTGGTAACAATTTTATTAATACTAAAATCCCTATTACTATGAACGCTGTCACCATAGATTTCAATTCTGTCATCAAAATAACCGACGAACAATTTTATCAACTGTGCCAAGACAACCCCAATGTCAAATTTGAACGTAATGCCAAAGGAGAAATAATTGTCATGCCACCGACGGGAGGAGAAACTGGAAATCGTAATTTTGAAATATCAGTTGATTTTGGAATTTGGAATCGACAAACTAAACTAGGAGTTTGTTTTGACTCTTCCACTTGCTTTAAACTACCTAACGGTGCAGATCGTTCCCCCGATGTCTCTTGGATTAAACAAGAAAGATGGGATACACTTACACCGGAACAAAAAGAAAAATTTCCACCAATTGCCCCAGATTTTGTTTTAGAGTTAATGTCACCAACTGATACGCTCAAAGAAACACAATCTAAACTGCAAGAATATATCGATAATGGTGTCAGACTCAGCTGGTTAATTAATCGCAAAACCCGCCGAGTCGAAATCTATCGTCAAGGACAAGAGGTGGAAGTGCTGCAATCTCCAATAGAATTATCAGGAGAAGATGTTTTACCCGGATTTGTTCTCAACTTGCAAACAATCTGGGACTAATTTTGATAAAATTGTATAAATATTACTTAATGAATCTGATGCAAACAAATACTGAGATTGAATTAAATCAAACAAGCGATCGCGCAAATTCCCTTACCCCCGAACAACACAAGCAGAAAATGCAGCGTCGCAAAGAAGTACAAGACCAACGCATTGCTGAAAAATCAGGGGAAAAAGGTTTAATTATCGTCAACACTGGTAACGGTAAAGGGAAGACGACGGCCGCCTTGGGAATGGTGCTGCGATCGCTTGGTCACGGCTACCGCGTCGCCATAGTACAATTTATCAAAGGAGCCTGGGAACCCGCAGAAAAAGCCGTTTTTGAGAAGTGGGAAAACCAGCTAGAATTTCATGCAATGGGAGAAGGCTTCACCTGGGAAACCCAAGACCGCGATCGCGACATTGAAAAAGCTCAACAAGCATGGGGAAAATCCTTAACATTTATCCGTAATTCTGACTTTAGATTAGTCTTGCTTGATGAAATCAATATAGCACTAAAATTAGGTTATTTGCAAGTCGAGCAAGTGCTAGCAGGACTGGAAGAAAAACCAGAACTATCTCACATTATTTTAACAGGTAGAGGCGCACCAGCAGGACTCATAGAACGGGCAGATTTAGTAACAGAAATGACTTTAGTTAAACATCCTTTTAAAGAGCAAGGTGTTAAAGCTCAACCAGGTATCGAGTATTAAATACATAACTTCCACAAATGACAACTAATGGACTAGAGCCGACTACCTTTAACGATCTATTATCCTTGGCACTATCTTCTATTGAGTCTGCACAATCAACAGCAATACCTATCTCTGGAAAACTGGCGCTACTGCAAGCAAATCAACTAATCTTATCTCAAAACAACATTAATGTTAATGCCAATCTCTTGCTGCAAACCTTATGGAAAATAGCCCTAATTAATCCCTTTGATGACTTTGTTCAGACTTGCTTAACCTGCGAAGGAATCAATCAAGTTCAGGGATTTAGAGAACTTAGAAATAAAATAGCAATAGCCTACAATATTCAAGGGAATGCCTTCTATCAACAGGGTCAAATTCAGCAAGCAACCCTGCAATACGAAAAAGCATTACAAATAGGACAAGAACTTGCTCCCGCTGACTTGCTTGGCATTTACTTTAATGCAGGAATGGCATCTTTTGTACAAAAGCAACCCGAAAAAGCACAACATTTTTTTCAAAAAGCACTACAAATTCAACCTAACTTAGCGCAAGTAGAGCAGATGCTCATTAGGGTAAATTATCAACTTGAAACTAAGCAAAAAGGATATAAATTTAGTCAAGATTGGTTTAGCAGA
The DNA here is from genome assembly GCF_000332155.1 of Kamptonema formosum PCC 6407. Lineage (GTDB taxonomy): Bacteria > Cyanobacteriota > Cyanobacteriia > Cyanobacteriales > Microcoleaceae > Kamptonema > Kamptonema formosum. The sequence continues at coordinate 1,357,609 of NZ_KB235904.1, read as the reverse complement.
AATCTCGCAATCTGGCAAGAGTATTTAATGTGTTTTCGCAATCAACCCGATTTAAACATACTAGAAATAGGAAGTTGGGAAGGGAGGTCTACTTGTTGGCTATTAAACAATATTCTCACTCATCCCTCGTCGCAAATTACCTGTATCGATACATTTGAAGGCGGTGGAGGAACTGAACTAGAAGCAAGCGATACTAAAGAGTCTATAGAAGCAAGATTTGACTTTAACATTGTCCTGACTGAAAGCATAGCAAAAGTCACAAAAATTGTCAACAAATCGAGAGCAGCATTGCGGGAAATTCCCTTTGATAGCTTTGATATTATCTATATTGACGGCTCTCATTTAGCTTGCGATGTACTAGAAGATACCCTTTTAAGTTGGGGACTTCTCAAGATAGGAGGTTTGATGATTTTTGATGATTACGATCATGTTTTTCGAGAATTTCCTCATCAAAATACTAAGATTGGGATTGATGCTTTTATGGCAAGTTTTTGTAATAAAATTCAGCTTGTTCATCAATCTCATCAAATTTTTGTTAAAAAGATAGCTGATTAAAAATGTAGAGGAATTTAACTACTATATTCTACTCATTTAATTAGTAGCCTGCCTAATTCCTGATATTTTCTAACAATGTGCTATACTTAAAGATTAGTTAGCTACAAGCTAAAGCTACTAGCCCCTGTCAAAGCAGGAGAAGAAAATGGTTCAGAAAATTGCTCTATTTAATCACAAGGGTGGTGTTAGTAAAACCACAACTACATTCAACTTGGGATGGATGTTAGCCACCAAAGGAAAAAAAGTAATCTTAGTAGATGCAGATCCACAATGTAACCTCACAGGAATGGTTTTAGGATTTTCAACTAAGGAAGACCTAGAGGAAGTCTATAAAAAAGAACAGAATATTAAATCAGGTTTAGCACCTGCATTTGAATCAAGACCTAAGCTAATTGAGGCTGTAGATTGTTTACCAGTAGAAAAGTGTGATGGTTTGTTTTTATTGCCTGGTCATGTGGGATTTGCTGAATATGAGGTAACATTAGGCATGGCACAGGAGCTAACTGGTTCAATTAAAGCATTGAAAAACTTACCTGGTTCAATTTCATATCTTTTGCAGAAAACAGCAGACAAATTTGAGGCCGATTATCTATTGATTGATATGAGTCCAAGTTTAAGCTCAATCAATCAAAACCTACTGATGACCAGTGATTTTTTTATCCTTCCTACCAGTCCTGACTTTTTTTCAGTAATGGCAATTGATTCTTTGGCAACAATTTTGCCAAAATGGTATGCCTGGGCTCAAAAAGCTTCAGAAATCAGGATTTTAAAAGAAGCTGACTATCCATTTCCCAAAGTTACACCGCGCTTACTTGGGACTATTCTTCAAAACTATACAATCATAAATGGAGAGCCTGCTGCGGTTTTTCCAAAGTGGATTGATGAAATTAAAGTAGCTGTTTCTACTAGATTAGGGCCATCTTTGCGACAAAATAATATGCTCCTAGCTAAAAAGATATACAGAACTCAAGAAATCAGTAGTGATTTCTGCCTTGCAAAAATTTCTGATTTTAACAGCCTGATTGCTAAGTCTCAAGAGAAGCAAACACCAATTTTTGCTCTCACGCGAGATCAAATAGGGCAGTCTGGTATAATTCTTAAAAAGACTCTAAGAGCACAAGAAGAGTTCAAAAAAGTTTTTTCCACACTGGCAGACAGAGTAATTGAGTTAACGTGCCATGCAGTCAGCAATTGATCAATTTCGCATCAGTATTACCCGCGTTCGCGATCTAATTGCTTTACATAACTCTCTCAAAGCTCAAGCTACCAGTGTTCTGGATATTTCAGATATTTTAAGAGCCGCACTTGTTCTAGCAGTTAGCGCTTTAGACTACTATATTCACGAAGTTGTCAGGATAGGAATGTTAGAAATTCATCGCGGCCAACGTCCTGAACCTCCAGCATTTTCCCGATTTCAGCTTTCATTAGGTAGTGCTCGCGCAGGTATAAATGCAGGACAAAATATTGATGCCTGGTTAGAAGATGAAATTCGTCAACGCCACAGCTATAAAAGTTTCCAGCAACCAGAAGCTATAGCTGATGCTATCCGGCTGATTTGTGATAAAAAGTTATGGGAAGAAGTCTCTATGAGCATGGGTAGACCAGCTAAAGATCCTCAGATTAAACAACAATTAAATCTCATTATCGATCGTAGGAATAAGATTGCTCACGAAGCAGATATAGATCCTACATTATCAATAGGTAATCGCTGGCCTATTGACGAACTATTAGTCAATGAGGCGATTGACTTCCTAGAGCAAGTTGTTGAAAGCATACACAATATTTTATAACCCACAACAACATTTTAGCTCCAAATTTCTCTAAGTTCTGTTAGTTTTAAATAAATTAGCGATAGGTTTCAAACTATCAGCATTAAACCTATCGCTACCACCTCAAAACTACTAAACCTTAGCCCCCTCCTTCACCAAATTACCCCAACCCAAATCCTTAAGCGAATTATTCCGACGCAAAGGACGAGTCACCAACTCCAAAATATCCCGCGCATTCCCAAACCCGTGAATCTGAGCAAAAGTAAACTCAACTGACCACTTAGTATTAATCCCCCGCGCCTCCAAAGGATTAGCATGAGCCATACCCGTAATCACCAAATCAATATTCTGCTCATAAATCCGCTGAATCTGATTGTAATTATCCGGTTTCTCCACAATTCTCGGAGTAGGAACCCCCATCTCATGGCAAGTCTTCTCCAATAACTCCAACTCCGCCGCTTGATACCGCTTATCCATATAAGGAATACCAATTTCCGGGCAAGTCATACCGCAGCGAATCAAAAACCGAGCCAAAGAAATCTCCAGCAAATTATCTCCCATAAAGAAGACAGACTTACCGCGAACTATCTGTAAATAATCCTCCAAACTTGCCCAAATTTGTGCTTCCCGCTCGTCTAAACCCTTCGGTTCAATATTTAAAACCGAGCAAATCTTTTCAATCCAAGCGCGAGTACCATCAGGGCCAATCGGGAACGGAGCACCAATTAACTTACACTTCCGACGGCGCATCAAAGTAGTAGCAGTCCGCGACAAGAAAGGGTTCATCCCAGACACATAATACCCTTCTTCCAACACTGGCAATTCAGTGTAACGCTTAGAAGGCAACCAACCAGAAACCTTAATTCCTTGCTTCTTCAATTCTAAAGTTAACTGAGTTACAACCGGGTCAGGCAAAGAACCAAAAAGCACCAAAGGAGTATGCTTCACATATTCCGATTCATCGGCTGCAACTTCCTCTTTCTTCTTCCCAAAATTCAGTAATTGAGAAATAGCATTCCGTTCCTGTTTTTGAGATTCCATAACAGGCGCTTTCTCAGGACACTTAGCAGCCATAGCCGCTAAAACCGTATCTTCCCCTTGGGTAAAAGCATAATCCAAACCATTAGCACGAGCCGTTACAATTGGAATCCCAATCTCAGCTTCTAACTTCGGTGCTAACCCTTCCAAATCCATCTTAATAATTTCCGTCGTGCAAGTGCCAATCCAAACAATTACACTAGGATTGCGATCGCGCTTAATCTGCAAACACAAACGCTTCAACTCTTCATAATCATTCAACTGAGCCGAAATATCGCCCTCTTCCAACTCCGCCATCGCATAGCGGGGCTCAGCAAAAATCATCACTCCCATCGCATTTTGCAGAAAATAGCCACAAGTCTTAGTACCAATTACCAAGAAAAAGCTATCCTCAATCTTTTGATAAAGCCACGCCACACAGCTAATCGGGCAAAAGGTGTGATAATTTCCAGTTTCACACTCAAAATGTAGCGCTTCAGGTTGAGTAAGAGTCTCCATGACCTAAAATTTTCTCCGTTTAATTGTTTATTAGTGCGTAATTCCTAATTTGAGCAAACAAACCCTCCCTGAAGTACATACCGCCTTCAGGGTGGGGATTCATTTCCCCAAACTGCACAGTCAAAATCAGTAATTTTGAGTTATAGCAACCGCCAGGGCGGTTAGGGGCTAGGGGCTAGAGGCTAGGGAAAGAAGGGAAAGAGAGTCAATGGTTTCAGCCACGATCGAGTGTCCTAACTGCCTTGGCGGTTGCTATATCAGATTGCTTCCTTCACAATTCGAGTTAAGCGCCTGAGATGATTTGTAGGGGTGGTGTTTCTCCGTCCGTAAGCAAGTTTTGAATATTGAGTTAATTCGCAATTCCAAACTTAACAACGACGAGAGCGATGGGTACTCCACCCCGAACCATCAACGATCTAGGCAACAACTCTTAAGTTGAATACAACCCTTACTTAAAGTCCGATAAGAACCCAGAAATTTCTTCATCCTCATCGGCATCGTCATCTAGTCCCAAGGCATCTAGATCGGCTTCATCAGCATCTCCAGATGTTGCTTCGCCTAGAGCATCAAGCCCGATCTCATCCAAGTCATCTGATAAGGACAAGCCGCCAAAATCGTCATCTTCCTCATCCAAACCCCCCAGATCCATATCTAGGTCATCTGAGGTTGCTTCCCCAAAGGGATCGGGTATGGATTCTGGCACGAAATCATCGTCTTCTTCCCCAAAAGGATCTGCACTCGCGACAACTATCTCCTCAGACTCCTCAGAAACCGATAGCCCAAACTCATCATCGGCATCTTCCTCTAGTCCACCGAACCCATCCAAGTCATCGGAGGCTGATACCCCAAACTCATCATCATCTGACTCTTCCTCCATGTCACCTAAGCCCATGCCGCCCAAGTCATCTGACTCTTCCTCCATGTCACCTAGACCCATGCCAGCTAAGTCATCTGACTCTTCTTCCATGTCACCTAGACCCATGCCAGCTAAGTCATCTGACTCTTCTTCCATGTCACCTAGACCCATGCCAGCTAAGTCATCTGACTCTTCTTCCATGTCACCTAAGCCCATGCCAGCTAAGTCATCTGACTCTTCCTCCATGTCACCTAAGCCCATGCCAGCTAAGTCATCTGACTCTTCTTCCATGTCACCTAAGCCCATGCCAGCTAAGTCATCTGACTCTTCTTCCATGTCATCTAAGCCCATGCCAGCTAAGTCATCTGACTCTTCTTCCAGATCCAAATCCCCAAATGATTCCTCATCAGACGAGATCAGTGCAGAAGTTACTGCCGCGACTCCGGCAACTCCGGCAACTCCGGCTGCTGCTAAGCCGATACCGCCCATAACATTAGAATTGTCGGCAGCGGGCGTTGTTGCTGCTGGAACGGCTGCGGGTGCAGCGCTGGGAGTTGGAGGCACTACTGGGGGTGCTTGGGCAGGTCTTGCGGTTACAGTTGGCACAGATGCGATCGCAGGTGGTACTACCTCTGACGAAGAAATGCCCAAGGCAACATCAGGGTCAAAATTTAACCCTAAAACCTCAATCAACGTTTCTGGATCTGGGTTAAGCCTAGTAAAAGGCAACATTAACTGTTCCAGATTCGGTTCGAGTGCGTTGAGAACTCCCAGGATGAGATAAGAGGGAGGCCGCCTGCCCCCGTCGGGGGTTGATACCGACTGTACCTGCATTTGGAGTACCAGCCAGGAACGATTGGCTTGGTAATACTGCAACCACTTTTGTTTTAAAGTACCTGATAAGTCTTCAAAAAAAGCCATGACCTCTATCTCCTCATCCTGAAATGCTAGACCTATTAAACCATCATCAGGTCTAGCTCTTCTTCCTCTCTGGCAACTTGAGGTGCAGGATTGAGGTAAAAGTCAGACAACAAAGAAAATAGTTCGCGATCGGGGGTGTCGTTGGGTACTACACCTTCGGGACAGGCCAATATCTGATCGGCGATGTTTAGGTAGTAATCGCAGACGTAGTTCAGAGAGGGATCGCTCTCTGCCATTTCAAACAGTGTTTTGCCTTTGACGCGGGAAATCCGAATATCTTCGATCAGAGGCAGCACTTCTAGCACTGGCATGGGTACTGTCTCTATATACTTTTCGATCAAGTCGCGCTTGGAGGTACGATTGCCGATTAGTCCGGCGAGGCGTAGAGGGTGAGTCCGAGCTTTTTCGCGCACTGAGGCGGCGATCCGATTGGCAGCAAATAAGGCATCAAAGCCATTGTCGGTAACGATCATGCAGTAGTCGGCGTAGTTTAAGGGGGCAGCAAAACCGCCGCAAACTACGTCTCCGAGTACGTCAAACAAGATGATGTCGTACTCATCAAAGGCGTTGAGTTCTTTGAGCAATTTTACAGTTTCGCCAACGACGTAGCCGCCGCAACCAGCACCAGCGGGAGGGCCGCCTGCTTCTACGCAGTCAACGCCGCCGTAGCCTTTGTAGATGACATCTTCGGGCCAAACGTCTTCGTAGTGAAAGTCTTTCTCCTGAAGGGTGTCAATAATTGTGGGGATCAGGAAGCCTGTGAGGGTAAATGTGCTGTCGTGCTTGGGATCGCAGCCAATTTGCAGCACTTTTTTGCCGCGCCGTGCTAAGGCAACTGAGATGTTGCAGCTAGTTGTCGATTTCCCAATGCCACCTTTTCCGTAAACTGCTAGTTTCACTGTGTTCTCCTATCGGTTCCTATCAAAACTATTGGGACGGTATTTTTTGCTTGTGGGCGCAATTATATTTGCGCTTTGTGCGGGCGACCCTTATGCCTTTGATTCAAATTTGGATTGGCCTTGTTTGGCTCCTTGATGGCATTATTGTCTAACTTCTCTAGAAAATAAAGGGGTGTCAGAGAGAGATTGGGTAGTAAACTAGACTATTTTCGCTCTTAATTTTAATAAACTTGCTATTTGAGATTATAAACCATATTTAAGGCTTTTTAAGATTTTTTAAGATTTTTATGTTAACTTTTTTATATAAAGAGGTACAAAATTAAATAAAGTTCAAGCTGCTAAGAATATTTGCTAATAACCCTGAATCTCCTATCTAGCTATTTGATTGCTGACGATCGCTAGATTATATAAGCATAAATACTTAAAGAACAGAGTGAAATCATAGTTAGTCTCAGTAATCACACCTATTGATGCTGAAACTTAAGTTTGATCGAGACGTGACCGAGGGGTTTGGAAAGTAAGAGGTGATTTTTGTTAAAAATTATTAATTTTTTGTAATTGTGATGGTCGCTAATTGCTAATTACCATCCTCCCCATCTCCCCATCTCCTCCGCTCCCCCGCTCCCTCGCTCCCCAGCTCCCCAGCCCCCTCTTCCCCTAGCCCCTAGCCCCTAGCCCCTAGCCCCTTCTTAAGGAGTGTAGATGACGCTGAAGTAAAAGCCTGAGTCTTGGGCATTGTTGCCCTTATCTTGAATGTTAATTATCGGCAGAGCGTAGTCTATACGTACATTAACTTTAGGTATGGGTTCCCAAAGGATGCCCAAACCGATGCCAGCTAAAAAGGCGCGATCGCCCCCGAAAATATTTGTATTAGGAAAAGCTATTTCATTGGGATTATTCTGAGAATTCCAGACCATGCCCATATCGATAAACGGAGCTAACTGAAGATTAGGCACTTTAGAGGAAGGATCTCGCTCGATAGTAATCCTGTCTTCAACTGAGAATCGGAAACCATTATCGCCCGATCGCACGTTTTGCCGATAGCCCCGTAAAGATTGCCCGCCCCCAATCACAAACTGCTGGGATGGTAACAGGCTATTGGCTGAGAGTTGCAAATCTGCCTGTAAAATCAGCAGATGATTTTCATTGAGCCTTTGTACCCGTTGCACCTGACCTAGCCAGCTAAAAAATAGCCCATCAGGAACCGGAGATTCATTGACAGTAGCATCGAATAAACCAGTACCAATGCTGAATTGCGATCGCAGAGCCCAAGCGCCGCGAGGATCGCGACGAATGTAGTCCTGTCCAATCTTGATCGCGCTGGTAGTAGTAACGCCTGTATCGCTACCTTCCTCCCCTGGGCCCAAACCAAAGGGAAAGGGATCGCCGGCGAGATAAGTGCGACCCCTCTGATAAGTAAAACCGAGAGATACAGCAAACTCCTGTATCGGCGATCGCAATAACGGCTGGCGATAACTGATTTCATACAGTTGAGATTTCCCGGAAATATCGAACTGATCGAAAGGTGCTTGGACAATACTATTGCGGTTTGGTGCCACCCTCAATTGCACCGTACCGTTCATCGCATTAACTGGAATGCGGTAACTAAAGTCAAAAACATCAGAGTCGCCAATAGCTCGGTAATAAGCCGCCGCTAGTTCGTCACCCCTACCAGTAATATTGCGGTGGCGCACATTCACGCCTAACCGCTCTGAACCGACACTAGGTGGTGAATAATTATCAATACTGAAGTTAGCTTGAAAAGGGTTAGCTTCGATGACGCGGACGATCAGGATACTTTCGCCTTCCTTCTCGCCGGCTCGCAGGCTTGCTTCTACATTGTCAAACAAAGGATCGACACGCAGCAGCCGGAGTTGATCTTCCAGCTTGGCGGTACTCAGGGGTCGTCCGGCCCCTAACCGAATGCGGCTGCGGACGTAGGATGGATTTAAGCGTTTGGTTCCTTCGACTTCAATTTTGGCCAGCTTTCCTTCGATTACCTGAATTTGGACGTTACCATTGGTGATGGTTTGAGGTGGGACAACGGCTCTGGAGGTGATGTAGCCGCGATCGAGGTAAATAGTGGTAATTTTATCTGCGGCTTCCCTAAGTTGTTCTAGGGTAACGGAACGCCCTTCTAGGGGCTTAACGATCGCCTCAATGTCTTCGCGACTTAAGATTGTGCTGCCAACGACCTCGATTTTCTGCACTGGAATGGGTACATTCGGCAGTTCTGGCTGTGGTGAGGGGGTGGGTTGGGGTTCTACTTGCGGTGGTGCTTGGGGCGGTTCTGGGGTTGGTTCTGGGGGCGGTTGGAGGAAGCGATCGCGATTGGGATCGGGATTTAGATCGGCAGGATTGAGATCGGAAGGTAGATTTTGTGGAGTTTGGGGTGTCTGGGCGAGAAAGTTACAAGTTGGTTGTTGGCAAGTTGCAGGTGGGGTGGAGGGGGAAGAGAAGTTATGAGTTGTCAGTTGTGAGTTGTGAGTTAAAAATTCCCTATCTGGTTGAGGAGATAGGGTGGATATCAACTCATGGGAGTGGGAAATCCCACTAGCGCGATCGCCAGGAGTAGGAACAGATGTATTCAATTCACTAGAAATCTGCTGTAGGTAGCCCCAAGAAGTTCTGAAGCTTGGTTTTTTCTGGGGTTCAGATTCAGAATCTAGATTGCTTTGGGGAGGATCTAGTTTTAGGGCAGGATCGGGGAGAGATAAGGAAGTCAAACTGGATAATTTAGATTCCGAGTTAGTCTGCTTTGCCTCTAAATCATTCAATACTTTTACTAATTTTTCAGCTTCGGCGCTGCTTTCCTTTTGTGCTTCTGGCTTGCTAAAGTCTGTTGCTACTCCGTCCTTTTCTGCCTTTTGACCTGGCTCGACAACCGTATCCCATGCCCCGTTTCCCGTATTTACTTGGTTTGAGGTGAGGGTTGGCTTGAGTGAAATGTCCAGAGTTTGGGAGAGAGCGTCGTTGCCCCAAAAGCAAGCGATCAGGACTGCACTGGGAATTGAGACTCCACACCGAAACATGACAAGACTTGCACTCCAGGGCATAAAATATTTGCTCTTTAATTAATTTGTTGGCTACTTTACCATGAGAGTTTATCTTATTAGAATTCAGGATTTAGAAGCAGGAGCCAGCAGTCAAGAGTCAGAATCAAGAATAATTCAGCAGCTAGAATTTAGAATTCAGAATAATTTATGCTGACGGATGTATTCTGAATTCGTAGTTTTGACAAATGTATTCCAAATTCTATTGGCAATTAATGGCAGGATCTCACCCGCTGAAAACTGCAATTAGCCGCTCGTTAGACTAAGGCAGAAGCCAGGCAAAATTCTCCCGTCACTCCCTCTCGCTTGCTTGTTGTTCCCTCATTCCCTTTTCTGCCTGCCCCCTGTGTCCCTGGATTAATTTGTGGGAATCAATTGAATCTGCACCAATGGTTGTTGGGCTATTTTTTCTAGCTCAACTGCGCTCAAAAGTTCAGTCCACTTGACTGTTAGTGCTGAATCAGCGGGCTGAGAACGACGCAGATCCGCTAAGGTAGTAATATATTCGTACCATAAGGATTCTTTGGCGTAAATGTTAAGGCGATCGCGTTCCGATCCAACCCCATCTAACTGAGATTTCAGGCCTGCCGTCATTTCGACGCGGTTGATCCAGCCAGAAACTACAATATCTGCCTCGCTATCATTAGGGTTGCACTTAATAGTAAAGTACCAATGGTAGTTTTTGCCAACCTCTAAGGAAGCTGCGTTAGCAGTAGGAAGAGTAACGCTAACAATGCCAGGGGCCTTAGCGATCATCCTGAAGCTAGTTTTGTAAACGGTCTTATCAGCTTCATCAGCCAGCTCAAACTCAACTATTTTGTCGAGGGTGGCGGGCACGTAGTAAAAGAATGTTGGATTCGCTGATATCGTTCGCCCCATCGTTGATTTGGGAATCAATGCAGTGGTGCTAGTGGGGCATTCTGGCCCGCGAGTGCCACCACCTTCCCGACGACCAGGGACTCCCCGATCTGGCGGTTCAAAAGCGTTCCAACTCGCATCTGGTCGCTGAGTGCTCGCGGAGTTTTCATTGGGGATGGTGGGTTCGACGGTTTGCCAGTTATCTGGTATCTGTTGGGTAGATGCGCGATCGCCTGTTTCTGCCAATATATTTGCTGCCATTGCTTCTTTTGGGAAGCTAGAGGTAGCAACTATGTCTAGAGACAGAGCTAAAGAAAGAAATGCGATGTGTAGAGGAGCCTTTGTCCAAGCCATGATGAACCAGCCTTCAGGTGAACCTAGCAACTTTGTTAGACGGCTTCATTGTATCTAATGTTCCGCCCGATCTAGTAACCTCTTGTACTTAATTTATATCTTTTGGTAGATAGGATTGATTTTATCGCTCAAAGCCAGTATCAGATTCACCCTCTCGCCGTTGAATGCTAGCCTAACTCTCAAGGAGGCCGACAACTAGGCGTGCGCTGGCACGGTGCAGTGATGCTTGTTGATTTTCACAGGCCGATCGGTTTGATTTTCACACTACCCACACTCATATTTATCATGCACCTAAATTCACCCGCTCTCTCAGATCAAGGGCTTTCACGGCTGCGGACGGTCAGGCCGATAGGAGTCTTGGCAATACATGGTATCGCGTTTTTAGGGGATGAACTCTTTGGTCTTGATAAACCAGGGGGACTGCTGGTTTCGATTGACCCTGAAACTGATAATACGACTGTGTTAAATCCCTGTCGCGTGGATAAGTTTGTGGATGCTACTGGTTTGGCTATTTGGGAAGATAGCCTCTGGTTTGTCCGGGATGACAGCGTGTACGTCTGTCCCGGGGCAATTCGTGACGGTTCTATTGCTGAAATCGAACCTCAGCATTTTGTTTCGCTTCCTTACTCTGCCGATGGGGTTGCAGTTTGGAATTCTACTGTTTATGTGACTTGTCAAAAAGCAGGTTGCATTATTGTTTTTAACCGCACTAATCGCAAAGAGATTACTCGGTTTTACTCGCCCGGTATCGGGGTTGAGAATATTACGGTGCGGGGTGAGGAACTTTGGGTTTGCGATGCGACGGAACAAACGGTTTACTGTTTGGAACGAGGGACTGGAGAAGTTCGCTTTAATGTGTTAACACCATTTGAGTCGCCTACAGCTTTAGCTTTTCACACAGATGCTGCTACTGGGAAAGAAGTTCTTTATGTTGCTTATGCTGGGGAGGAACTTTACATCCGGGACGATCCAAATTCGGAAGATCCTTATCAGTTGACGAAGCGCGATCGCACTTTTATTCATCCTTTGCATTTTCATTACAATGAACGCGATCGCTATGCTTTATCTAATGGTTTTCTGATGGAGATGTCTTATGTGGAGGAACTTGCTCCTCTGGATGAGGTACACATAGATAATCTGGAATGGCGGATTGCGATGCCGTCAGATACTCATCGCCAAAAGGTGCGGCAAATTTCACCGATCGGTATGCCTTTTACTGAAGAAATTCAGGATGGAGAACGAGTAGCGGTGTTTAAGTTTGACCCGCTACGGGCACATGAACGGCGAATTTTTGGCTGGAAAGCTCTACTGGAAGTCAGGAGTATTAAATATGAAATTACTCCCCGCGATGTGGAAAAAGCTCCCGCCTTAACGCCTGAATTTCAAGCTAAATATTTGGTGGATGATGACAGTTTAGCGATGGATTCGGATATTGTGCGTGCTGCTGCTAAGGAGGCAATTGGAACAGAAACAAATATACTCCGAAAATTGCTGAGCATTCGTAATTATGTTTATGATTGCCTTTCTTACAGTATCAGACCGCACATTGATACACCTGATGTTGTACTCCGGCGGGGCACTGGTTCCTGCGGGGAGTATGTGGGCGTGTTGTTAGCTTTGGCTAGGTTAAATGGGATTGCTTGTCGCACTATTGGCCGCTATAAATGTCCGGCTTTTGCTGACAGGAAGGGTGTACCTTTGTCGCCGGATTTTAATCATGTTTGGCTGGAGTTTTATATCCCCGGTTTTGGCTGGGTACCGATGGAGTCTAATCCTGATGATATTCAAGAGCGCGGCCCCTATCCTTTACGATTTTTTATGGGTTTGGCTTGGTATCATGTGGAAATCGGTAAAGGGATTCGGTTTCAAAGTCTCAAAAGTGGGGGACTTCCTTTGAATAAGGAAGAAGTTTCGGTGGGAACCTTGGCGATTAATCACGTTAGGTTTACAATTTTGTCAGAGTTACCAGCTAATTGAAGTGTTAACGGTTAACGGTTAACTGTTAACCATTGAATGTAAAATTTAAGGAGGAATAATGGAGTTCTCGGCTGTTAATTTGCTGGTTTGGGTGGCTTTTGTGCTGTTGGTTGTTGTTACTGGCGGTGTTCTTTATCTGACGGCGCTTGAGTGGCGCGATCGCAGAGTGCAAGATAACATTAAGCGCAAACGCTAGCTAGTATAGCTAGGGGCTAGGGGCTAGGGGCTAGGGGAAGAAGGGAAGAAGAGAAGAAGGGGCTATATTTGTTGAAAAATCAAATGTATTGTAATATTTGATTTGTTTGTGGTAGGCAATCTCTGTACAGATTGCCTTTTTTATACTGATTGAAATTTTGCATTCCGATCTCACAAAAACTGATGAACCGAATATTTCGCTTGATAATTATTGTTCTCCTGGCCTTGAGTGCCACTCTCTCTATCCTATTTCAGGCAATGCCATCAGCATCAATTCCAAAATCAGCGATTGAGGTTACAAATCCCCTAGAAGTTGCTCAGAATATTGATTTTGGACGGCACTTTCAAGAATTAGGAGTTGAAGGTTCAATTCTGATCTATGACTCCAAAAACGATCGGGTATTTCAACATAATCCCGAACGGAATGCAAGAGCATTTTCACCTGCATCAACCTTTAAAATTATCAACTCCTTAATTGCTTTAGAAACTGGGGCAATTTCAAATGAAATATCGGTGCTAACTTGGGATGGAATTCAAAGAGATATTCCTGAATGGAACCGAGACTTGAATATGAAAGAAGCATTCAAAGTGTCTGCGGTTTGGTTTTACCAAGTTCTAGCTCGTCGAGCTGGTTACGAACAAATGCAAAAATGGGTGAATAATGTAGGATATGGCAACCAAAAAATTGGGAATAAAGATGATATTGATAAATTTTGGTTGCAAGGAGAACTGAGAATCACACCTCAAGAGCAAATTCAGTTTCTCCGCCGTCTTTACAATAATGAATTACCTTTCTCCAAACGAACAGTCTCTATTGTCAAAGACATTATGATTATGGAAAAAACTCCAGATTATACAATCAGAAGTAAAACTGGTTGGGCTGGTTTTGGAGAGAACGTAACAGTGCAAATCGGATGGATAGTTGGTTACTTGGAGAAAGGAGATAATGTTTACTTTTTTGCCACTAACATTGATATTCGTAACCAGAAAGATTCATCTGCTCGTATGGAGGTAACTCGTCGTTGTTTCAAAGATATGGGAGTGCTTTAGATCTCCGTAACGCCGCCTTATAGGCGGTGATTTGACCGCCTATAAGGCGGCGTTACGGAGAAGAGGAGAGTTGAGTAATAATGGGAGAGACAAGCTTAATTAGCGATCGGCACATTCTGAAATGCCTGAGTTTGAGGAACGTAAATGTCGATCGCACTTACCTCTTCAGGTACGCGCAACCACACATAGGCATCTGCGGAAGCGCCGGGTTTGAGCTCTCCTAACAAAACTTGTCCGGTTGATTGTTCTGAGTCTAATGATTTGTAAACTTGGGTAGTTTGGCGATCGCGAGCAGTGGTATCGCCAATGCTAATGCTCTCCTTAAATGCGCGATCGTCCGTCAAGCGCCGAATACGCATTTGCACATTCACCACATCCCGCTGATCTGTTTCTGGATCTTGAATCCGCTTAACTGAAAGTAATTCAATTTTGGCCTTATTCCCGTAAGCGTTGCTAGCAAACTTGTCTAGTTTAATTCCCTGGCTATTACTGGCAAATTTAACGCTCTTGCTGGGTACAACCTGTCTTACTGGTTCAGGAGGCGTTTTGCTTAAAGAACTAGCTGAACTCGTCCCTAAATTAGAGTTGGCGATCGCGATATTTCTAAATGGTGCTGCATTCGGAACAAAGATGTCGATCGCATTCATCCCTGAAGGTACTTTTAGCACGACATAAGCGTTCTTTCTTTCCTCTGGACGCATTTCTGACAAAGAAATCGGGTTTGAGGCTTCCTGAAAAGGATCGACTGCTGTGTATGTTTCGCTAGTAATGGGATTGCGACCTTCTATAGCACCTGGATCGATAATATCGCTCGCTCCGACATTATTCTCCGCCACTCGATCGATCCGCATTTCTACAGTCACTTCGTCAGGTTTACCTTCTAACCGATAGACGGAAAGTATCTTGATTTGTGCTTTACCTCCAAAAGCAGGCTGGACGGAAGAATTGAGCTGATTTTGGACAGCAGGCGATGGATTTGATTGAGTAATTGCATCGCTATTTTTGACCTGAGTTTGAGAGTATGACGAGTCATTTGCCTGATTAGATTCAAACTTTTGATATAGGGATAATCCAACGCCTGCTAAACCCAAGGTTGTCAGTACGCTTGCCACCAGAATCCCCAGATTTGTACTCATACTGTCGCGCTGGCGCAATCTTGTGGATGTAGCTGGTCTGTTTAAAGTTTGTTCTTGGATCTTCATGGTTATTTCTCCCAGAACTATATTAACTGCTTAGTCAAAAATTGTGCTTAATCGATCTAATTTTACTTAATATTACCCACTATAAATTCTGTCTGAGGAGCGAGATTCTTAATCTTAACTCTCAATCTAAAGACGTGAATTAATTTTCAGTTTATTCAAAATTTATTTAAATTATTATTTTCTTCAATATCTTCCCAGCCAAATGCAAGTTATTCTGTACGCAAAGGGCATCTCATTTTCTACCCATGAACTTAAAATGCCACTTGCACAAACCGATCGTAGGACTTACGCATCAAAACTGAATGCGGCCAAGACAGGGGCGCTACTAGCCTTGTTGCCTAAGTCCTATTAAAACATATTTGCTGTGTCGTTTCAAACTACTGCCCACTAATTATTCAAAGTCACACTTATGGTAAGATTTTACCTGTGAAAAACTCCGATTTGAGGTTGATTGACATCTATGTGCTTCTCTGTTGTTTTGTATTTGCTGAGGACTGTCTTAATAGTATTACGCAGTTCTAAATCGGTTGCCGGCTTGCTGATAAATGCTGCTGCTCCCATTGTCAAGCAATAAAGGCGAGTAATTTCTTGTATGGCAGATGAATATACTATTACTGGAATCTTTACTGATTGATTGAAAAGAGTTTCCAGCACTTCAAAACCATCTTTTTCTGGCATCTCAATGTCAAGAATAATACAATCAGGATGATAAGCGCTAATCATCTCTAAGCATTCTCTACCATTGCTAGCTTCTAATGTGCGATAATTATCTGCTCTCATGGCGTGCCGAGTTAGATCGCGCCAATTCTGCCGATCGTCGGCAATTAGAATTAAGCTCACTTTCCTGCTCCTTCAAAATTCAGAATTTATGTTGCCAAGTTTACTTGTGTACTTATACTTACAGGGGGTAATACCCTACAATCATAGTAAACTTATTTTATCTAAGCTCCCTCAACCTTTAGGCTGAGATGTAATTAAGCTTCTGGCGCAAATATAACTAGGATATGAAAGGAATTGGGATTAGTTTGTTACTGGTAATCATCGGATGGCCGCTGACGGCGGTTGCTCAAAGACAAGCTGCTGAGAATATTTGTCCTGCTCAGTTAGGTGTAGCGGTGGATGCGATCGCCAATCGCGCTCAATTTCGTCGCTCTCGCTGGGGGATGGTGATTCAAACTTTATCTACGGCGACAACTCTCTACAGTCGAGATGCTCAGCAATATTTCATACCTGCTTCCAATGTAAAATTGTTGACAACGGCGGCGGCTTTGCAAAAACTCGGCCCTCAATTTCGGATAAGAACTTCTGTTTATGGCGATCAAAATCGACGTTTATACATTGTAGGAAGAGGCGATCCGAGCATTACGGAAACTCAATTAAAAGATTTAGCGAAACAGTTAAAACAGCGGGGAGTTAATCAAGTTAGCGAGTTGATCGCTGATGATAGTTATTTTCCCGGAGATTCAGTAAATCGGAATTGGGAATGGGAAGACGTGCAAGCCGGCTACGGAGCACCAATTAATAGTTTAATTTTCAATGAAAATGCGATAAAATTAGTGTTATCACCACAATCTATCGGTCAACCGCTGCGAGTTACCTTTGCCGATGTAACACAGGCAAATCAGTGGCGAATTGAGAATAATTCTGTGACTGTGGGAAAGGATGAATCGGAGTTTGTGGAAGTTGGGAGAGATTTCTGGCAACCGATAATTCGAGTTAGGGGAAATTTGAGATTCGGTTCTGAGTCTGAATTTGCTTATGTGTCGGTTGTCAATCCCGCTAATAATTTTCTTCAACGCTTTCGCCAGGTACTTAATGCTGAGGGAATTACTGTTAAGCAGGCGTTAGTTGCATCTAATTTTTCGCCACAAACTCAAGAATTAGCAGCAGTTGAATCTCCACTATTGGCGGATTTAGTGAGGGAGACTAATCAGGAAAGCGTTAATATTTATGCTGAGGTGTTAGTAAGATTACTGGGTAAAATTGCACCTTTACCCCGAAAAGATCGAGTTGGATTTGGTTTGCCAGAGCTAGCAGCAGCATTAACTCAATTAGGTGTTAATCCTGATGGTTATGTATTAGCTGATGGTTCTGGTTTATCTCGTCAGAATTTAGTTAGTCCAGAGGCTTTGGTGCAAACTTTGAGATTGATGGCTAATTCGCCAGTAAAATCTATTTATCGTGATTCTTTGCCAGTTGCAGGTACAAGCGGTACATTAAAGAATCGTTTTAATAATACATCAGCGCAAGGAATTGTCCGCGCCAAAACAGGAACTTTAACTGGTGTTTCTGCCTTGTCTGGATATGTAGAAGTTGCGAATTTTGAGCCGTTGGCTTTTAGTATTATTGTCAACCAATCTGATTTGTCTGCGGGAGATTTACGGGAAGCAATAGATGAGATTGTGTTGGTATTAACTAGGTTAAAGAGATGTTGAGTAAGTAAATCAACCTAATTTTTCTTCCTTCTTCCTTCTTCCTTCTTCCTTCTCTCCTAGATAACTAAATTTTTCTTCCTTCTTCCTTCTTCCTTCTTCCTTCTTCCTTCTACTTATCATTCCGTAACGGGGAAATTTGCGAAAAACTGGGACTCGACTGGCAAGCGATCGCAGACATCAACGGCATACCTATCCCCACCCCGTCACCCCTCACTCACATTAGATACTTACATTATTAAACATTATATGGACTGCTTTCTACCAAAAGTTAGATTCAAAAGCAGCCACGACAAATGTAACCTAGTCATGGACGCTCAACCATACTAAAATGCAAATTCAAACGCCAGACTGGGTAAAACACGCCGTATTCTACCAAATATTCCCCGATCGCTTCGCCAGAAGCAAACAACCCCGCAAACGCCTCTTGCAAAACTTCCTCTGGGAAGAATGGCATGAAATTCCCACCCTCCAAGGCTACAAAGGTGGCGACTTATGGGGTGTAATGGAACAATTAGACTACCTACAAGACTTAGGCATCAATGCCATCTACTTTACCCCCATTTTTCAATCTGCTAGCAACCATCGCTACCACACCCACGACTATTACCAAGTCGATCCCATGTTAGGCGGAAATCCTGCTTTTAAGGAACTCTTAGATGCCGCCCATGAACGTAACATTAAAGTTGTTCTTGATGGCGTATTTAACCACGCGAGTCGCGGTTTTTTCTTCTTCCATGACATCCTTGAAAATGGCCCCTATTCTCCTTGGTTAAATTGGTTCAAAATAGAAGGCTGGCCGCTATCTGCCTACAATGGTGAGTTCCCTGCTAACTACGCTGGTTGGGATGGAAATCGCGCCTTGCCAGTCTTTAATCATGATAACTCAGAAGTGCGAGAATATATCATGGAAATTGCCGAATATTGGATTAAATTCGGCATTGATGGCTGGCGTTTAGATGTTCCTTTTGAAATTAAAACACCCGGATTTTGGCAAGAATTTCGAGAGCGAGTAAAAGCTATAAATCCCGAAGCTTATATCGTTGGTGAAGTCTGGCTAGATGCGCGAGAATGGCTGGATGGTACTCAATTTGACGGCGTAATGAATTATCTTTTTGCCGGGCCGACTATTGCTTTTACAGCAGGCGATCGCGTTGACATTCAGCAAGTAGAAGGCCGATCTTACCATCCCTACCCACCATTATTTGCTAAAGAGTACGGCGAAAAAATCCAATATTTGTTAGAACTCTATCCTTGGGAAATACAGCTTACTCAGCTAAACTTGCTGGCAAGTCACGATACAGCACGCCTGCTTTCTATTGCTGGAGGCGATAAATCGACTGTCGAACTCGCGACTTTGCTACTGTTAACATTTCCCGGTGCTCCTAGCATATATTATGGTGATGAAGTTGGCTTACCTGGTCGTTTAGATCCAGATTCTCGCCGAGGCTTTCCGATGGAACAACATTGGGAAATTGATGTGTTAAATTACCACAAGTATTTAATAGCTTTGCGCCAAAAATACCCAGCTCTTCGTACAGGATTATATCATGTTCTATTCACTGAAGGAACAGCTTATGTTTTCGCTCGAATTTTGGATGCAGAGGAATTGATTGTGGCAGTTAATGTCGGAACTGAACCAGTTAATGTTAGTTTTGATACACCTAATCTTACATCTCATCCCGATAAGGTTATATATGGCAGAGGCGAGGTTTTGTGGAACCTCGAAGGCGAAACTAAGCAACTAGAATTAACCATACCCCCTCGGACTGGCTTAATACTTAGTGAAGAAGGGGCTAGGGAAGAAGGGGCTAGGGGCTAGGGGCTAGGGGCTAGGGGAAGAAGGGGCTACGATGCTCCGATGCTCAGGGCTAGGGAAGAAGGGGCTACGATGCTCCGATGCTCCGATGCTCAGGGAAGAAGAGGGGCTACGATGCTCCGATGCTCCGATTGATCGGGGAAGAAGGGAATAGCATTGAAGGCTTCAACTAACAGATTGGGTGGGTATTCCCCACCCTGATTGCTATTAATTAACTAACGCTGGTATTAACACTGCGTCAATGATGTGGAGCGTGCCGTTGTCGGCAAGAATATCTGCTTTGAGGATTTTAGCATGATTGATTTTAATACCGTCAGAAGTATCAATCCCAACTACTGAACCTTCTACTGTCTCAGCGGAAGTGAGTTCAAGAAAATTATCAGTTCTGACATCACCAAATATGATATGATAGCTCAGAATTTGTTTGAGTTTAGGAATATTTTCCATCCAAGAAGCGATAGTATTAGGTGGAATCTTAGCAAAGGCTTCGTCAGTTGGTGCGAGAATAGTGTAGTGTCCCGATCCCTGCAACAGATCTAACAAACCAGCCGCTTCAATTACAGTCAGCAATGTTTTAAAACACCCTGCATTGGTGAGAGTTTCGACAATATCAGTCACGATCTTTTCCCTTTGATAAATTTCAGCAAATGATAATTTTAGCAATTGTTAGCGGGTTTGGATACTCAACAGTCCTTAATCTTGAAATTTTAATTTTTAATTAATCTCGTCTCCTTTGCGGATAAATTGCTTTAATACTTCTCCTGGTTTCCGATCCCATGTGTCGATATGTTCGTAGATCAGACCTTCAGTGTTGAGCTTGTAAGTAGAGTAGCCGTTGAAAAATATCTGAGCTTTCCAGGGAACTCGTAAGGTACCGCGAACAGTCCATTTTGCTAGAATAGTATCTGATGCTGTCTGACCAACTTCGTGCAAATCGAAGTGAATTTCTGTAAAAAATAGCTGAGCATGAAATCGTAGAGTCCAAAAGATAATACGATAGTTTATTTTTCCTTTGAATTTGTTGACTGGATCTTGAAAATAAATATCTTTTGTATAGATATCATAGGAAATATCTTGCTCAAAAAGTGTGGGTAAATCAGTTTTGAGGGTATTTACGGCTTGTTGTATCTGCAATTGATATTCAATCATGCTGCCTTGGAATCTTCAAAAAGTTGATGGAGGTGGGATTTGCGATCGAAGTCCCAGAGAGGGGGAGATATCGTCATGGGCCCTTACAGAGAAAGCTGAAAGAGGCTCAAAGCGGATTTTTCAATCTCTTCTGCTTGCAAATTCTTGATTCTAATTCAGAGGCGGAAGTGATGGATACTTTAATTTAGCACCTACTTTAGCTCTATTTGTATGCTCTGCCCTCCGGCTTTGTTGGCATGGATAATGAACGCCTAAACTGCGGTACAGAATTGATTGAGTACCCCCAACCGCCAGAAATTCTTACCCAGATCCACAGCGGTAAATTGCTGATTGTGGACAGTCGTCGCCGTAATGGTCTAATTTTGATTAAGGTGTATCACGCTGAGTTTGCGGGGCCGGGAGCCGCTGTTGGGGGTGTTTTCGATCGCGATTGCCAAGAGGTGATTTTAGTGGGAGATGTTTGCTTGGTTGAGCCGAAATCTCCTGAAGAGCGACAAAAAGCTTATGGAATTCGCAGGCATTGGGTGCGTTTAACTGAACAATTAACGGCAAGGAGTTTGCCTGTGGTGCGATCGCAGATGCTTTTGACTCAGTTTGAACAGTATTTTGACTCCGAAACGGTAGCACAGCTTCCAGATCTGGCTTTGGCTCTTTTAGTGGGTGTATTTCCCCAAACAATTCGGATGGCACGGGTGCAAAGTGCTGAATTATCGGGGAGTGCCAAGGCCGATCGGTCTTGAGTTGTGAATTAATAACTCAGATATTAGTTATGCTAGGAAAGCATTTGGTGACATCTATTCTAATTTATAGCCTCATGAATTAAGGCTATAAAAAACAATTAGTGATTTGACTCACTTAATCCTGGGCAGGAAAGACTTAATTATGACTCGTCTTAGAATACTATTGGGGCTAACGGGGTTTGTTTGGCTAATGGTGGGAGGAGCTAAAGTTGCGGCTAGCGAGGTGAAAACTTTGCCTTCAAATGTTCAAGATTTAGAAGTTGCCAGTAGCGATCGCAATGGCTTACCTCCAATCCCAGCTTTTACTTTTAATGAACCCGACTTGCAGTTGGCTCAACTACCTAACCCCATTTTCCCGAAACCACCTGAATTGCCCGATTCTACACCGCCGCAGCCGCAACCGCTTCCCTTACAGCCAATCCCCCCAAATCCTCCCAATCAAGTCTCTCCGGAAATTCCGGGGACAATTCGGGTGGAACGGTTTGAGTTTGAAGGTAATACTGCTTTTAGCGATCGCGAATTATCGGCAATCGCTCAACCATTTACGGGACGGGAAATCACCTTTAGCGAACTGCTGGCGGTAGAAACAGCCATCACTCAAAAATACATAGATGCGGGTTATGTCAATTCCGGTGCGGTGATTCCAACTGACCAAACCTTTCCTAGAGAAGGAGCAATTGTTAAAATTCGGGTGATTGAAGGAGGGTTAGAGGGAATTGAGATTACGGGAAATCGGCGGCTTAACTCTAACTACGTGCGATCGCGCTTAAACCTCGCCACTCGTCCACCCTTAAACCGCGATCGCTTGCTAGAAGCATTACAACTGCTGCAACTCGACCCTCAGATTGCTAATATCTCAGCAGAACTTCAAGCCGGAAGTCGGCCCGAACGCAGCCGCTTACAAGTGCGAGTCAAAGAAGCAGATACCTTTAGCGTTGAGCTATTTGCAGACAACAACCGCTCTCCTAGTGTAGGCAGTTTTCGACGCGGCGTTCGCATCAACCAAGCTAATTTAATCGGTTTGGGTGACGGATTAAATGTATCTTATGCCAACACCGACGGTAGTAATGAATTAAATGCCAGTTATACTGTCCCCGTCAACGCTCACAACGGCACAATTCAAATTGCAGCAGGCGTTACCAAAACTAACGTGATTGAAGAACCCTTCGATCGCCTAGACATCGAAGGGCGATCGCGCACCTACGAACTCACATATCGCCAACCAATAGTTCTAAAACCCGATCGCGAATTAGCTTTAGGCTTGACTTTTTCGCGTCAAGAAAGCGATACTTCTCTATTAGGAGAGAACTATCCCCTTTCACCAGGAGCCAACGACCAAGGGGAAACGCGAGTTACAGCCTTTCGCTTCTTTCAAGAATACGTGCAGCGCAGTCAAAATCAAGTTTTCGCAGCGCGATCGCAATTCTCCCTCGGCACCGATATCTTTGGTGCTACTGTAAACGATGATGCCCCCGATAGCCGCTTTTTCTCATGGCGGGGACAAGCTCAATACGTCCGGCTACTAGCGCCCGAAACTTTGCTAGTTCTGCGTTCTGACCTTCAACTCGCCACCGGAGATCTACTATCCCTCGAACAAATTGGCATTGGCGGTGTTCAGACTGTACGCGGATATCGGCAAGATTTACTACTAAGTGATAGCGGCGCGATCGCCTCTGCGGAAGTACGAATCCCCATTTGGCGCGTACCAAAAATCAAAGGCATTTTGCAGATTGCTCCCTTTATTGATTTTGGCATCGGGTGGAATCATTCGGGAGAGAAAGTCAATCCCGACTCAGAGCGTTTATTGGGTGCAGGTTTAGGATTGATATGGCAAATGAGCGATCGGCTCAATGCCAGACTCGACTATAGTATCCCCTTAATCAGCGTTGATTCGGGGAACAACACTTGGCAAGAAAAAGGCATCTACTTCAGCATTAATTATTTTCCTTTTTAGCTACTTTGCCTTTCAATCTCTCTTTTTCTGTCGAGTAAAAAGTCATCCTCGGTCACTTTTATTAAGCGATCGGGACACTCTATAGAGAAAGTTGAGACTAATTTTTGTAGACGGGTGCTGCTATCGTTTCATATCAAATCCGTTTGATTCGGAATTGTATGATGTTAAGTTCTGTAGGGGCGGGTTCGCCGGGATATTTGCTAGGTATCGACAAATCTTATAAACCCGCCCCGCCCATACCATTCCGATGCTCCCTGAAATACAGCGGATTTCAGATTGATAAAGTACACCACAGAAACCGGGTTTCTGCTGGATTTCTCGCTAGAAATCGGTTTTCTTTAAGAAACCCGGTTTCTCTGTACTTCACTTACCTAGAAAGTGCAGTATTGTTACACTCGCAGCGCTCGCTCTACTCCTAATCACCAATTAACAGGATTTGAATGATGCCCCGTCCCTCTTCCACCCTAATTTTTGCATTCCTACTGCTTTTTCCTTTCCCAGCCATCGCTCAAATCATCCCAGATAATAGTTTAGGTACAGAAAGTTCGCGCACAGTTCCCGCAACTATCAATAATTTACCATCGGACAGAATAGAAGGCGGTGCAACTCGTGGCCCTCACTTATTTCACAGTTTCCAAGAATTTAACGTCGGTGAAGGTAGAGGAGCATATTTTGCCAACCCTAATGGCATTACTAACATTTTTACTCGCGTTACTGGTGGTAATCCTTCTAATATTTTAGGAATATTGGGAGTCCAAGGCAATGCTAACTTATTCTTACTTAATCCCAGAGGAATTGTCTTCGGCCCCAATGCAAGGTTAGACTTACGCGGCTCATTTATCGCTTCAACTGGTAGCGGTATTTTATTTGATAATGGCTTTGAATTTAGCGCCGCTAATTCTAATACAGTACCCTTATTAGCAATTAATATTCCTGTGGGTTTAAGATTTCGCGAAAATCCTGGCGCAATTATTAACCAATCAATTGCTCCTAACCCCTCACCGCCTGACCTTCCTCTACCAGTACCAATTTTTGATAATATTGGTTTAGCAGTAGACCCCGGTCAAACCTTAGCCCTAGTAGGGGGAAATATCCAATTCAACGGCGGTATTGCTACTGCCAGTACCGGACAAATATTACTCGGAAGTGTCAAGAGTTCAGGTTTAGTAGAATTTGAACCAACCGCTTTAGGTCTGAATTTAAACTATGGAGATATTCAGGACTTCGGCAATATTGACATGAACAGTTCATTGCTCAATACCAGCGGATTAGGAGGAGGAAAAGTTGACATCAGGGGTGCAAATATCACTCTCAGTAGTTCAGGAATTTATGGACTGACACTAGGAAATCTTGATGGTAGAGGCATCGACATCAATGCCCAAAACTTGCGACTACAGCAGGGATCGCAAATTTTCACCACAACACTAGGAGAGGGAAAAGGGAGCAATATCAACATCCGCGCTACTGACTCAGTAGAAATGACCGGGTTGGGAATTGAGGGCTATCAGCAGCTTACAGAAAGTTTTCAGACATCAGGAACAGGCAACCCCTTCATTTCGCAAATCGTTCTCTTTACTAGCGCTATTGGCAGTGGAGGAGCAGGAGATATTAACATTGAAGCCGGACGGCTGTTGATGAGCAATGGGGTAGTGGCCGGTGCCCCCACCTTTGGTGCTGGCAATGGCGGAAATCTGACTATCCGCGCCAACACCGTCGAACTCGTCAGTTCGGCGCTCTATAACGGCACAACGAACGCAACCACTGGTCAAGGCGGAAATATTACTGTGGAAGCCGAACGATTAATACTGCGCGATGGCGGTGCTTTCGCCAGCTTCAGCCTTAGTGATGGAGCATCGGGGAATATCGCCATTAAAGCTTCTGAATCTGTGGAATTGTCGGGGAGTCTTCCTGTAGGTTTAGGTCAAACTCGGATTGGCACGAATACTTTTCAGGGAAATGGAACAGGTGGGGATATTAGCATCGACACTAAGCGGCTGAGTGTTTCTAATGGAGCCACAATTAGTTTAACGACGGGTGCAATTTTTGGCGAAGTCGTGTTTTCTACAAATGGCGGGACGGGAGGAAATTTAACCGTGAAAGCCTCCGAGTCTATAGAAGTAAGCGGCGAGTCAAGATTTTTGGGGAATGCGGGTTATGTAGCAAGTTCTTTTGTTACTCAAACTGCAAGTTCTGGTAGAGGTGGAGATATTCGCCTGTCAACACCTAAACTAACTGTGCAGAATGGCGGCGTTATTTCTGCGGCTTCCTTGGGCGCAGCAAATGCGGGAGATATTACAATTAATGCCGATCGCTTAGAAGTACGAGGCATCGGGAGTAACAGTCGGTTGAGGAGTGGAATTGAGGCCTCGGCTGGTAGAGCATTTAATGCTGTCAATCCCAATACTACTGGAAATGCAGGCTCGTTGAATTTGAATGCTAGTCAATTGATTCTTCGGGATAGTGCAGTGGTTAATGTTCAATCTTCAGGAACAGGTAGGGCTGGCAATATTAACGTGGTTGCAGACTCGATCGCGCTTGACAATAAAGCCATAATTGATGGTACTACCGTGTCTGGTACAGGGGCAAATATTAATCTCCAAGCGCGAGACATTCAGTTGCGGCGGGGTAGCATAATTACAACAGATGCAGGTAGTTCTGACGGTGGAAATATCAGGATTAATAGCGATGTTTTGGCTACTTTACCAAATGAAAACAACGATATTACTGCTAATGCGCGTACTGCTAGGGGAGGGCAAGTTACAGTAAATGTCCCGAATATCTTTGGTTTTACAGCAGTTACCCGCGAACAAGCCAGAAGTAGTTTAGGACTAACTGATGCTGAATTTGCAGCTTTACAAGTCAATCCAACTTCTTTAATTGCTACTAGCGATATTGCGGCGATTTCTCAACAGTCTGGGCCCGCATTACAAGGGGCGGTGACATTTAGCACTACTGGGGTGAATCCGGCTCAAGGATTGGTAGCTTTGCCGCAAAATGTAGTTGACCCAACCACATTAATCGCCGCTAATCCCTGCATAGAAGGGGAAGGAAATGAGTTTACTATTACTGGTAAAGGAGGAGTACCACCGAACCCTAATGATGTCCTCAGTAACAATTCTAGACAGTTAAACTGGGTGGAACCAGTGGCAACTGGAAGTCACAAGGCAGAAGTTAAAAGTCCCGAAAGAGAAATAAAGCCACAGGCAGTTATTCCTGCTCAAGGTTGGGTGATGGATGCTCGAGGACAAGTCACACTTGTAGCGTACAATTCGGGTGGTGGTGCTTCTGCTCGCAGTCCGAAACCGACGGGTGTTTGCGTACCTCGATAGGCCAAAACTTACGCAAAACTATCTGTAACGCCGCCAACCTAGCGGTGACAATACCGCGCCTGTTGGCGGCCGTAGTGCGATCGTGCGTAAGTCCTGTTTTAGATATCTACAGTCTTTTTGTGAATACTAAATTAACAGTAATGAAAAGATGGCTCATAAATCTTCCGCCCTAATTTTTGGGTTATTACTACTATTGCCTTTCCCCGCTATTGCTCAAATTATTCCCGATAATAGTTTAGGTGGAGAAAGTTCGCGCACAGTTCCCGCAACTATCAATAATTTACCATCGGACAGAATAGAAGGCGGTGCAACTCGTGGCCCTAAATTATTTCACAGTTTTCAAGAATTTAACATCGGTGAAGGCAGAGGAGCATATTTTGCCAATCCGAACGGTATTGCTAACATTTTCACTCGCGTTACCGGGGGAAATCCTTCCAATATTTTAGGAACATTAGGAGTGCAAGGCAATGCTAACTTATTCTTACTTAATCCCAAAGGGATTGTCTTCGGCCCCAATGCGAGATTAGATTTACGCGGCTCATTTATCGGTTCAACTGCCAGCAGCATTCTTTTTGATAATAACTTTGAATTCAGCGCCGCTAATTCTAATGCAGTGCCATTGTTAGCGATCAATATTCCTTTAGGTTTGAGATTTAGAGAAAATCCCGGCACAATTGTCAACTCTTCCCAAGCAATTGGCCCCACACCAACCTTACCGCCATTGCCCATAGAAATTCCTGTTTCTAACAAACTTGGTTTGGCAGTAGATCCAGGTCAAACTTTAGCATTAATTGGTGGAGATATTCAACTACAAGGTGGAAACTTAACAGCTTATACCGGACAAATATTATTGGGAAGTGTGAAAAGTCCCGGTTTAGTGCAATTTGAACCAACGGCTTTAGCTCTAAATTTAGACTACAGCAATATTCAGAATTTTGGCAATATTGAAATGAATGAGGCACTTATCAATACCAGTGGATTAGGAGGTGGCAAAATTGACATCAGAGGTTCAAATATCAACATCAGCAGTTCGGGAATTTATAGCTTGACACTAGGAGATGTTGATGGTAGAGGAATTGACATTAATGCTGACAATTTACGAGTAGATAAAGGAGCGCAAATTCTTACTTCAACTTTGGGAGATGGAATGGGGAGTAATATTAATATCCGCGCTACTGACTCAGTAGAAATGGTTGGGTTGGGAATAGGAGGCTATCAGCGATTTTATACCCAATACATATTATCTGGAACTCTCAACCCCTTCGATCCCCAAATTGTAATTAATAGTGGTACTGTGGGCAATGGAGCCGCTGGAGAGATTAATATCAATACCGGACGGTTGCTGCTGCGGGATGGCGTGGTGGGCGGTAGTGCTACCCTCGCTGCTGGAAATGGGGGAAATCTGAATGTCCGCGCTAACACCTTTGAGCTTGTCAGTTCAGCAATCAATAATGGAACAACTAAGAAAAGTACCGGCTCTGGCGGCAGCATTAATATTGAGGCAGAACGGTTAATCATACGCGATGCTGGTGGTTTGGTTAGCATCAGCCGCAGCGATGGAGCATCGGGAAATATCACGATTAAAACAACTGAATCAGTAGAATTATCGGGGGGTATTTCTGGAAGTGCCGCGCAAACTCGTATGGGTACAAACTCTTTTGATGGCAATGGGAAAGCTGGGGATATTACCATCGACACTAAGCGGCTAACTGTTACTGATGGAGCCTCAATTAGTTTATCAACGGGTGCAGTTATTGGGCAAGTCGTGTTTTCTAGGAATGGGGGGCTAGGAGGAAATTTAACTGTGAGAGCTTCCGAGTCGATAGAAGTAAGCGGCGTGTCTGGAGTTTTGGGAAATGTAGGATTCGGAGCCAGTGCTCTAGCTACTCAAACTTCAAGTTCTGGTCGGGGTGGAGATATCTACCTCTCTACGCCCATACTCAATCTGCGGAATGGGGGGATTATTTCTGCGGCTTCGTTGGGTGCAGTAGATGCCGGAAATATTACAATTGATGCCGATCGCATCGAAGTTCAAGGCGCGGGAAGTAACGGTCGTTTTGCAAGTAGAATTGAGGCTTCGGCTGGCAGTTTTTCTATTATTGTCAATCCCAACGCTACGGGGAATGCTGGCTCGTTGAATTTGAATACGAATCGATTGATTGTCCGGGATGGGGCAACGGTTAGCGTTCAGTCTTTAGGAAGGGGAAGGGCGGGAAATATTAATGTTGTAGCTGACTCAATTGCCTTGGATAACAAAGCGAATATTGACGGTACAACTGACTCTGGCGGTGGGGGAAATATTAATATCAAGGCGCAAGATATCCAGTTGCGACGCGGGAGTAGAATTACCACTGATGCGGGTATTTCTGATGGTGGCAATATCAGGATTCAGGGTGATATTCTGGCTACTTTACCAAATGAAAATAACGATATTACTGCTAATGCTCGCACAGCTAGGGGCGGTCAAGTTACAGTGAATGTACCCAATATCTTTGGTTTTACAACTGTTAATCGCGAACAAGCCAGAAGTAGTTTAGGACTAACTGACGCTGAATTTGCCGCTTTACAAGTGAATCCAACTTCTTTAATTGATACTAGCGATATTGCGGCTATTTCTCAACAGGCTGGCCCCGCTTTACAAGGGGCGGTAACGTTTAGCACTACTGGTGTCAATCCAGCTTCTGGGTTAGCAGTATTACCGCAAAATGTGGTCGATTCTGCGACATTAATTGCGGCTAATCCCTGCACGGAAGGGGCAGGAAGCGAGTTTAGTATTACTGGTAAAGGAGGAGTGCCACCTAACCCTAATGATGTCCTCAGCAACGATTCTGCTCAGTTTAATTGGGTAGAACCAGTGGCAAATGGAAGTCACAAGGCAGAAGTTAAAAGTCCCGAAATAGAAATAAAGCCGCAGGCAGTTATTCCTGCTCAAGGTTGGGTGATGGATGCTCGAGGACAAGTCACACTGGTAGCGTACAATTCGGGTGGTGGTGCTTCTACTCGCAGTCCGAAACCTACAGGTGTTTGCGTACCTCGATAGGTACTCTTTCAGTTTTGCTGACTTTGTTTTTCCCATACAAATTAACTTAATTGCAATGATGCACTGCCAATCTTCTACACTACTTTTTGCTTTATTACTACTGTTTCCCTTCCCCGCTCTTGCTCAAATTGTCCCTGATAATAGCTTGGGTGCAGAAAGTTCGCGCACAGTTCCCGCAACTATTAACAATTTACCCTCAGATAGAATCGAAGGCGGGGCTAATCGTGGTGTCAGTTTGTTTCACAGTTTCCGCGAATTTAATGTAGGTGAAGGACGCGGCGCATATTTTGCCAATCCCAATGGGATTATTAATATTTTTACCCGCGTGACTGGGGGCAATCCTTCCAATATTTTAGGAGTATTGGGAGTACAGGGTAATGCTAATTTATTTTTACTCAATCCCAGAGGAATTATATTTGGCCCCAATGCTCGGTTAGACTTACGGGGTTCATTTATTGGTTCTACTGGTAGTGGAATCTTTTTTGATAATGGCTTTGAATTTAGTGCGGTCGATGCTAATGCAGTGCCATTATTAGCGATTAATATTCCTGTAGGTTTGAACTTTAGAGAAAATCCCGGCACAATTGTCAACACTTCCCAAGCAATTGGCCCCACACCAACCTTACCGCCATTGCCCATAGAAATTCCTGTTTCTAATAAACTTGGTTTAGCAGTAGCTCCCGGTCAAACCTTAGCCTTAATTGGTGGAGACATTCAACTACAAGGTGGAAATTTAACAGCTTATAGCGGACAAATATTACTGGGAAGTGTCCAAAGTCCCGGTTTAGTACAATTTGAACCAACAGCTTTAGGTCTGAATTTAAACTATGACAATATTCAGAACTTCGGCAATCTTGAAATGAATGGTGCATTTATAAACACCAGCGGATTAGGAGGTGGCAAAATTGACATCAGAGGTTCAAATGTCACCGTCAGTAGTTCAGGAATTTTGGGATTGACATTAGGAAATATTGATGGTAGAGATATTAATATTAATGCCCAAAATTTGCGAATAGATAAAGGGTCGCAAATTATCCCAGCGACACTGGGAGATGGGATGGGAAGCGATTTGAACATCCACGCTACTGACTCAGTAGAAATGATCGGACTAGGAATTGAGGGCTATCAGCGGGTTTATAGTGAATATCTAGCCTCTGGAGCGTTCAACCCTTTTGACCCGCAAATTATTTTGAGTGCTGGTACTGCTGGCAGTGGAGCCGCCGGAGAGATTAACATTGACACCGGATGGCTACTGCTGCGCGATGGGGCAACAGGCGGTACCAATACCTTTAGTGCTGCAAATGCCGGAAATATAAATATCCGTGCTAACACCGTCGAACTCGTCAGTTCAGCGCTCAGTAGCGGCACAAATCGTGGAAGTAGCGGTAAGAGCGGAAACATAACTATTGACGCACAACGGTTAATCATGCGCGATGGCTCCAATCTCGTCAGCATCACCCGCAGTGATGGAGCATCGGGGAATATCGCGATTAAAGCGAGTGAATCTGTAGAATTGTCAGGGATTCTACCTGGAAGTACGGCGCAAACTTTAATCGGCACGAACTCTTTCGATGGGAATGGGAAAGCCGGAGATATTACCATTGACACTAAGCGGCTGACTGTTTCTGATGGAGCCTCAGTTAGTTTATCGACGGGTGTAATTATTAGCCAAGTCCTGTTTTCTACGAGCGGAGGGCCTGGAGGAAATTTAACTGTGAGAGCTTCAGAGTCGATAGATGTGAGCGGCGTGTCTGGAGTTTTGGGGAATGGGGGCTTCGCGAGTTCTCTGGTTACTCAAGCTATAAGCTCTGGTAGAGGTGGAGATATCCGCCTCTCAACACCTAAACTAACTGTGCGAGGTGGGGGTCTTATTTCTGCCGCTTCTTTGGGTGCAGTCGATGCAGGAGATATTACAATTGATGCCTCTAGCTTAGAAGTGCAAGGCATTGGGAGTAACGATGGCTTCAGCGGTAGAATTGAGGCTTCGGTTGGCAATGCTTATGGTGTTTTCAATCCCAACGCTACGGGGAATGCTGGCTCATTGAATCTGAATGTAAATCGATTGACTGTCCGGGATGGAGCAACGGTTAGTGTTCGGGCTTTGGGAACGGGAAGGGCTGGCAATATTAATGTTGTAGCTAACTCAATTGCCCTAGACAATAAAGCCAGTATTGACGGTACAACCGACTCTGGTGGTGGGGGAAATATTAATATCAAGGCGCAAGATATCCAGTTGCGACGCGGGAGTAGAATTACCACCGATGCAGGTATTTCTGATGGTGGAAATATCAGAATTCAGGGTGATATTCTGGCGACTTTACCAAATGAAAATAACGATATTACTGCTAATGCGCGTACTGCTAGAGGCGGTCAAGTTACGGTGAATGTCCCGAATATCTTTGGTTTTACAACTGTTAACCGCGAACAAGCCAGAAGTAGTTTAGGACTAACTAACGCTGAATTTGCCGCTTTACAAGTGAATCCAACTTCTTTACTTTCCACCAGCGATATTGCCGCCATTTCACAACAGGCTGGCCCCGCATTACAAGGAGCCGTAACTTTTAGCACTACTGGGGTAAATCCCGCTCAAGGATTAGTCACCTTAGACCAAAATGTGGTCGATCTCAGCACTTTAATTGCAGCTAATCCTTGCATAGAAGGGGGAGGAAATGAGTTTAGTATTACTGGTAAAGGAGGAGTGCCACCGAATCCTAATGATGTCCTCAGCAACGATTCTAGACAGTTAAACTGGGTGGAACCAGTGACAACTGGAAGTCACAAGGCAGAAGATCAAAAAGTAGAAGATAAAAAAGTAGAAATAGATATTCAGCCACAGGCAGTTATCCCTGCTCAAGGTTGGGTAATGGATGCTCAAGGACAAGTAAGACTTGTAGCGTACAATTCAGGTGATGGTGCTTCTGCTCGTGTTCCGAAGCCGACGGGTGCGTGTGTACCGCGATAGGTACTTTATAGGTTTTAGTCATGCGATCGCTTTTTCATCATTTCAATTAACGGAGTTGAACTATGCCCCGCCAATCTTCTACACTATTTTTTGCTTTCTTACTACTATTTCCCTTCCCCGCCTTTGCTCAAATTATCCCAGATAATACTTTAGGTGCAGAAAGTTCGCGCATAGTTCCGGCAACTATCAATAATTTACCATCGGACAGAATAGAAGGCGGTGCAAATCGTGGTGTCAATTTATTTCATAGTTTCCGGGAATTTAATGTAGGTGAAGGGCGAGGAGCATATTTTGCCAATCCGAACGGTATTGCTAACATTTTCACTCGCGTTACTGGGGGCAATCCCTCAAATATTTTAGGCGTGTTGGGAGTGCAAGGCAATGCTAATTTATTTTTACTTAATCCCAGAGGGATTATCTTCGGCCCTAATGCGAGGTTAGATTTACGCGGTTCATTTTTAGCATCAAGTGCTAGCGGCATTCTCTTTAATAATGACTTTGAATTTAGCGCGGTCGATGCTAATGCAGTGCCATTATTAGCGATTAATATTCCTGTGGGCTTAAGATTTAGAGAAAATCCTGGGACAATTATCAACCAGTCAAAAACGGTGGGTGAAGTGCCAAATTTGCCCCCACTTCCCATAGAAATTCCTATTGTGAACAAAGTTGGCTTGGCCGTAGAACCCGGTAAAACTTTAGCGCTCATTGGTGGAGATATTCAACTGCAAGGAGGCAATTTAACAGCTTATAGCAGTCAAATTATTCTGGGCAGTGTCACAAGTCCAGGTATCGTGAAAGTTGAACCACTGCCTATAGATTTAAATTTAAACTATGACAATATCCAGAACTTTGGCAATATTGAATTATCTGATTCAATTATAAATACAAGTGGATTAGAAGGTGGCAGAATAGACATCATGGGATCGAACGTCACCCTTAACGGTTCGCGAATTTTGGCATTGACCTTCGGAAATATGGATGGTAGAGGTATTAACATCAATGCCCAACAGTTGCGAACTGATAATGGGTCGCAAATTTACACTCTAGCACTGGGAAATGGTGCTGCCGGCAATATCAACATCCGCGCTAGTAACTCAGTAGAAATGAGCGGCATTGGATTTGAGAGTTATCAACAGTTTTTACAGAATTATTTAATATCTGGAACAGCCAACCCTTTAGATCCGCAAATTGTTTTGAGCAGTGGTACTATTGGCACGGGAGTCGCAGGAACGATCGCCATTAATACGGGAAGACTGCTGATAAATAACGGCAGCATAGTAGGTAGCTCTACATTTGCCAGTGGCAATGGTGGAAATGTCACCATCCGTGCCAGAGAATTCGATCTAGCAGGTTCTGCAATTAACAGTGGCACGCTTGTGGGGAGTACCGGCATCGGCGGAAATATTACCTTTGAGGGAGAGCGATTGACAGTGCGTGATGGTGCTGCGATCGCTAGCGTTACTCGCAGTGGAGCGCCATCAGGAAATATCAATATTAAAGCGAATGAATCATTAGAAATCTTGCGTACTCCTGCTGGTAGTGCCGTGCAAACTCTGATTAGCACAAACGCTCTTGGTCAGAATGGAAATGCTGGAAACATTACCATCGACACCAAGAAATTAACTATTACTGATGGCGCTGGGATTAGCTTATCAAGTGGTGCAGCGATTGGTACTCAACTATTAAATACGACTGGAGGAGTGGGAGGTAATTTAACCATTAGAGCTAG
The DNA here is from genome assembly GCF_000332155.1 of Kamptonema formosum PCC 6407. Classification (GTDB taxonomy): domain Bacteria; phylum Cyanobacteriota; class Cyanobacteriia; order Cyanobacteriales; family Microcoleaceae; genus Kamptonema; species Kamptonema formosum. The sequence continues at coordinate 1,323,230 of NZ_KB235904.1, read as the reverse complement.
TGAGTCGATAGAAATGGGAGGTATTTCTGAAGTTTTGGCAAATGGGAGTCGCAGTATTAGTTTTATCACCAGCGACACTTACTCATCCAATCGGGGAGGGGATATCTACATTTCCACACCTGTATTATTGCTAAGGAGTGGGGGATTTATTTCTGCTGGTTCTTTTGGTAAAGCAGATGCAGCTAATGTCACAATTGATGCACAAAAAGTGGAACTCATTGGTAATGGGAGTACTGGTGAATTTAGCACTGCTATTCAGGCTTCCGTTGGCTTTTTATACCTGTTGACGAATCCTAATGCGACGGCGAATGCAGGTTCTTTGAATCTGAATGTTAGTCAATTAACGATGCGGGATGGCGCAACGATTAATGTTCAGGCTTTAGGCAGGGGACAGGCAGGAAATATTAATGTTATAGCTGACTCAATAACTATGGAAAATAAAGCCAGTATCAATGCTTCTAATGACTCTGGTGGTGGGGGAAATGTTAATCTTAGAGCGCGAGATATCCAGTTGCGGCGCGAAAGCAGAATTGTCACCGATGCTGGTATTTCTGACGGTGGAAATATCAGGATTAATAGCGAAATTCTGGCGAGTTTACCCAATGAAAATAACGATATTACTGCTAATGCGCGTACTGCTAGGGGCGGTCAAGTTACAGTAAATGTCCCCAATATTTTTGGTTTTACAGCCGTTACCCGCGAACAAGCCAGAAGTAGTTTAGGACTGACTGACGCTGAATTTGCAGCTTTACAAGTGAATCCAACTTCTTTAATTGCTACTAGCGATATTGCGGCTATTTCTCAACAGGCTGGCCCCGCTTTACAAGGAGCGGTGACATTTAGCACTACTGGGGTGAATCCGGCTCAAGGATTGGTAGCTTTGCCGCAAAATGTAGTTGACCCTGCGACATTAATCGCCGCTAATCCTTGTATAGAAGGGGAAGGAAATGAGTTTACTATTACTGGTAAAGGAGGAGTGCCACCTAACCCTAATGATGTCCTCAGCTACGATTCTGCTCAGTTTAATTGGGTGGAACCAGTGGCAAATGGAAGCCAGAAGGTAGAAGATAAAAAGGCAGAAATAGACATTCAGCCACAGGCAGTTATCCCCGCTCAAGGTTGGACAATCGATGAGCGAGAGCAAGTAACGCTGGTAGCATATAATTCAGGTGGTGGTGCTTCTGCTCGCAGTCTGCAACCGATGGCAAACTGCATTCCGCGTTAAATTTTTGGTAGTGTAAGTGGTAATTGCTAATTAGTAATTGCTAATTAGCAATTATATAGGTTAGACTTCACTAATTGAAGACTTTACTAATTGAAGACTGTATAAGGGGAGGGGAAACCATTATTTTTAGTAAATAGATACTTTGCTAAATATAATCTGGTATAACCTTAAGGAAAAAAATGTCAGCCAGAGACTTTACGGAAAAATAAAACTATGCAAGTTACCGAACAGCGATACTACTCCCCAGAGGAATATCTGGCGCTAGAGGAAGTAGCAGACTACAAAAGCGAATACATTGATGGGGAAATTTATCCAATGGCAGGCGGATCTACTAATCACAATCAGATAGCTGGTAATTTCTATGCGGAGCTAAATGTTGCTTTCAAGAAATTAGATTACCGAGTTTATATGGGTGATGTGCGGCTGTGGATGCCGAAGAAACGCATTTACACTTATCCAGATGTGATGGTAGTGATAGGAGAGCCAGAATATTTCAATAATCGCACTGATACGATTACTAATCCGAAAGTGATTATGGAGGTTTTGTCTAAGTCTACTAAAGGGTATGACCGCAGTGGTAAGTTTGAGGCTTATCGGACTATTCCCACTGTTGAGGAGTACATCTTAGTAGATCAAACTAAAATTTACATAGAACAGTTTTATAAGACCGGAAAAAAACGTTGGTCATTTAGAGAGTATGATGCAGAAGATGAGGCGATCGCTCTCAATTCAGTACCTTTTGAGATTTCCCTGGCAGATGTGTATAATAAGGTCAAGTTTGAAGAGATAGAGGCGGAGGTTGAATCCTAGAAGGTAATGGTTTTCGAGATTAGCAAATAGTAAGTTTATTAACTCTAAATTGTATGAAAATCACGCGATCGCAAAGAAATTTTGCCTTTTTATTGTTGCTTTCACTTCTGTTAGCCCTTGCCATCCCGCCCGCAGTGGCTCAGATGCAGCCACCAGCAGCGATGCAACTTGTCCAACAAGCTCGCACCCTGTACGATCGCGATCGCTACTCAGAAGCCGCGCCTCTATTACAACAAGCAGCAACAAGCTTTGAAGCACAAGGCGATCGCCTCAATCAAGCAATGGCTTTGACCAATTTAGCTGCAACTTACGGGCAACTCTCACAATGGGAAGCAGCAGAGCAAACTCTGAATTCTAGTTTATCTCTGCTACAACAGCAATCCCAAACCCTTGAACAGCAGCGCATTCTAGCTCAAACTCACGATATCCAAGGACAAATACAACTAGAACGGGGGCGGGTTCAAGATGCCCTCGATACTTGGATTGAATCTGGTAAAATTTACCAGAAAATTGAAGCTCCCCAGCAATTAATCCAAAATCAGATTAGCCAAAGCTTTGCTCTGCAATCACTCGGACTTTACCCCAGAGCTTGCAAAACCCTATTAACTACCTTAAAGCTGGAAGCGCAAACCTGCGAACTTTCTAAAGAAGGTTTACAAACCTTGAAAAATCAGCCTGTTTCCCTGGAAAATGTGCGGGCTACCAATGCTTTAGGTCATGTGTTGCTAGTTTTGGGTCAATTGAATCAGTCTCAGGAAGTGCTAGAAGTTGGCTTACAAGCATCTAAGCAATTAAATATCCCGCAAGAACAAGCTGCAATTTACCTGAATCTAGGTAATACAGTACGGGCTCAAAGTAACAACCCTGGTTTAAACGCAGAAGAGCGTAACGAGTTCGAGCAATCTGCGATCGCAATTTATAACCAAGCTGCAAAACTGACAACCCAGAGGGATACTGAGCTTCAGGCTAACTTAAACCAGCTTAGCCTCTTGGTAGACAGGAAAGATTGGGCAGAGGCGGAGGTGATCTGGCGAACGTCGATCAAACCTAAAATGACTCAGATTCCCTCCAATCAGGCTGGAATCTACGCTCAAATTAACCTGGCTCAAAGCTTGATGAAACTCTCGCAGTCATCGCAAATAACGCCGCTATTCATCGCAATTGAAAGTATTCTGAATCAAGCCAGCGGACAGGCAAATATCTTAGGCAATCCGCGCATTCAAGCTTATATTCTGGCGGCTCAGGGCAAGTTATACGAACTTCAGCAACAGCCATCAAAGGCAGAAACTTTCACAACTAAGGCTCTGGGTTTAGCGCCAGCATTTCAATCTCCTGATATTGCCTACCAATTACTTTGGCAACTGGGGCGGATTAAGAAAGCCCAGGGAAATACAGAAGATGCGATCGCACAATATAGCCAAGCCGTAAAAATCTTATCTGCTCTGCGGGGCGATTTGGTGACAGTCAATCCTGAAGTGCAATTTTCTTTCCGAGAAAGCGTGGAACCTGTCTATAGGGAATTGGTGGGATTGCTTTTAAAAGAAGATTCGCCCAGCCAAGATAAACTCAAATTTGCTCGCCAAACCATTGAGTCTTTACAATTAGCGGAATTAGACAACTTTTTCCGCGATGCTTGTGCGGATGCGAAACCCAAAGCGATTGATGAAGTCGATCCTACTGCGGCTGTAATCTACCCGATTATTTTAAGCGATCGCCTAGAAGTAATCGTCTCCATCCCCGGTAAACCTCTTCGCCACTATAGCGTTGTCAAATCTCAGGAACAGCTAGAAACTACCTTTAGAAGAATGCGAAATTCTTTGAGGCAAACTTCTGCTCTCAGCGAGCGTTTACCCATTGCTCAAGAAGTATACGACTGGTTAATCCGCCCTGCTGATGCGGATTTTGCCTCTAGCGGCATTAAAACTCTAGTATTTGTTTTGGATGGCTATTTGCGAAATCTGCCGATGGCAGCTTTATATGATGGTCAACAGTATCTACTGCAAAAATACACCATTGCTCTTACGCCGGGACTGCAATTACTAGAGGCGCAATCGCTGAGAAAAGTAAAATTACAAGTGCTAACTGCTGGCTTGACAGAAGCACGTCAGGGCTTCTCAGCTTTACCAGGAGTAGCAAGTGAAGTTCAGCAGATTGCAGATGTGCTACCCACGAGTTCAATTTTGAACGAACAGTTTATTAGCAAGGAGTTACAATCGAGACTAGAATCAGTTTCTTTTCCGATTGTTCACTTAGCAACTCACGGTCAATTTAGCTCGAATGCGGCAGATACTTTCATTTTGACTTGGGATGAGCGAGTGAATGTTAAGGAGTTAGATAGATTATTGCGATCGCGCAGCGGTGAGAAGGCTTTACCCATTGAGTTACTGGTTTTGAGCGCCTGTGAAACGGCTTCTGGCGATTCTCGCGCTTCTTTAGGTTTGGCTGGGATTGCAATTCGTTCGGGAGCTCGCAGCACTTTGGGAACTCTTTGGCAAGTCAGTGATGAAGCTACGGCTATTTTTATGACTGAATTTTATCGACAGCTTGCTAAGTCGAAAATTAGTAAAGCTGAAGCTCTTCGCAATGCTCAAGTAGCGGTAATGGAAAACCGGCAATATCAAAATCCTTATTTCTGGGCACCATTTGTAATTGTCGGTAATTGGCAATAATCTAACAGTTAACTGTTAACTGTTAACAGTTAACAGTTAACTGGTAATGGGTAATTGGTAATGGGTAATTGGTAATGGGTAATGGGTAATGGGTAATCGGTAATCGGTAATTGCTAATTGGTAATTTAGGACTTACGCAGGGAGTCCATGAAACCGGGTTTTTTAGAGAATTTGTGGGTCAAAACGAAGTATTTTCATCAAAAAACCCGGTTTCTTTGGTTGGTTGCGTAAGTCCTGTAATTGCTATCTTCCCTATCTTGCTCATCTCCGCTATCTTCCCCATCTTCCCCATCTTCCCCATCTTCCCCATCCTCCCTATCTCCCCATCCTCCCCATCTTCCCCATCTTCCCCATCTCCCCATCTCCCCCATTCTTTTTTGAACTTGGTATTAGAAGATTTATAGGCGAAATGTGTCAGGCTGAGCTAGAGTGAGCATAATATTATATATAGCTAGTTTTTTTCCAAGGCTAGCATCGTAGGAAAGTTAACGAAGGTTAAGAATTGTCGCAAGTCCAGATCGCCTAAAGAAGTCCACTTTGTAAGGTCTTTAACTATGAATATTCACAAGTTTTCTCGCCCGTTTTTGTCCCTATTGGCAGTCCCCCTGTTTGCAGGACTGACACTGTTGCCGATCGCACCAGCTACGAGTGTTACATTCCAACCTAAAGGTAGCCCCGATCGCACCGCAGGGGGCGCATCGCGCGGCTTATGTTCCCCAGCAGGAGTAACATCGTTAGGTCAAGGGCCTAAAGGGGCGATCGCAGCCTTAATTCCTGCTACAGATGCAGAATTCACCGCCGCAGCTTATCCAACCGTACTCGTCAAAATCCCCGAATTTAAATCCGTAGAAGCTGAGTTTGTTTTGTGGGATGAAAACTCGAACGAAATTTACCAAACTACCGTTACACTTAATGATAAACCTGGAATTGTTAGCTTTAAAGTACCAAGTAGTGTAGAGCCGTTAGCGATCGGTAAACGCTATCAGTGGAGTGTCGCTCTAATTTGCGATCCAGCCAACCGCCAACGAGATATCGTGGTGGGAGGATGGCTGCAACGCGCCGACGTTAATCCTAACCTCCGCAGTCAACTAGAGGGTGCAGATCTCCTACAGCAAACAAGACTCTATGCTCAAAATGGATTTTGGTATGACACTGTAGCAACATTAGCCGAATTAAAGCGATCGCGCCCTGATGATACCAGCATTGCTGCTGAATGGCAGGAACTCCTCCAGTCTGTCGGCTTAGCCGAACTTAGCCAAATACCTCTAGCCAACTGCTGTCAAGCTCAAAGTTAAAAAACAGAAGCGAAATTAAATTAGAGTAGGGTTTGGGAACAAGAAAGAAGGCTGAAGGCAAAGGCTAAGCCAGAAGGCTGCTATGCTGAAAAATTTAGTTATCTAGAAGAGCAGAATGCAGAAAATTTTATCCTGAATTCTGAATGATTTGTTTTGCATTCTTCTTCAATTTAACAATTACCAATTCCCAATTATCGATTACCCAACCCAACCTCAATTTTAAAATTTCGCTAATGAAAAATGCCGTTAAACTCCAACAGTTTATAAGTAGTTGGCGCATAGTATTATTGGTAGCTCCATCATTAGCAACTTTAATCATTGTCTTGAGGTTTTTAGGACTGTTTCAAATGTTAGAATGGGCCGCCCTTGACCAGTGGTTCCGCCTGCGTCCCCCAGAACTTACCGACCCCCGTATTGTTATAGTTACTATTGATGAAGCTTCAATTAGAAGTATTGGGCAATGGCCAATTCCCGATGCGATTTTAGCAAAAGTTATAAATAAGATCCACCAACAGCAACCCCGCGCTATTGGTATGGATTTATATCGGGACTTACCCGTACAGCCTGGCCATGAAGAACTCATAGAAGCGCTCAAATCAACTCCGAATCTAATTGGCGTTCAAAAGTTAGTAGGAGATGGATACGGGCCGGAGGTAAATCCACCTCAAGGCTTGAATAAATCGGATCGGATTGCTGCTGCGGATCTGGTATTAGATGCCGATGGTAAAGTTCGCCGGGGCTTGATTTCTCTGGAGTCTCAATCAGGTGAAACAGTGCTAGGTTTAGGTGTAAAACTAGCATTAAAATATTTAGAACGTGAGGGAATTGAGCTGCAAGAGCTGGATGCAAATAAACGTTATTATCAATTAGGAAAAGCTAAATTTATTCCTTTTGCAAAGAACGACGGCGGTTATATCCGGGCTGACGATCGCGGCTATCAAATCATGCTGAATTATAGAGGAGGGCAAAAGAATTTTAAAACCTTCTCTATGATGCAAGTTCTTAAGGGACAAATGCCTGCAAATTGGGGGAGAGATCGCTTAGTTTTAATTGGGATAACCGCAGCCAGTATCAACGATAATTTCTTCACTCCCTACAGCAGTTCATTTACTGCCTTTCCAGAAAGAATGCCGGGAGTAATTATTCATGCCAATTTAACCAGCCAAATTTTGAGTGCAGCACTGGATGGACGATCTCAGATTCAAGTTTGGTCTGAACCACTACAATCACTGTGGATTATAAAATGGTGTTTTTTAGGTGCTATTCTCACTTGGGGAGTACAGTCTCAAAAACTATTTAATCGGCGCATCGCGCGCATAAAAAAGATAGCAATTCTTGGGCTAGCAGCAAGTCTTCTGGTTGTAAGTTCATATCTATCTTTCCTACTAGGTTGGTGGATTCCTTTTGTCGCGCCTTTAATCGCTTTAGGGGGAGCTACCAGCGCTATTGCTATGTATATTACGTATTTAATCAAGCAAGCTAACACCGAATTAGCTAACTATAGTCAGGAAATTAATCTGCTCAATGATTGCCTGAAAGCTGAAAACCTCCGCATGGTTGCTGAGCTAAAAGTAACGCGCCGTCTTCAGCAAATGATCCTGCCTAAAAAATCAGAACTATTACAAATAGATGGGTTAGAAATCGCAGGGTTTATGGAGCCTGCGGATCAAATCGGAGGTGACTACTACGATGTTCTTAAGTGTGGCGATCGCATTAAAATTGCTATCGGTGACGTGACGGGACACGGCTTAGAAAGTGGAGTATTAATGCTGATGGTGCAGACAGCAGTACGAACGCTACTAGAGGCTAAATTTATTGAAGCAAAAGAGTTTTTCTCTCTCCTCAATCGCACCATTTATAAGAACTTAGAGCGGATGAACTCTGATAAAAATATGACCCTGGTATTGTTGGATTATAACGATGGGGTCTTGACATTAAGCGGGCAACACGAAGAGGTACTTGTCGTGCGCTCTAGTCACGAAGTTGAGCGCATTGATACGGTAGAATTGGGTTTTCCCATCGGATTAGTAGAAGATATTGCCGATACTGTAGCTTCTACGGAAGTGAAGTTGAATACAGGTGATGTTGTGGTACTCTACACTGACGGCATTACTGAGGCTCTGGATATCAATAAAATGGAATATGGCTTAGAGCGGCTAATTGAGGTAGTAAAGCAAAACTACGAAGCTTCTACTGCTGAAATTAGGGATGCTGTCATCAGCGACGTTCGGCAGCATATTGGGGAACAAAGAGTTTATGATGATATTACAATACTTATCCTCAAACAAAATTGACACTCCCAGGCCTAAAGGCGGTGGGATTCTTGAATCAATGACCGAACTTAACCTATTCTGATTGCTCAGATATTTTGACAATCCTAACTCGCCTGATTTGTTCGGATTGATAAAATGGCTGCGATCGCGACCCAAAAGCAGTCATCTAGACAAAATTTTAGTCAATGGCGCGTAAGTCCTGTACTTGCAATGCGCGATCGCAATTCTCTCAAAAGCCTATAAGATTAAAAGATCGAGTAAAAACCTTGAGGCTATTCTGCTAAGGTACGAGCAAACTCATTGTACCTATGGCTTTGGAACTTTCTAGCTCATTTATTATCTAAAACTATGCGTAAATGCGCTTCAATGCTACTCACAGCAATAATGATGACCGCTTCCCTCACAGCTTGCGGGGGCCCATCTGGACAAGTAGGACAGGGAGGAGTGGCGACAACTAGCTCCGCCACTCCTCAAGTTCAGAGTCGATTAGATAAGATTATTAGTCGCGGTACGTTGATTTGCGGCGTTAGCGGTCAATTACCAGGGTTTAGTTTTGTCGATGAAAAAGGCAAATACTCTGGGCTAGATGTGGAAATTTGCAGAGCGATCGCCGCCGCGTTATTTGACGATCCTGAAAAAGTAGAATACCGCAACCTCAACGCTAAAGAGCGATTTACAGCTTTACAGTCAGGCGAAATCGATATTCTTAGCCGCAACACCACTTGGACGCTTTCCCGCGACGGTTCCACCGGCCTAGAATTCGCGCCCGTCGTGTTTTACGACAGCCAGAGCATTATGGTCAAAAAAGATAGCGGTATCCAAACTTTAAAAGACTTTGCCGGCAAATCTATTTGCGTTCAAACAGGTACAAGTACCGAACAAAACTTGTCCGACCAAATGCGGAAACTTGGCATCAAATACACGCCCGTTGTGTTTGAAGATGTCAATGCTACCTTCGCAACCTATCAAGAAGGTCGATGTCAAGGAGTCACGGCCGATCGCTCTCAATTAGTGTCAAAACGCACTATTTTACCCACTCCCGATCAACACATCATCTTAAATGAAGTGATGTCGAAAGAACCTTTAGCACCCGCTGTTAGTAGTGGAGATTCCAAATGGGCGGACGCGGTAAGATGGATAGTCTACGCTACAATAGAAGCAGAAGATTTAGGTGTCAATTCTCAAAACATCGATCAACTAGCAACAACTACAACAGACCCTAATGTAAAACGTTTGATCGGAACAGAAGGAGATTTAGGAAAAGGTCTCGGTCTACCTAATGATTTTGCACTCCGCACTATCAAAAAAGTTGGCAACTACGGCGAAATTTATGACCGTAATCTTGGCCCGAGCAGTACACTTAAGCTAGATCGCGGACAAAATAGACTGTGGAAAGATGGCGGTTTACTCTATTCGCCACCATTTCGCTAAGTAGAAGGCAGAAGCCAGGAGGCAGGAGGCAGAAGGCTTTAGAATGTAAGTTGGGTCAAGCTAAGCGAAGCCCAACTTTTTGTTAACAATTAACAGTTAAACAATTAACAGTTAACAGTTAACAACTAACAGTTAACAGTAACTACTCAAGACTACTTATCATGGTGTAAATTATGAATGATCGGGGTCGTAATTTTCCAAACTTACTTAATTTTAGATCTTTATCTAAATTGTTGCGAGATGATCGATTCTGGAAAGTTGCCGGTCAAGCGATCGCAGCGATCTTGGTAGTAGTATTTGCCGCAATTATTTGGAATAATCTTACTGCTAATTTGCGACAGTTAGGCATCAATTTAGGCTTTGACTTTCTTGGTTCCCAAGCATCCTTTGACATTGGTGAGAGCATTATTCCTTATAATCCCTCTAACAGTTTTGCTCAGGCGATGTTAGTAGGTTTAGTAAATTCTTTTCGGGTAATGGGTGTGGGCTTAGTTACCGCCACAATTGTCGGATTAACAGTCGGAATTGCCAGACTTTCCGACAACTGGCTAGTGCGTAACTTAGCAACTATCTACGTCGAGATTTTACGAAATACACCATTGCTACTGCAATTGTTTTTCTGGTATTTTGCAGTTTTTATTTCGCTACCAAGACTCGAAAGTAGTACGCCATTCTTAGGCTCATTTTATTTGACAAATCTGGGTATAGCTATCCCTTGGTTAACAGGTAATCCAGGTACAGGATTATGGTTAATTTTACTAGCTGTTGGTATTTTAGCTGCGGTTTGGCTGTGGCGATGGCGGACTCGTGTTAGGCTAGAAACAGGCGCGGCTGGCAGACAATTTATCTGGGCTTCCGGTGCAATTTTATTAACAGCAATTATAGCTTTTATTATTACTAGAAATCCACCTTTTACCCTAGATATTCCCAGAGTAATAGAAAGGACACAACTAGAAGGTGGATTGAAACTAACTCCTGAATTTGCCACATTGTTAACAGGATTAACCCTTTATACTGCCAGTTTTATTGCTGAAATTGTGCGTGCGGGAATTCAATCAGTACCTCAAGGCCAATGGGAAGCAGGAAAGGCTTTAGGATTAAAGTCGGGATTAATGATGCGCTTGGTGATTTTACCTCAAGCTTTGCGAGTTATTATTCCGCCGTTAACCAGTCAGTATCTCAACTTAGCAAAGAATTCTAGTTTGGCAGTTGCCATTGGCTATCCAGATGTATATTTTGTCGCCTCCACTACATTTAATCAAACAGGGCGCGTAGTCGAAGTAATGTTGCTAATTATGGTGACATATCTTACGATTAGTTTAAGCATTGCTATCGTGATGAACTTATATAATAGAAGCGTGCAAATTAAAGAAAGGTAAAAACGAATAACTCAGCAGGAATGAAGTATTCCGGCAGATAATTTATGACTTGCAGTCTTCAGACTTTCTACCTCAATACTTTGTCCCTCATTCAAAACCACCAACTAAAACCAGATGGAATCCGCCCCCTTATTACCACCAGTCAGCGAATCGCCTACGCCTTGGAATTGGGCGAGGAAAAACTTATTTAGTAGCTGGTATAATAGCCTGCTGACTGTTATTTGCTTAACTATCATCTTCCAATTCCTGAAAGGATTTGCGATTTGGGTAACAACAAAAGCTCAATGGCGAGTAATTGAAGCAAACTTACCGCTATTTTTTGCTGGTAGGTTTCCCCGTGAATTACACTGGCGGCTGTGGATAATCGTGGGAATAATTACCTTACTGGGCGGCTTAACTTGGGGGAATTTTAATCGGCAAGTTAGCCTCTGGAATCACCCTTTATTAATTGTGCTAGGTGCAAGCATTACTGCTGCATTACTTTTTCCTACTGACTTAACATCGCGCCTCTGGCTATTAGGAAATATAATTATTGCCGCTGCCAGTTATAGTTTTGGTAGACAAATTAATCCTCAAGTAATGCGCTGGTTGCCGCTGAGTTGGGTATTTTCGTTTCCTGTAATTTTGTGGTTAATTAAAGGCGGTTTAGGTTTAAAAGAAGTGCCGACAAATGACTGGGGAGGGTTAATGTTAACTCTATTTGCCGCAGTTGTTAGTATCGCCCTTTCTTTTCCCTTGGGAGTATTGCTGGCACTTGGACGACAGAGTAGTTTGCCAGTGGTCAAATATTTCTCAATATTATATATTGAAATTGTCCGAGGTTTGCCATTAATTGGCATTTTATTTTTAGGACAAGTAATGTTGCAGTTTTTTCTGCCGCCAGGTGCTCCAAAGTTAGATCGGTTAGTGAGGGCAATTGCAGCTTTAACTTTATTTAGCGCTGCTTATTTGGCAGAAAATGTGCGGGGAGGGTTACAATCAGTACCACGCGGACAGATAGAAGCCGCGCGATCGCTTGGTTTAAATACACCCCTGGTAATTTTATTAATTGTACTACCCCAAGCTTTACGAGCAGTAATTCCGGCGATTGTCGGTCAATTTATTGGGTTATTTAAAGATACTTCCTTACTTTCTCTGTTTGGAATATTAGAGTTAGTAGGAATATCTCGCACAGTTTTAGCAAATCCTGCTTATTCTGGTCGCTATGCGGAGGTTTATGTATTTATTGGTGTTATCTATTGGGTATTTTGTTACTCAATGTCATTGGCAAGTCGCAAATTAGAGCAAACTTTAGGTGTAGGTCAAAAATAAAAATTATGGAAAATCAAACAACAGCAGTAGACACAGAAAATTCAATTAATAAAGAACCGACGATCGTAGCAGAAAATGTCCACAAATGGTACGGTCAATTTCACGTACTGCGCGGCGTTAGCATGACGGTAAATCGGGGCGAAGTCGTTGTAGTGATGGGGCCATCAGGTTCGGGAAAATCTACTTTTATCCGCACTTTTAATGCTCTGGAAGAATACCAACAGGGTAAGATTACTATAGATAAAATTGAACTTTCCCACGATCTTCGCAATATTGAAGCAATTCGTCGGGAAGTGGGGATGGTGTTTCAGCAATTTAATCTTTTCCCCCATCTCTCGGTGTTAGAAAATGTGATGTTAGCGCCTGTATGGGTGCGGCGGCGACCGAAGAAACAGGCGGAAGAAGCGGCGATGCAACTGTTAGAAAGAGTGGGGATTTTGGCACAGGCGCATAAGTATCCGGGCCAACTTTCCGGGGGTCAGCAGCAACGAGTTGCGATCGCGCGAGCTCTGGCGATGCAGCCTAAAATTATGCTATTCGATGAACCGACATCAGCTTTAGATCCTGAGATGGTGCGGGAGGTTTTGGACGTGATGCGCGGTTTAGCTGACACGGGGATTACAATGGTAATTGTTACTCACGAAGTTGGTTTTGCTCGTGAAGTTGCCGATCGCATTGTCTTGATGGCTGATGGGTTATTGGTGGAGGAGGCTACGCCGGAGGAGTTTTTTCAAAACCCCAAGGAAGAACGCACTCGTAAGTTTTTATCGCAGATTTTGTAGTCAAATTATCAAACGCGCTTGATTATTTTTGGGTTGTTGATTGTTTTGGGGACGATTTTTTTCCTCAAGGTTTGGTTAAGATGTTGCTGTAATTGCCGATATGCTTCTACTTGAGCCTCTAAAGAACGAGATGTACCCATATAACTCAGCCACCCCCGTGTTTGCTCTTCATAAGTAATAATTGTAGTAGCTACTACCTGACGGGGTGACAACCCCGTCAAAGAGTAGATAGAATCAAGGTTCTAGCCCTTATCCCCTTCTTGAAAAATGGTCGCTTATTACTTCTAATCCTCATTAATTCAGTTACTAAATCTTGGCAAACTTCACTTCCTGTCACCCAACATTCACCATATAAACCTATCCAAAAGTTGCTATGACGACGTATCGATCGCCCTAATTCCTGCACCCGACCCACATATTTTTGAATCCCCATCTGTTTGATTGTATGACCTTGAATAATTGCACAAGTGTATGCGATCGCGATTAATAAAATTAAAGACTTTAAGCGGTCATAACAGGCATGACTATTTTCCAAATTATAGCCTCCTGTCTTACAGTCTTTAAACATAGCCTCTATTCCACTCCGACATTTAAAACTCGCGATCGCCAATTTTAAACTACCTACATTGGTCAGCAGAAACCAACCTTCAGAAGCCCCGTTAGTTTTGTATTTTCTTTTCCAATAACCTGCCACATCAAATTTGCCAAAACCTTTTTGCTTAGTAACTTTAACCCCGCTTCTATAAAAGCCTGTCCCTGGTATTAGTCCTAACTCGCTTAGACGTTGATATTCTTCTTTTTCAGATTGTATGTATCGTTCTTGTTTAACTCTTAATACAAACTTGACACCTACGTCATAGAGCCATTGCGCCAGCTTGACAGAACCAAATTCTCTGTCTCCTAGAATAATTATTTGATAATCTTGTAGCAAGACCAAAACAGGTGTAATTAAATTTTGTTGTTCTTGAATATTCGTACTGCCTCTTTTGGGGAGTATTTCCCAGTATAAAGGAATAGCCCTTTGCGACCAAATTAGACTAATAAAAAATAAATTATTGTGTCGCCATTGAGTGCGGTCGATAGCTAGCATCAACACAGACTGATTTTTAAAAGCCGTGTTCAAGATGTATTTCACCAAGGGAAACCAGATGGTTTCAATTCGCAAGACTGGCAACTTAAAAAATCTTTGAAGATTGCGCCTCCGACTCTCAAAGAGTACAGGATATGACCAAACAGTAGCTAGTCTCTCAATACTGACCTGTTTGTGTATTTGTAAAAGGCAGACAACAATTGCAAGAGTTAAGTATTCAGTTTTTTTGAGTTGACTTGACAAGCAATTTTGGTAAAATAAAGGAAGCATTTAATTATTCTGGGGGTTGTTGAGAACGATCGCCCATTTTTTTTTACCACAAAACGTCTCAAAGCGCTATAGGTAAGGCTTTTGACGGGGTTGTCACCCCGTCAGAGCTACTACTTCATTAGGATTGATACTGGATAGTCTTGCTACTAAGGGTTGTGCGTCCTGTCCGCCCCGTTCTAGGATGGTTAAATGGTCAGTATCTAAAAGGTACATTTTAATCTGTAGGAAGTTGTTCGGAATCCTGTTGCAAAGATTGGCGATACTCTTTTCCTAACTGCATCGCTTCCTCAAATGCTGTACTTTTAGCAAAGGTTCCTGTAATTTTTTGCCACCAAGGATTTGAGGTAGCAGCGCTGATGGGAAGTAAATTCTTGAGATGCGCTACTTCTGTTTCTAGTTGGGCAACTCTTTCTTCTAGTTTTGATGTTGACATTATTAAGTTCGAGATGTATGGCTTTTGCTATTATAGCGCTGTTGACTTAGATTCCAAGTAGCGATCGCATTTTTCATCCTACTAAGAGTATCACCTTCACACTCCTCATTCTCCAGAACTTCTATCCAATCCCCTCTACCAAGTTACTCTCCTAGAAAGCATAAAATTAACGACTCTCAACACGCCTAAAGGTGATACCCTCGCCACTAGAACTAAATGTATTTGCATCAATAATTGTTAACCGATCTGGCGTTGTACTACTTGCTGGATTATTTGGATATCCAGCAACGAAAGTAACAGAGAAAGAGCTTCCCTTAGAAACATTGCTTGGTATTGATCCAAAGAATGTACGAGACCCAGACGGTACACATCTATCTCCCCCACTGTTTATTTTGGTTGCAACAAGGGAGTTACCATTAACTGTAATATTGATCTGCTCCGTGTGATTTGTCCCTCTGGGACACTGATAGCCTTTTGCAATCCATGTACCAATGAACATCTTTCGCCAGTATTCTTCCCTGACTCTTGATGTCCAACCTTGACAATTGTTTACTACCCCTCCATAGATACCATCATTTGGTGTGCGAAACTCACAACGGTTGGGAAGAACTGCTGTTCCGCCTGCCAAAACAATTTTAACTACATCAGGATCGTAACGTTCACTATCAATCGGAACAAAGTTGTCAACTCTGCCACCGCTGGCTTCTCGACCAGTTCTGATAGCTTCTTGGGGGTACTTGAATCTGCCTGTTGGGCCAAAACCTATGTTGTCCACAACTCTTCCATTGTTACAGAAGAATATCTGTTCATGAGCAATCTCAACGTTGAGTCTATCTCCTACTGGACTATTGGGACGATTTCCATCAAGTCCTCCCCTACCCCATGCCCCTTGAGAAAGAGGGTGCTGAGCAAACACAACATATCGCCCACCTTGACTACAGATACGTTGTTCGGTCAATGATTGTGCTTGGATTACCGCAGGAAAACAGACCTGAACCAGTATCCCGATTCCTAAAAAAACAGGCAAGTTTTTCATTGATATTATGCAGAGTAGAAATAAAATTAACGTTTCTACCAAATCATAGATATGATAGACCGATCGCTCAAAACTGAAAAGGGAAAAAAGACGGAAAAAGACGGGTATTTCTAAGATTAGGATAAAAGACGGATAAAGGCGGATAAAGACGGATAAAGTCGGCTATACTAACTTATAGTTCTCTGACAACCCTAATGATGGACACTGCCAATATCTTGCAATTTGTAGATGAAGTGGTATGCGCTAAAACAGGCAAGCGTTTAAATGACTTGCAGCGCGGAATTATCGAGGGAATACTGAAACGACAAAAGTATTCTGATATCGCAGAGAGTTATGGTTGTACTGCGGGTCATGCTAAGGATGTCGGTTACAAGCTTTTGCAAATGTTATCTGATGTTTTTGGCGAATCAGTTGATAAACGTAATCTTAAATCTGTCCTAAAACGAAAATCAACTATAAATATTGCTTTCAATAATAGTAATAATATTGAGGGAAATATCAACACGATTAATTATATTAATGCTTGCTCAGAACTACCCAATGTTACCCCAGATAAAAGCCAGCCTTCGACTCCTGACTTTCACGACGGTACAAATCAAGTTAAAATTGAAATGGTTGGTAAATTACGACAGTTGGGATTGAGCGATGAGCAAATTGCAGAGGTGGTAGGGTTAGCCTTGGAGGTAGTGAAAAAGATAGATTGAAAAGAATGAATTTATTTTCCGATCGCCAGTCTCAGCGTTCTCTTAACATCACGATTCTACTTTTAAGATAGATACACTTAGCCCCCAAATAACCGAGTTATAATAGTATATGGAACTCCTAAATTATAAACTTATATGCCATCCACTAAAACGTTACCTCTAGTTAAAAATCCCGAACGCCTAGAAAGCCGCCTCAAGGAAATTCCCCCCGTTCCCGGCGTTTATTTGATGCGAGATGAAAGCGATCGCATCCTCTACATCGGCAAATCTAAAAAACTCAGATCCCGCGTGCGTTCCTACTTCCGTGAAAGTGGAAATATCAGTTCCCGCATTGCAATGATGGTGCAACAAGTATGCGAAATAGAATTTATTGTCACCGATACGGAAGCGGAATCTTTAGCACTAGAAGCTAATCTCGTCAAGCAACATCAACCATACTTTAATGTCCTGCTGAAAGATGATAAGAAATATCCCTATTTGTGCATCACTTGGTCGCAGGAATATCCCCGCATTTTCATTACCCGCAAACGCACTTCTGGAAATCAAAAAGACCGTTATTATGGCCCTTACGTCGATACAGGCGCACTGCGGAGTACGCTGCATCTAATTAAGCGGATTTTTCCTTTGCGGCAACGGCCACAACCACTATTTAAAGATAGACCTTGTATTAACTACGATATTGGTCGCTGCGTTGGCGTTTGTCAAGGGTTGATTGCAGTTGAAGAATATCGTAAAATGATGCTGAAAGTCGCGATGATTTTCCAGGGAAGGACTCAAGAATTGATTGAAAGTTTGCATTCACAAATGGACCAGGCGGCGGCAGATTTGAATTTTGAAACTGCTGCTCGGATTCGCGATCAAATTAAAGGTTTACAGTCTTTGAGTGCGGATCAAAAAGTATCTTTGCCTGATGATACGGTTTCCAGAGATGCGATCGCACTTGCTAATGATGACCGACACGCTTGTATTCAATTATTCCAAATTAGGGCGGGTCAGCTAGTAGGAAGATTGGGATTTATTGCTGAGATACCCCCCCACCCCCCCCTTACTAAGGGGGGGCTTAATGATGATTTATCTTCTGATTCATCCCCCCATTTACAAGGGGGGGGAAGAGGGGGGTTAGAACTTGGAGCTATTTTACAGCGAGTCTTAGAAGAACATTATCAAAATGTAGAATCAGTGGAAATTCCATCTGAGATTTTAGTGCAGTATGAGTTACCAGAGGGAGAGATATTAGCAGATTGGTTAAGCAGTCATAAAGGGCGAAAAGTGAGTATTGTCGCACCGCAGCGGCAAACTAAGGCAGAATTAATTGAGATGGTAGAACGTAATGCTGAATATGAATTAGCAAGGATGCAAAAATTAGGCGATCGCAACTCTCAAGCAATGCAAGATTTAGCAGAAATTCTTGATTTGCCAGAGTTGCCACACCGTATAGAAGGTTACGATATTTCACACATTCAAGGTTCTGATGCAGTGGCTTCTCGCGTCGTATTTATTGATGGTTTGCCAGCAAAACAACACTACCGTCATTACAAAATTAAAAATCCTGAAGTTAAATCCGGTCATTCTGATGACTTTGCCAGTTTAGCGGAAGTTATTGGTCGTAGATTTGGAAAGAAGAAGGAAGAAGAAAGAGGAATAAAAGCCGAAGGATTTAGCGATATAGTGGATAAACCAGATTTAATTATGATTGACGGTGGAAAAGGTCAATTGTCCGCAGTAGTGGAAGTTTTGCGGGAGATGAATTTGCTAGAAGAATTGCGAGTGGTGAGTTTAGCTAAGCAGCGAGAAGAGATTTTTTTGCCCGGAGAATCTTTACCTTTAGCTACTGATTCCGAACAGCCAGGAGTGCAGTTATTGCGGCGTTTGCGCGATGAAGCTCATAGATTTGCTGTGAGTTTTCACCGCGATCGAAGAAGTGATAGGATGAAGCGATCGCGATTAGATGAAATTCCCGGTTTGGGACATCATCGCCAGAAACAATTGTTAGCACATTTTCGCTCTGTTGACTATATTCGTTTGGCAACTCTAGAACAACTGGCTGAGGTTCCTGGGATTGGGCCGCGTTTAGCGCAGGAAATTTACGATTATTTCCACCCTTAAAACCCTATTTCCAGACTGTTTAAATGCGTAACAGCTTAGGACTTGACTTATTCGCAGAAAACTTAAACTCAAGAAAGAGGAGCGCACCCTCACTGTTCCAATGTCCTCAAGCGGGTATGCTTCTCCCTAACTTAATCATCCCTTAGAGAGGAGACATTCTGCCGAGGAGTAAGTTATCTTAATTCCCAAACTTTAATCGAGAGGAAAAGCCTGTGGTTCCCTTACGCGATGAGAATCCCACCACTATTACGCCTTATGTCACCTATGGACTGATTGCTGTTAATATATTGGTGTTTATCTACGAACTAACTTTACCAGAGGGGCAACTAACTCGATTCTTCTACTCGTGGGCTGTTGTTCCTTGTCAGCTTACTGATATCTGCCCGGTGTCTATACCAGCATCTCCTTTTCCAGAATGGGTGACATTAATTACTTCCCAATTTTTACATGGAGGTTTTCTTCACGTCGCTGGGAATATGCTATTTCTGTGGATATTTGGCAACAACGTAGAAGACCGTTTAGGTCATGTCAAATTTATCGTATTTTACCTAGCTTGTGGTGTGTTGGCTTCCTTAACGCAGTGGTATTTCTCCTCTGCATCTCAGATTCCTTCCTTGGGGGCTAGCGGTGCGATCGCGGGCGTTATGGGAGCCTATATTCTCAGATATCCTAAAGCTAAAGTTCTCACATTACTTCCCTTGGGTATATTTTTTACTACTGTGCGAATCTCTGCTTTCTGGTTTTTAGGGTTTTGGTTTTTACAGCAAGCATTTTATGGTGTCGCTTCGGTGAATGCCCCGGCAAATATTGGTATGGAAGGGGGAGGAATTGCTTATTGGGCACACGCTGGCGGATTTGTATTCGGAGCTTTACTCAGCCCTCTGTTAGGGTTATTTTCAGAAGAGTGATTAAGGAATTGGTAATGGGTAATTGGTAATTGGTAATTGGTAATGGCTAATTGCTAATTGCTAATTGCTAATTGCTAATTGGGAAAAATTCTCCCCCATCTCCCTCTCCCCCTCTTTCCCTAGTCCCTAGCCCCTAGCCCCTAGCCCCTTCTTCTGCTCCCCCTCTCCCCCTCTTTCCCTAGTCCCTAGCCCCTAGCCCCTAGCCCCTTCTTCTTGGTTTTGACATTGGTTTTGATTTCACTTGTGTAGGGGAATCAGCAAAGTGTACGAGGGGGATATCTATTTCCTCAATCCGATCGGGGAACTCAACTGCAATGTCAGCACCATTAACGATCGCTCCTAACAGTCGCGGCCCTACTTTGTTTAGCTCTTCATCAAATTCTGTTAACCGATCGCTTACTTCAGTCAATGTTTCAGAATTAGTATGACCTTGCCTTGTTACTAAAACTATGCCATCAGTATATGGTTCCAAGGTCAGGGCATCGCTGTATTCATTTAAAGGGGGGGAGTCGATAACTATAAAATCAAAGCGGTGGCGAACTTCTGTAAGTAGCCGCCGGATTTCGCTGGATTCCAGTACAGCAGCGGCTTGTCGCAGAGGCCCGGGACTGGGTATGACAAATAGGTTCTCAACGGCTGGGACAAGCCGAATGCACTCGCAGAGATCGCCGTAGTAACGTAGGGGTTCAATAGAACTAGCGGGATCGGGAGCGACTTTCAAAAATTGAACCCAAGAGGGCGATCGCAAATCTGCTTCGATTAACAAAGTCCGCTTACTAGCACGAGCCGAGGCGATCGCTAAATTGTAAGCGCTAAAAGTCTTGCCTTCAAGAGCAGTAGCAGAAGTTAGTATTACCAGCTTCGGAGGTTTTTCTCCAACGCGGCGTAGATTGCTGCGAAGTTTCTCGTAAAATTCTAGATAAGGAGAATTAGCTTCCAGGGCGATCGGCATATCATCTCTACTGGAGTCAAGGGCGATCGCAAAAGGCAAAATTCCCAATACTTCCACATCCCCTTCTTCCAAAGCCGAGCGAATTTCCTCCCAAGTGTAGAACTTCCCACCCAGCATTCCCAGTAAAAAGATGACTCCGCCCCCTAGTAATATCCCAGCAAATCCCCCCACTGCCAAGATTGCAGACCGACTTTTAGGAGTCAATTTGAGATTCTCAGCTTTTCCAAACTGAGAAATTCTCAAAGAACCTGTTGTCTCCACGATCGCCGCCTGAGCATCCACCCGGGCAGATTGCATCTTATCGTAGAGAGTCTTCTTCAGGTTTACTTCCTGTGCGATGCGCGTCTGTTCTAACTGTTTATTGGGAAGCGTCGCGTGTTCCCGCCGCAGTTGTTGTTCCGTTTTCGCAATACCAACAAGTTGCTGTTGCAGCATCTCCCGCTGAGTTTGCAAATTAATCAAAGTTTTAGCTAATTCTTGTCTGGCGGGATCTAAAGCAGAGTCTACTCGAATCTTCGCCGCACTTAAGGGTGCTGCTACTCCGTCACCTCCAAGTACCTCAGCCGCTCGCTGCTGTAACTGTTGATCCAGTGCTTGTTTGGTGTTAGTTAACTCGACTACTTTCGGGTGTTCGTCCTGAAAATCCAGGCGCAGCACTTGTAACTGAGACTCAATATCGAAAAGTTGCGATCGCAGTTGAGCAATAATTGGGTCAGCAGCCAGAGCTTGAGCCACGTAAGCTTGATCTGCATTCAATCCCAATCGCCCTTCCAGGCTGTTAATTTGAGCATTAACGCCGTCCAACTGAAATCGAATCGTCCGCTGTTGCTGTTGCGCTGAGGCGATCGCTTGAGGCAAAGCAGCAGTCTGAAATGCCAAAATAGATGCTCCCTCTCGTCTCTCGTAGAGTTGAAGTTTTTCTTCAGCAGCTCTGAGATCCTGAATTACCTGTGGTAAACGGTTGTTAATCTGGACGATCGTCTCTCGCAGTATAGAAGTATTAATTAACTGGCTTTGTTTAACCATTTCCTTCATTACTGTATCTACAATTTTTTCTGCTCTCTTAGGATCTTTATTCTTGTAAGAGACTTCAATTCCCGCACCTTGGTCGTTTGATTTCGGCATCTTTATTGACACATTTTTTGTCATCTTTTCTGGCGAAACCTCTACTTCTTTCGCTGCTGCTTCGATTACCTTTTTGTCCAGCAGCATTTCTTTTGTTACTTCCTGCCCCTGCTTTTGAATATCAGTAGCAGTGCTTGAAAAGATCACAGGAGGACGGTGGTAGCTAAGAATACCTGTAGCAGTGTAATTAGGAGCTGTTTCTGGACGAGTTGCTACTAACCCTGACACGCCCACTGCTGCTGCAAAAGTGACTAATCCGACCCATTTGTATTGCTTGAAAGCAATTAGATAACGCTTAACTATTACTGGAGCCATAGGAATTGGTAATTGGTAATTGGTAATTGTTAGTTGTTAGTTGTTAGTTGTTAGTTGTTAGTTGTTAGTTGGTAATTGGTAATTGGTAATTGGCATATTCAGGACTTACGCTCATGGCCCTAGAAACCGGGTTTTTGAGAGAATCTGGGTAACAGCGAAGTATTTTCGTCAAAAAACCCGGTTTCTGTGGTTGGGTGCGTAAGTCCTGATATTGCTCCCCCGCTCCCCCGCTCCCCCGCTCCCCCTCTTTCCCTAGCCCCTAGCCCCTAGCCCCTAGCCCCTTCTTCATTTATCGTCCAGAACCACCACTTGAATTTGGCCCGAAGAGATTTTGTGCTCCTTCTCGCAACTGCTCGAAGAAAAGAACGAATCCCAAAATATCGCGGAATGGTCGAGTAGCAGTATTGATAACATAGCTAATTCTCTCTACCAAATTGCGACCAATGACAATCACATCGTTATCTTCCAGTAAAGGATTCTGAGAAACATCGCCCTCTAAAGCAGCCTTAGCATCTAGTTTTTGGCTAATGGCTATACCTTGCTCTCGATCGAAGCGAAATAGGGCGATTTTTCGGAGGTCAGCAGCATTGAGAGGCACGCCATTGAGAGCATCTAAAAATCTACTACCATTTTGTACATAGAATGAAGTTAGCCCACCACTAGCGTAGCTCAAAACTCGAACATAAATCTGGGGCTTAATCAGAGTTGACTTAGCAACTAAAGCGCGGTTGTAATCTTGCTCTTTACCTGCTTCTAGTTCTGGAACAACGATCGCATCTCCATTTTGCAAAGGGAAATCGAACAGTTCTGTAGCATTTACTAAGGGAGTGTACAAATCAATTGGTTCTTCCACTGTCGAACCATCAACTAATGTCCGCCGCACTCGCACTTCCCGCAAGTCAGCTTTCAAAGTTGCGCCTCCCGCAGCGACTAAAGCACCAGAAATCCGCCCCGAACCAGCAGGTAAAGTATAAAAACCAGGCTTACTCACCTCTCCCGCAATTGTGACTTGTACGGGCCCCTGGGCCGCCGCCAAGCTGTATCTGGCAGCCACATCGCGGTCGGACTTGCGATCGGCTGTGACTTGTTGGTAAGGCACGATAATGGCATCTCCGTCTTCTAGACGCAAATCGGGCGGCGCGATACCAGTTTGCAGGGGGGTTAGTAGGTCGATTTTCTGTTCGGCGATCGCACCGTTAGCTAAAGTGCGGCGTACCAGTACCCCTCGCAAGTCAGCAGTGGAAGTAGTACCGGATGCTGCGAAAAGGGCCGCAGAGATTTGAGGAGTTGGTAGGGGATAAAAACCAGGCCTGGCGACTTGACCTGTGACTGTGACGGTTACGGGACGCTGAATTATCAGGGAGACAGCAACATTGGGATTTTTGATAAATCTGTTGAGGCGATCGCGGATAACTTGCTGTGCTTGTTCGACAGTGAGGCCCCGCAAATTCACTGCTCCGATTAGTGGTAGCACAACTAACCCTTCCTGACTAATTGAGCCAGCTAAACCTAAATCTGGGAAGCGCTGAACTTGAATAGAAATTTGATCTCCGGGGCCCAAGAGGTAAGCACGGTTGCTAAAAGCAGGATTGATTGGAAGCTGGGCGTTTATGTTAACAGGAATAGTCGGTTGTTGCTGCTGTTGTGGCTCTTTGAGAGCAGGTAATGTAGGGAGATTTTTGCTCACCAACTCAGCGAAAGCGCTCCGCTCGAATTTGGTATTTAATCCCCAAAATAGGGCAGTAAAAGAAAGAGTCCAAGCTGCTGAGTAGAAGCTTGCCAGGTAGAGAGCAATTCCAGTTTTAACTTGGGATTGAGGATTGGGGATTTTTGAGTTATTTTTGGTTTCCATAAATCTATATTTTTGTAATATTTCCCGCCCATACTCCTATTAAAATCTAAAAGCGTAGAGCATCTTTCATCAAAGCTAACTGGACATTTTGACCGAAATATATTGCTAGCGATCGAGCTTTCTCAATATCAGCTAAAGGTTCAAGAGGAATTAAAATACAAACAGCCACCCAGGGAACGCGACGATTAGATAACTGTGCCTTGCTGTCTTCCCAAAACCAACTACTAGGTGTCGCCGAACCCCCAGAAGGTTGAGCGTACCACTGCAAAACAGCAAAGGTTTGTTTTTGATCCCAGCTTCGGAAGAATTGGGCCGCAACTGAAATGTCCTGAGAACTTTTTGGGATTTTTTCTTGTAAGTCTACTGTAAAATTTAGAGTCTGGTAGGAGTCAGTTTTCCAGTTATGAAATCCCTTAATATCAGTCCATTCTACTTGAGGTTTATCTTTATGGTCATTTTGGGTAAGTAGTAACAAAATTGCACTTTTTTCGTCATATTTAAGTTCTTGAACTAACCATTTGTGACCGCTAATCATTATATTTCTATGGGCGCTTTTTGCCCCACCAGGAAGTGTTAACCCTTCACTACGCAAAATTCTTAATTCCTTAAGTGTGGCAACTTGGGGCGGCTTCATCCAAGCCCATTGTCCTTTCAAGTAGCTGGGAATAGCTTCAGCGGTAACGAGCATGAGTAAAAACAATAGTACGACAATTTTTGATAGTTGATATGATTTGGGCAATTGCAACATAATCGGGAATTTAAAATTGAAAATTAGGAATAAGGAAGGAGACGGCGAGATGCGGAAACAGACAGACTGAGGGATTTTTACCGATCGGGAATTGCAATTATTTGTTAACAATTAACCGTTAGCAATTACTATTCAAATTTACTTGGTAAATACTTTTCCATCCCATTGAGTATCACCACCAACATACCTAACATACAAGCTGAATACAAATCTCCTCCCCATCCTGCGTGAAGCCAAGCAAAAGCTTTTTCTCGACCAGTACCGTGAAAAAGAGTTAACAAAGTGTTTCGGATAATATTAGCAGTAATGCTGAGGATAATAGCTAGAGACAAAAATAACATACTTCTCTTGCGAGAACTCCAAACTCCTGTCCAATGCAATAGCATTAAGCTAACATAAAAACTGGTAAATAACATTTTTAGCCCTGCACAGTGGGGGGCGACTTCAACAATTCTACCCCTGACATATAAGTAAATATTTTCAACTGTAACATCTAAGCCAATTTGGGTCAAAATGAAACCTGTTACTGTAGCAATGAGGTGCTGCAATGGTAAGGCGTAAGGTTCAATGAGATAGGGAATATAATTAGGCGTTGCCAGTAGGACAAATAGCAGCGGTATTCTTTGTGACTTAAACCCTGGAAATCCCTTTAAGGATAAGCACATTCCTGCTAGAATCAGTGGAAAAGATAAATTTACTAGATCGCTCAAATTGCTGAGATAAAATATCCCTGCTATTGCTAGTAAAACCGCTCCCAAAGGATGAAATAAATCTGGTAATTTGCTCCAGCGATGGCGATGTGTCCACGCAATGTAAAGAGCGTAAGGTAGACCAATTAAACCATGACTAAAATATTCATGCTCGATGCCAATAGTTTTGTTCAACCATCCATCATACCAGTGGATTATTAGCGGAGCATAAAGAATCGCTAATAGTAGGAGAAAAGTTGTAGTAAAAAAGTGCCTTTTGAAAGCAATAGGAATTTTTTGCGCGATCTGCATGATTTTTGTTAGTTGTTAGTTGTTGGTTGTTAATTGTTAATTGTTAGTTGTTGGTTGTTAGCTATTAGTTGTTGGTTGTTGGTTGTTGGCTGTTAGTTGTTGGTTGTTAGTTGTCATTGCGTTGGCGTAGCCTGCGCGTAGCGCTTACGCAGTGAAGCAATCTCAAAACCTTACCACAAAGTTACAATTCATCAGTCCTACCTTTAGAAACCTCAAGGCGATCTCAACCTATTGCGATCGCTTCGGACTTAGTTTACTTCATTACCTTCGCAACACCTCAGATTGCTGAGCACAGCGAACAACTGCGCTGCGCTTGACACGCGGAGCACAGCGAACAATAACAATTACCAATTACCAATTACCAATTATCAATTACCAATTACCAATTACCAATTACCAATTACCAATTACCAATTACCAATTAAAGATGCAATCCCCGCCACTACTTGCTCAACTTGAGTTTTTCTCAGTCCGGGATACATTGGTAATGATAAAATCTGTTTGCAGAGATTTTCTGCATTAGGGAAATCGCCTAAATTACCTAAGTTTGGATAGGCAGGTTGGAGATGGCAAGGTATGGGATAGTGAATGCCTGTTTGAATGCCGTTAACTGCGAGTTTCTCCTGAAGGATATCGCGGGTAAGGGGACATTCATCTGTCACCCTGATTACGTATAGATGATAAATGTTACCATTGCCACTCTGGTTTTGGATGGGGAAGATCCCTTTTTTTTTCAGGGGATCTAATAGTTCATTATAATGCAGAGCAGCTAAATTGCGCTCGCGATTCCAACCCTCTAAGTATGGAAGCTTAACATTTAGCACGGCTGCTTGCAAGGTGTCGAGGCGGCTGTTGGTTCCTAATTCTGTGTGCAAATATTTCTGGGATGCACCATAATTACGAAAAATCAGCATTTTTTCTGCTAATTCTCGATCGTTAGTAACGAGCATCCCCCCATCGCCAAAGGCTCCTAAGTTTTTGCTAGGATAAAAGCTGAATGCTGCCGCTTTGCTAAAGGAACCTGCACGGTAATTTTCTCTTTGTGCTAAGTGTGCTTGGGCGGCATCTTCAAATATTATTAAATTGTAGGTTTTGGCAAGATTTAGAAGTTGATTAGGCGATACCATTTGCCCGTAGAGATGCACGGGGATAATTGCTTTGGTTTTGGGGGTTATGGCTTTTTCTGCTGCTGTGAGGTCAATAAGAGCGGTGTAAGGTTCGCAATCTACTAATACTGGTGTCGCTTTGGCCCGAAGAACGCCGATGATGGTAGCGATAAAGGTGTTTGCTGGGAGGATGATTTCGTCGCCAGGGACGATCCCGCAAGCTTGAAGTCCTAGCGCGATCGCATCTGTACCACTGCCCACCCCGATGCCATATTTTACACCGCAAGCTGTGGCAAATGCTGATTCAAATTCGGCGAGTTGTTGGCCGAGAATGAAGTCTCCTTTCTGGATGACTTGTGCAATAGCTTGTTCTATTTGACTTTGGATGGGTTGATGTTGGAGGGAGAGGTCAACAAAGGGGATTTTTGTTGAGTTGTTGGTCATACATGGTGTTAGTAGTTATTCATTTATATTAGTTGGATCTTCTTCGGAGTCTTCCAATTTATCAACTTTCGACTCTTTTGCTTTCTGTCGAATATCCTGTAATTGTTCTTTGGGTTTCCAGTTGCTTTTGGGGGCTAGTCTGTAAATGTCACTACGCCCTTTACGCTGTTCTTTCAAGATTAAGCCCGCATCACAAAGAGTTTTGAGCGCATATTGGGTTTTTCTGACACTCATTTTGCAAATTTCTGCTGTTTTCTTGAGCTTGGCGAAACACTTACCGTCGAGCTTGCCCCCTGTTCTGCGAACAATATGGGCGTAGATTCGGAATTCGTAGGGGTCAAAGCCGTACTCATCAAGATCTGAATGAACGAGTGGCAGGGGCATTAAATCCTTTTTGGGATTGTTGTCGGTCGATGAAACAGGTTTCAGAGCTAGGGGAGTTAAATCATTTTGGGGATAGTCCTCTATGACTTCCTCAGCTATCTGCCAAACATTTTGGTCAGATTGAGCGTTTTTATCTAGAGACATATGTTTTAAGTGCTTGGGTATAGTGCATATAGTGCATTATAACATATGCACTATATGCTATAGCTTAGGTATACACTTATTAAGGTAACTAGATCGTCTGTATTTGTACTTAAGAAGTAATTACCTTACGCAAAAGCACGACTGAAAAAAACTATGGTAAGCACCTAAAACTTAACTGCTAGATTGCTTTATTCGCTCAAGTGTGCTAAATTATAAAAATAAGCGCCCCAGACCTGCAAGTCTAGACGCTTTTTGCAATACTAAATCTTGAAACAGCTTGATGCACGCTAGCGCAGCCGTTTCAAGGAATTACTTTGATTTTTTTAATTGTATGAACCACCATAACACAAAACCAGCCCCTCTGGAGTTACTTGCAAAATTAGCTGACCATCCTCATGGTCTGGAACTAGCCAATTTAGTGGATCGACTCTACCAAGAGGCACAACTGGATACACAGGCAGATCCTCGACAGGTTGCGATCGCACTCCAGCAAGCCAAGTCTCAAGGGATTGAAGATATTCCCTACTTCAAACCGCTTGTAACTCGGATTCAAAATCTTGTAACTTGGGTTCAAAATCTTGTAACTCGGGTTCAAAATCTTGAGGAAAGGCAGCTTTTTATAGAGTCTGAGCTACACCATGAGAATTGCCATTTGAAAGATGAGCTTTCTCAATACAAGTCAAAACCAGATGAATCTTCTGAAGATGATTGATCGAGGGCCGACATCTTAGAGCACGAATACACTAAGGAGAGGTTAAGAAGTTAATAAAAAAAAGTGCGATCGCCTCCCCAAATTTTCCCCTAAAATAGGGAAAGTGGAAAAGCGATCGCCTTCCGCACCTCAACTGTTCTCAACTAAATTTATGAGTGAAATTCGTTTCAAACTAGCAGAATATCTCCAAGAGCGCTGCTTAACTCCTGAAAAGTTGATACAAGCTGTCGGTACAGATAGTTCCCCTGCAATCATTTACCAACTGGTAAAACATGGCAATGAACAGCATCAAATCGACCTATCCACTCTTGCAGCCATTATCCAAGGATTAGGAAAACTAACAGGATTGCCTGTTGGAATAGAAGATGTGCTGGAATTTGTACCCGAAATGACCGACATAAAAAATAATCCTTGGCGAGAATTTGATAGTGAAGAAGAAGACCTCCCTTATGAGTGGGGAGAAAGAAACCCGATGAAGAACTGTAAACCTGTGCGTTATGTGGAAGGCATAGGGTTAGTTGTAGACAGCGAGGAGGTAGAAGAATCTATTGGTTAAATCAATAAGTGTCAGGGATGTACTAATAGTTAATTTCCCCAAGCAATCTCCTTCAGGTTGTGAACAACAAGGGAGACGACCAGCAGTAGTAATTACTCTACCAAGGCTTACAGGAGTAATACGCTATCAAGTCATAGTTGTTGCACCTATGACAACAAAATCTGGAGATTGGGTAATACAAAATCCCAGTTTATATCCCTGCCTTGCTGCTGGAGTTGCCAATCTACCACTAGATTCTATCGTCTTGCTAGATCAATTGCGATGTTTGGACATTAAGCGAATATTAGCTTACCAAGGCACACTAACTCCTGAAGAGTATCAGCCAATAGCAGATGGACTGAAAGTAATGCTGAGATTATAAATTGTTTATCAATAACCTACAATTGGGTCTAGCCCACTGAATGCGATCGCTAATTTTTAAACTCTTTATACTTTTTTATCAAAATAGTAAGATGGGCAATGCCCACCTTACTACTACTAAAGCGACTAATGACCTAGTAGTTTATCTCGCAAGTGCTTAATGCGATCGCGAAACTTAGCCGCCTCTTCAAACTCCATCTTCTTCGCCGCTTCCTTCATCTGCACTTCCAACTGACCAATCAACTCAGGTATCTCTTCCAAAGATAACTCATCTATCTGTTCGTAGACCGTTTCTAAATGCTGAGAATTTAGCCGCCGCGACACATCTAAAAAGGCTAAAATTGCATTCTTAGATGACTTCTTCGCAATTGACTGCGGTGTAATTCCGTGCATTTTGTTATAGGCCAACTGAATCCCTCGCCGCCTATCAGTTTCATCAATGGCTTTAATCATGCTATCTGTCAAGTTATCACCATACAATATCGCCTGTCCCCGGACATGACGAGCCGCCCTACCAATGGTTTGAATTAAAGAACGTTCTGACCTTAAAAACCCTTCCTTGTCTGCATCTAGAATTGCTACCAAAGACACCTCTGGTAAATCTAATCCCTCCCGTAATAAATTGACTCCAATTAATACATCAAAATCTCCATCTCGCAAAGATTGCAGAATTTCTATGCGCTCAATTGACTGAATTTCTGAGTGCAAATACCGGACTCTAATTCCGCGTTCTTGCAAATATTCTGTTAAATCTTCCGCCATGCGTTTAGTTAAGGTTGTCACTAATGTCCGCTCTTGCAGAAGTACGCGCTCTTTAATTTCGCCTAGCAAATCGTCAATTTGCCCCTCAGTCGGACGCACATAGATCTCAGGATCTATTAACCCTGTGGGGCGAATTACCTGATCGGCAACTCGACTTTCAGAGATTTCTATTTCCCAATTCCCAGGGGTAGCAGAAACAAAAATACACTGGTTTACTTTTTCCCAAAATTCCTCTGCTTTCAAAGGCCGGTTATCTGCGGCGCTAGGTAAGCGAAATCCATGCTCGATTAACACTTTCTTTCTGGCTTGGTCGCCATTGTACATTCCCCGTAGTTGTGGCACGGTGACGTGAGACTCATCTATTACTAACAGCCAATCTTTGGGAAAATAATCAATTAAACACTCGGGCGGTTCTCCAGCATTTCGCCCTGCTAAATGGCGGGAATAATTCTCGACTCCATTGCAGTAACCAACCTCTCGCAACATTTCTAAATCGTAGCGAGTTCGTTGTTCTAAACGCTGTGCTTCTACTAATTTACCCGCTTTTTTTAGTTCTTCTACGCTGTCTTCTATTTCGATTTCAATTGCTTGACAAGCTGCCTCCAATTTGTCTTCAGCGGTTACGAAGTGACGGGCGGGATAAATATTCAAAGCTTCTACGCTTTGGATAATTCCACCACTTACGGGGTCAACATAGCGAATCGCATCAATTTCATCGCCAAAGAATTCTATGCGAATTATTCTATCTTCGTAGGCGGGGCCAATTTCCAGTACGTCACCTTTGACGCGGAATTTTCCTCGACCTAAATCTAAGTCGTTGCGGCTATATTGAATGTTAACTAAATCTCGCAATAGTTGCCGCTGGTTAACTTCGGTTCCTACCTGAAAAGGGATAGCAGCTTTTAAATATTCCGCTGGCATTCCTAAGCCGTAGATGCAGCTAATTGATGCTACTACGATCGCGTCGCGGCGTTCAAAGAGGGATCGCGTTGCTGAGTGTCGCAACATATCGATCTCGTCGTTAATTGCTGCTGTTTTTTCGATGTATGTATCGGTGACGGCAATGTATGCTTCTGGCTGGTAATAGTCGTAATAACTGACGAAGTATTCGACGGCATTATTGGGGAAAAAACCTCGCAATTCGTTGCACAGTTGAGCAGCTAAAGTCTTGTTATGTGCTAAAACTAGGGTAGGTCTGCCAACTTTCTCAATAACCGCAGCTATTGAAAAGGTTTTGCCTGTACCCGTCGCACCAAGTAGAGTTTGGAAGCGATCGCCTGCAAGTACGCCTGAAGTTAGTTGC
Source organism: Kamptonema formosum PCC 6407 (assembly GCF_000332155.1). Classification (GTDB taxonomy): domain Bacteria; phylum Cyanobacteriota; class Cyanobacteriia; order Cyanobacteriales; family Microcoleaceae; genus Kamptonema; species Kamptonema formosum. Next base: position 1,291,744 of record NZ_KB235904.1, on the reverse strand, counting down.
GCGATCGCCTTCGGTTGATCCCCAGTCGGCTCAAAGGGAGCTTGAAGATAAAATTTATCTCCCATAGTAACTATCAGAGAATGCTATGTTACTTATAAATATTAACAAATATGTAGTTAGATTGCAATTAAATTAAAATATTTGGTACAATTTAGGATATTTTAATTATTGACAGTAGAATTGAAAGCTGACTAAAAAAGTGCTTCTTCTAGTCAATAGTAAACCTACTCAGCAACACAGAGGTATTTAATTATGGCGATTAACAGAACTGGCAAGAAAACCGCGAGCCAGGGACGCAGAAACAGTGGTAAGACAGAGGAAGTTGCAGCTAATGAGGCTGTTACCCAAAAATCAGGGAGTATATCTCAAGTTATGGCTTTAACAATTAGGGACAAAGCAATGAGCGATCGCAAACAGCCAGACATTCAATTGTATCATAATCCTCTACCTCAGAATCGACCAATTGGAGCTAATGATTTTGAGGTGTTTGAGACTATCCGCAACCGCCCCATAGAATCAAGTTCTCTGGAAGTGATAGAAATAGTGGACAATCGGCCAGTCATGGCAGATAACTTTCAGGTAATGGAAATGTACTCTGAAGCTGGAAACCGCCCAGTTGGTTCGAGCACGCTGCAAATTAGCGAACTTTACTCCGTGATGGGTGGCAGTCGCCCTATAGCTCCCAACGAAACTGATGATACTTTCACACTGATGGGATTCATTGATTAGACGCTTCAAAGTTAACCTCATCGATTCCCTATAACCCCCTAACAAAGGGGGGTTCGTGACTGCTGAAACACCTAAAATTTTTGATGAGCATAGGACTTACGCCAATCTACTTTTAGCGCCGCAGTCTCGGTGTTAAACTTACCATTGAGACTGCGGCCTTAAAAGCATGATAGGTCAGTCTGAGAGCAGTTGAAGGCGTTAAAGTTTCTGTTCCTTTTGTATTAGCTTTAAATCTTATATATTATCTCTATAGGCAGATGAATAGCTCAACTATTTCTCTTACTATAAAAGCATGGTTGAATTTACCGGGAACTGTCCCTCATTTAAATAAATTATCTAAAAAACATGGTGAAAGCTCATGATTGACGAAGAATCAGCAACAACCCATATCCAGTATGTTGAACAGAAAAATCGAGAAGCTAGGGCAGAATTACTCTGCGAGGTAGCAGAGAAAGCTGGAGGTGAACATCGGCAAGCTGAGGCTCAAACTCTCCGTGCAGCGGAAATCTTAAAAGAAGAACTTAATCAAAAGATAGATGAAGAAACAAAACATTAACATCTTTTGAAGCTAAACAGTTCAAATCGTAATCTTGTCAAACAAAACCCTTATGGAGAGTGTAGGGGTTAAATTTATTTTTACAGTCCGCACAGGCGGACTTTGTTTTGTAGTTGCGAAGTTATTCCCAAATATAGTTGTCGCAGAAGGCAGAAAGATTTAAATATTTAGCGGTTGCTATCAGATTCTCTCCTTTTTCTTTAATCTACCTCTTGGTAGAGGGTAAAGCAAGGAATTTGTTAATACCATGAGTTTAAGACAAAAAAAGTAAACAACTTTACAGAATAGGAGAAAGATCATGAGTGTAGAAGATCGCGCCAAAGCTACTGGCAAAAACCTTGAAGGTGTGGCTCAAGAAGCGCTAGGTAATGTTACTGGCGATCCAAAGGATAAAGCTGAAGGCCAAATGAAGCAAAAAGAAGCTCAAGTCCGCCACGGAGTCGAAGATATCAAAGATGACGTGAAGGAAAAAGTAAACCGCGCTTAATACTAACTCAGAGGGTCTGGGTAGCTAAGTTTCTATCTAGACCCTCTGTTTATAGTACAGAATGAAAACAGAGATCAGTAATTAATCATTCTGTTAAGAGCGTTTCGCAGAAGGAGGAAAAAATGAATTTTTTTCAGAAAAGTCGCCAAATTATTACCGGGCTAATGTTGGTTTTAGTCCTGACTATTTCTACAGCCTGTGCGGGAGCACCCGCAGCCCAGAAACCGACTAATCTACCAGTAGCAATTGGTAGTAATTCCAATTATTACGCACAGCTACAACGAGGAAATACCCCAGTTGGTCAAGATTTTGGCAATTGGGTGATGCAGACTGCAAAGAATGTAGTACAAGACGTTTATATCCGGGACAACAACAAGTTAGGTGTTGTAATTACGCCGCAAGTCCGCCCTAATGAAGTAAAGGATTTAGCAAAATCTTTAGCCCAAGGTTTTCATCACAATTTCCCGAATCAAGATGTAACGGTTTTGATGTATGCCCCAGATAAAAAACTGATTTTGACGGCGAAATACGATCAGCAATCCAACCAGATTGAGTACAACTCTGGTAAGGCTTAAGTCATTTAAGCGAGTAAGGCTTAAGTAATTTAAGACTTAGGGAATTAATTACAAGTCTAATTGTTGTCAGGGCGAGCTAAGCGAAGTAATCTTCCACTCGCAGCCGAGAGCGTAATTTCTGAATTACAGATTGAGACGCATAAGTTTTGAAAATTGGAGAAAAATATCATGGCTACCAGCGACCAATACAAACGTCAAATCATGAACGATTTGTCGCACGGAAATACTGAAGAAATGCCGGCAGTATCGGCCGACGAATACGAAAATTTTGATGACTTTGCTCAGCGGACTACTCCAGCTCAGCGCAGACAGTTATTCGGTCAATCTTTGCACCATGATAACGTTTCGCCTGCTCAATTAGAGCCGGAGTTGCAAAAGGCGATCGCGCAAATTAAACCGAATGAACGGGATGATGTGGCGCGGGAATTCTTTAAGCATTTGAGCAAGAAAGGACTGAGCGATCGCGCTTTAGAGCAACAGCTAGGACTTTCGACTCACAATCCGAACCACATGACTGCTGATGATGTGGCGAGGTTGGCATCGTTTACCTACCACTCCCACCCCGATATTTTCCGCGAAGTGTTGGCAGATCAGCCCAGTTTGATGAAGTTTTTGGGCAATCCGATTGTTGCGGGTATTTTGGGAATTGTCGCCGCTAAGTGGCTAAGCAATCGCCGCTAGGATTAAGTTGAGAGGCGGCTTGAGAGTTAACTAAGTTTTCCGGGAAATCCAGAGCGATCGCATCAGTGCGATCGCTCTTTTCTTTTGCAACACCCAGAGGGCGGCGTTACCAGCAATATCTAAGGTATATTTAAATTGATTTGCCCCTGAGATTGAAAATTTAGAGTTTCACATTTGTTATGAACATATCGTCTATGCGGAATCAACTCTATCGCCTGCAAGTTTTCTCACTAGCAGCACTTTTAATAGTTTGCCTGACTTTAATCGGTTGTTCGCCCTCCGCCCAATCAGCTAATAATACTCAACAACCAGAAGGCAAATTAAAGGAGCAAGTCTTACAAATTATCCGCGAAAATCCCGAAGTAATTTTGGAGTCAGTACAGGCGTACCAGCAACAACAACAAGATCGATTGCGATCGGCTAGGCAGTCATTTTTGGAGCAAGTAAAAAATAATCCTCAAGCTGCGATCGCAGATTCTCCTACTACTGGTTCACCTTCGCAGAAAATTGTTCTCATAGAGTTCTCTGACTTTCAATGTCCCTTTTGCAGCAGAGCTCACAATACAGTCAATCAGTTTATGGCAAAACACCAGGACAAAGTTACTTTAGCATTCAAACATTTTCCCCTGGTTCAAATTCACCCGCAAGCGCTACCAGCCGCGAAGGCAGCTTGGGCAGCTCAGCAGCAAGGGAAATTTTGGGAGTATCATAACGCTTTGTTCGAGCAACAACAACAGTTGAGCGAAGAGTTGTATAGCGCGATCGCGAAAAATCTAAATCTGAATTTAGAGAAGTTTAATAGCGACAGAAATAGCCCTGCCGCCGCCGCCGCCATTCAGAAAGACATTCAAATAGCTCAAACATTAGGAATTGACGGTACTCCCTTCTTTATCTTGAAGGGAGAAACCTTCTCTGGTGCTGTTGAACTATCCGAAATGGAGAGCATTTTGGCGAAAGTTTCTAAGTAATTGGGAATTGGTAATTGGGAATTGTTAATTGGTAATTGGTAATGGCTAATGGCTAATGGCTAATGGCTAATGGCTAATGGCTAATTGTTAACTCGCAATGACATTATTTATTGTTGTCCAACTACTTATCAATGGGTTCCCCGACTCTAGCCTGGTAAGAAAAACAAGAAAGAAAGAAGTCAAAAGTCAAAATTGCTAAATTTTACCCTCTTCCTTCTTCCTTCTTCCTTCTTCCTTCTTCCTTCTTAAACTGCTGCCAATTCAGGAGTTGGACGCTTGCTATGGCGAATGCCTTCGATCGCGGCTGCATAATCCTTAGCCTTAAACACAGCGGAACCAGCAACGATCGCATTTGCTCCCGCTTCCAAAACCTGCCAAGTATTATCAACTTTTAGACCGCCATCCACCTCAATCCAGGGGTCAAGGCCTCTTTCATCGCACATCTGGCGAAGTTTGCGAATTTTCGGCACCACCGTCGGAATGAAACTCTGACCGCCAAAGCCCGGATTGACACTCATAATCAAGATCAGATCGCACAGTTCGAGTACGTGCTCGATCAACTCCAAAGGAGTCGAAGGATTTAGCACTACACCCGCCTGCTTACCCAGTTCGCGGATTTGGCCGAGAGTGCGGTGTAAGTGAGGAGAGGCATTATGTTCAGCGTGAACCGAGATAATATCAGCACCCGCCTTAGCAAAATCCTCGACGTATTTCTCAGGTTCCACTATCATCAAGTGAACGTCCAGAGGCTTGCTGGTAACGGGGCGAATTGCCTCAACAATCAGGGGGCCAATAGTAATATTAGGAACGAAACGACCGTCCATCACATCAACGTGAATCCAGTCGGCCCCAGCCAGATCTACTGCTCGAATTTCATCTCCGAGCCGGCTGAAATCTGCTGATAATATGGATGGAGAAATAACAGTCGATTTGCGGGATTGGGTCATGGCTAAGGATACTCTCCTGCGTCTGCGTGCTGTATTGAGTGTATCAAAATGTGGATATCATCTGCGATCGCCACCGACAATCCATCAGTTAAATCCTGCTTTGTTCTCCTCTGCTGGAAATGAAAAATACAGACCCCTTAGAAAATTCGGATCTGAACCGCCTGCAACTGTTTGTGTTATTGACTCCGATCGTCGGCTTTTTCCCGGCCCTGTGGACGCTTTACCGTCGTCAAGGAAGCCCCCAACACAGAGCCGCCAGCCGATTAGCGATTGTCCTAGCTTTGGGTTGGCTCTCAGGGCATATTCTCTTGGAAACTGGAGCCATCTCTGCGGAATCTTGGACGATACCCTTGTTATTAACGAGTAGCGTGCTTACCACCAGCTATTTTATCGTCACCTTGGGGCTAATGATTCGGGTCTGGAAACGCCAACCCCTTTGGCTACCTGGAATTAGCCGCGTAGCTGAGCAAATGCTAGGCAAGCATCTATCATAGTTGAGGGTGCATAATTGAGGGCAATCTAAAAATCAAAACCTATTGATTAATGGAGTTTCCAGGTTGATACTACAAAGTGCCACTATTTTTATTAATTCTTTTTGTGTGTGAGGAAGCCCGTGTCAGCTCAGAAAATGCAAAATCCAGACCCTAGAAAGCAAACAAATGGTCAACCTTTCGTGAAAAAATCTCCCCAATCTAACCGAGGACGTTGGCTGGGGTTTGGTTTTGGTTTGGCAGGAGTGGCGATGCTTTCCGCCACAGCCGGAGCCCTGCTAGCAGTATCTCTTTCTACTACACCGCTTCAGCAGCAGCAGTTGAGTCCCGAAGAAGCTGCGGTATTTTCTCAAGGGGATCTGGCAAAAATGAACATGAGGATGCCAGAACTCACTCGCCCGGTAAATATTTTAGTGTTGGGGCTCAAGGTTCTGAGTTCAGACTTGGATGAGCCGCCTAAAGATAGTCCGGGATATTTCACTTGGGTTAACTCTTTTAAGGGGCTAACGGATACGATGCTGTTGGTGAGATTTGACCCTCAGAACAAAAAGTTAAGCTTGCTTTCTATCCCGCGAGATACTCGAACTGATATTGAGGGGAGGGGGCTGAGCAAAATTAATGAGGCGAATTATTATGGGGGCCCGGCCTTGGCAGCAAAGTCGGTAAGTTCGCTCCTGGGTGGTGTGGGAATTGACCGCTATGTAATTGTTAATGTTCAAGGGATAAAGAGCTTGGTAGATGCCCTGGGTGGCTTGACTATGTATGTCCCTAAAGACATGAAGTATATAGATGAAAGCCAGCATTTGTACATCGATTTAAAGGCTGGTAAGCAACATCTGACAGGGGAGCAAATCGTGCAGTATCTACTTTACCGCCATGATGATTTAGGGGATATTGGACGAGTGCAGCGGCAGCAACTTTTGATGCGGGCTTTTATGGAGCAGGAACTCAATTTAAGTTTGGTATCGAAATTGCCGAAAGTTTTGTCCGTAATTCAGTCTCATATTGATACAAATTTGAGTATTGAGGAATTAGTAGCTTTAGTTGGTTTTGGTACTCACACTGACCGTTCTGGGATACAGATGTTGATGGTTCCGGGAGAGTTTAGCGATCCCAAGGAGTTTAAGGCCAGTTATTGGCTACCTGATGAAACTGCTGTCGAGACTCTGATGGCTCAACACTTTGATTTTGGTACTAATTCCTGGGGAGTGGAAAATGTAGACCCGAAATTATTGAGGGTGGCTGTTTTAGATAGTACGGGAGATGATGCGGCTACTGATGGGTTTGTGAGTATGTTGTCTGAAGCTGGCTATGAGAATGTGCGACTAGGGAACTCTTGGCCTGAACCTTTGGCGGTGACTCGGATTGTGGCTCAAGATGGGAATGTTAAGGGTGCTGAGGCGATTCGCCAGTCTTTGGGTTTTGGGGAGGTTGTGGTTGAGAGTACGGGGAGTTTGCGATCGGATGTGACGATTAAGTTGGGTAAGGATTGGTTGAAGAGAAAGGGTAGTCAGGGGAGATCTAATAACTTTTAGATTGTGGGTGGTGAGTGAAAGTTTTTTGACTTTTATTGAGGGCGATCGCACTTTTAGATTACTGGGGATTCTATCGAGTAGGAAGATGTGGGCGATCGCTCTTAATCTAAAGCCTAGCCATCCCCTACCCTTTAAGCCGATCGCGCACCCTTGAAATTCTAAGCAGTTCTTAAAGCCACAATCGGGTCTAATTTAGCAGCTTGTCGTGCGGGAACGACACCGAAAAATAAACCGATACCACCGGAAACACCTACAGCTAATGCGATCGCAACTGGGGAAACTCCTGCTTGCAGGGGACTAATCGCACCAACTACCATCACGCCACCAACACCAATCATCGTACCGATCGCACCTCCAGCCGCCGACAAAATCACCGATTCAATCATAAATTGAATCAAAATATCTTGCCTAGATGCACCGATCGCTTTCCGCAAACCTATTTCTTGAGTGCGTTCAGTAACGGAAACTAGCATGATATTCATAATCCCAATTCCGCCAACAAATAGGGAAATACTGGCAACGGCAGCTAACATTAATTTGAGCGCTCCCGTTATTCCTCCCAAAGTATTTTGTAAATCCTGTTGGTTGCGAACGGTAAAATCATCGTCTTTAGTAATTTTATGCCGCAGCCGCAGCAGATTTTCAATCTGAAACTGGGCTGCTTTCATCTGGGTTTCATCTTTAACGGAAACTGAAATAAATGTTACTCTAATACCGTAGGGAGATGAACGTCCAACTATTCTATTTGCCATTGTTGTCAGCGGTACAAATACGTTCATATCTTGGTTATCACCAAAAGTTGAACCCTTGGGCTGCATGACTCCTATTACTTGAAAAGTGTTATTTTTGATGCGGACATATTGACCAATTGGTTGCACATCACCAAATAATCTCTGGGCTATTTCTGAGCCCAAAGCTACTACATTTTCCTGCCGTTTTAAGTCCAAATCTGTGATAAATCTACCCTTAGCAACGTCAAAACTTCTTACTGAAAGAAATTGCGGTGTTGTCCCGATGATGGAACTGGAAGCGTTGTTACTGCGGTAGGTGACAAGTTGACTGTCGTTGAGGGTGGGGGCGACTTCTTCGACAGAGGGAACTTGCTGTGCGATCGCCTCTGCATCTGCGAGCACTAATGTCAGGGGTGGAACAACGGGACGACGCTGTGCATCTGGGCTCCCCGGAATTACAAATAGCAGGTTTGGCCCTAGAGAGTTAACTTGTTCGCTCACATATTTCTGAGCTCCTTCACCGATGCCGATCATCGCAATTACGGAAGCATTGCCGATGATAATTCCTAACATTGTCAGGCTACTACGAAGCTTGTTAGCCATTAATGTTGTTGTCGCCATTTTTACGCTTTCAATAATATCCATTTTTGTTAATTGTTAGTTGTTGGTTGTTTGTGGTTAATTGTTAGTTGTTGGTTGTTAGTTGTTGGTTGTTAAGTAGTCGGGCATAAATAAACGCTAACTTGTAGAGTGGGCGCTCGCCGCAAAAATTTGTCACGATTCGCTAATATGGTTTCGGCGAGCGCCCACCTTACGTTTATTTATGCCCACCTACTTAGTTATTAGTTGTTGTGGTTAAATAGACACACATAAATAAACTCTTATGCTCGTCTTTAGTGGCTGTAGCTGCTCAATTTATAGAATAGAATAAATTAGCTAAAGCCACTACTACCAATTGTAGTCATTGCCTGTTTTTAATACTCGATCGCGAACAAGCAACAACTAACAATTAACAAATAACAACTAACAATTAACCATTACCTATTTACGATTTTTAATGATGTCATCTAATTTTTGTCCTTCAGGAAGTTCAACAAAAATGCGATCGCCTGCTTTGACTCCTTCAAGTATTTGAATTTTGTTGCCAATAGTAGAACCAATAGTAACTGGTTGAAACTTAGGTTTACTTTTCTCATCAGGAATTAGCACCCCCGTATTGCCTTTGCTAGTAACGATCGCTACTGTCGGTACAACTAAAGCATTGTTCAGTTGTTGACCTACAAACCTGAGATCGACATTCATTCCCGACTGCAACAAGTCTTTGCCTTTATCAATAGCTACTCTGACTTGAAATAAAGTCACATCTCGTTCTTTCACCGCTTCGGGAGCGATTAATTTAACTTTCCCTGTAAACACTTGATCGGGATAAGCATCTGCTACAATCTCTACGACTTGACCGGGTTTAATTTGACCGATATCTGACTCTGGTACTTTAGCTAAAACTTCCAAGTCTCGCGCTAGAGCAACAACAGAGGTGGAAGTTGCAGAGTCAGTAGCCGAGGCTGAAGTAGTGGGAGTTACAAATGCTCCTTGAATAGCGTATCTTTGGGTAATAATTCCTCCAAAAGGAGCGCGAATTCTGCTATCTTCTAACTGGACTTTATAGTAACTAACTTGGGCATTTACTTCTGCTACATTTGCTTTAGCGGCAGCAATTTCTTCAGGGCGACTACCATTAACAAGCTGGGCTAACTTGCTCCTAGCTTCTGTAACTTCGGCTTCGGCTCTAGTAATTTCTTCGGGGCGAGTACCGTTCTGTTTTTGGTTTAAGGCTTGTCGCTGTTGTTCGACGGCGGCTTGCAATTGTTGGATCTGCGATCGCCGATTTTCTTGTAATTGTTGTAAGCGCCTTTCAGCTTCCTGTACATTCGCTCTAGCAGTGCGGTCTTCTTTTTTATACTCCTCAAATTGATCTTGAGAAATTGCACCTTCTTCCACTAAATCCTGATTTCGAGTTAAGCGTTGAGCTGTCAGTTCGGCTGCGGCTTTATTGGCTTCAATTTGAGATTTTGCTTGGGCTATTTCTTGTAATAAACTCCCTGATTGAGCATTTGCTAAACGGGCTTGGGCTTCATTTAAACTAGCTTGACTTTGGGCGACTTCTTCGGAACGGCTACCCGATCGCAGTTGTGCTAGATTGGCTTCAATTTGCTCTAACCGAGCTTGAGCTTGGACGATTTCTTCTGGGCGGTTCCCGGCTTGAAGTTGGTCTAGTTTGGCGATCGCGCTAGCTAGACGTGCTTGAGCTTGCATCAGTTGGGCTTCTATGTCGCGACTTTCCATGCGGGCGATCAATTGTCCCTGCTGTACGCGATCGCCTTGTTCGACGTACAATTCCGCTATCCGGCCAGAGGTTTTCGGACTCAGGTTGACTCTCTGTACTGGCTGGACTGTCCCTGAGCTCGTAATTCGCACAGTCAGGTTTTGCGCCTCAACTGGGACAGTCAGAGATTGAATAATATCCGCCTGTGGTTTAGCTTGACTTTTGACTATATATATGGTAGTTGGTACAGCCAGCAAACCTGCTGCAAGCAGTCCGATCGCCCACCGATTAAATTTACGAGTGGGTTTCTTAGGAGGCTGCGGTTCAAAGGGTTTAGAATCTTTCACTTTGACCTGAGCAGCAGTTTGCTTGTCATGGCTAACGATCATACCGACTCACTATTTAAACTCAGGATTACTTTCAGCATAAGGTTGGCAGTGGCGATCGCGCATCCTCTCTCAGATTCACCCATTTGGGTGATTTCGGGCAATCGTCTTAGCTAGCCTATATAAAGAATTATAGCTCTTTATTTCAAAATATTACAAATTTTTATTTGTATCTTTTAAGGTATAGCAACCGCCACAACGGTTAAGACATTCTCGATCGCCCAAACCATTTCTTTGATTGCATTTTCCTCCTTCCTCCTGCCTCCTGCCTCCTGCTATAGTTCATCTTGATTCCAAACAATAAAAAACCGAGTAGCCCAAAAGCCACCCGGCAAATTATCCTTTAGACCTTAGATACGATCTAAAATCTATAACTCTTAGGCAGTCACAGCGCTCTTAGAAATAGCTTTCAGTTCGCCCTTAGCATACTTAGCTGCAAAATCATCCAGAGAAATTTGCTTGATATTAGTACCATGACCAGCAGCACCAAAAGACTGATAGCGATCGCTACAAACCTTCTGCATATACTTAATCGAAGGCTTCATAAAGTGGCGAGGATCGAACTCTTCAGGCTTAGCAGCCAAAGCTTCACGCACCGCAGCAGTAATCGCCAAACGGTTGTCAGTGTCAATATTAATCTTGCGGACACCGCTTTGAATTCCCTTTTGGATTTCTTCGACAGGTACACCGTAAGTTTCCCGGATCTTACCGCCATACTGGTTGATCAAAGCCAGCAAATCTTCAGGAACAGAAGAGGAACCGTGCATTACCAAGTGAGTATTCGGTAAGCGGCGGTGAATTTCTTCAATGCGGCTAATTGCTAAAACTTCACCAGTTGGCTTACGAGTAAACTTGTAAGCACCGTGAGAAGTACCGATCGCAACGGCTAAAGCATCAACCTGAGTTTGCTCAACGAAATCCACAGCTTGGTCAGGGTCAGTTAACAATTGGTCGTGAGAGAGTACACCCTCAGCACCGTGACCATCTTCAGCTTCACCCATACCAGTTTCCAGAGAACCCAAACAGCCCAGTTCGCCTTCCACGCTAACGCCAATGGAGTGAGCTACTTTCACAACTTCGCTGGTAACATTGACGTTGTATTCGTAGCTAGCAGGAGTCTTAGCATCTGCTTCCAAAGAACCATCCATCATCACGCTGGTAAAACCGTTGCGAATCGCCGAATAGCAAGTACCGGGAGCATTACCATGATCTTGGTGCATGACAATGGGGATGTGGGGGTAAGTTTCCACAGCAGCCAAAATCAAATGGCGTAAGAAGTTTTCGCCAGCATAAGAACGAGCACCGCGAGAAGCTTGCAGGATTACGGGGCTATTGGTTTCATCCGCCGCCCGCATGATAGCCTGAATCTGCTCCATGTTGTTTACATTGTAAGCAGGAATGCCATAACCGTTTTCCGCCGCGTGATCCAGCAGTAGCCGCATGGGTACGATCGCCATAGATGTTCCTCCTAAATTATTTGTAGTTTCTAAGCAGTGGGTCTTAGACGAGTTCAATTCTTAGGACAATCTTAAGACACTTTGCCACATATAGCGAAATATGTTTAGCGAATCTTAGGGACGGGAGGGACTAGGGGAGCAAGGAAATACCCAGTCATAGCAACGGCCAAGGCGTTTAGGACGTAAAACGCCATAAATCCTCTTCGGGTATCTCGTAAACCATCAAACTACTCCAGTTTTTTGCGAAAAGGTGTCAGATTCTTTACCTGACCCCAAAACCCGAAAGCCTAATTGCTCAAAGGAGCGATCGCAAGGCGAAAGCCTTTTTCTCTGACCAAAGTGACATAATAGGGATAAACATAAGATCGGGATGGCTAAAAAGCTGAGTGTATAAACATTCTTCCTTCTCTCCTAGATAACTAAATTTTTCTTCCTTCTTCCTTCTACTTACTACTCACAAATTAACCTCAGTTAAACTCGCAAACTACCCGAAGCCTCGATCGTAAGTAGTTTACCATCATCGGATTTGGTAGATAAATTTTTTAACGATCTCAGGGTTGCGATCCTATATTATTTGTCTGACAAAGATTGCGATCGCTGTTACTAACCATCGGATTGTACATCAAATAATCTTGCATCCAATCGCAGCCGCGAGCGACAATGCTGCCTAGATTCAAATTATCCACTGGTAACAAAGTTACTGTTTTATCTCGACCTCCAAAAGCCAATATTTTACTATTTGGACTGAAACCCAAACTAATCACTCTAGCCGTGTGCTGGATAGTTTTAAGCAATGTCGCATTCGTTCCCACAAATTGCCACAAAGTAATAGTATTATCAGCATTCGCTAAGGCAATTAGTTTTCCATCGGGGCTGAAGCTGGAACCAATAACGCGATCGCTACTATTAAGAGTTTGTCGCAATCTCCCGTCAAGATTCCAAAGTTTTAGAGTTTTATCATTGCTGGCAGAGGCAATAATATCGCCTTGAGGACTGAAGCTGACGCTGTTAACACTGTCGGCGTGTTTGAGAGTTTGTAGCAAACTCGTATCCTTGCCGTTAAACCGCCAAAGTTTTACCGTTTTATCTTCACTTGCTGAAGCAATAATTTTGCCATTGGGACTGAAACTGACGCTATTAACACTTTCTTGATGATTGAGGGTTTTAAGTAGTTTACCGTCACGGTTCCAAAGTTTAACAGTCTTATCATCGCTAGCAGTTGCTACTACACTCCCTTCCGGGTTAAAACTAACACTAAAAACTTCTCCGTCATGGCCTTTTAGGGTTTTGAGTTCCTTGCCTTCCAGGTTCCAGAGTTTGACAGTTTTGTTTTCGCCTGCGGTTGCGAAGATATCTCCTTTAGGCGAGAAACTAACGGCACTAACAGAACCTTGATTGCTAAAAACAGTTTTTACTAAACTGCCCTCAGTACGCCAAATTTTTACAGTTTTGTCGGCACTTCCCGAAGCAATAATCTTGCCATCGGGACTGAAACTAATGCTATAAATCCAATCGCTATGTCCGGCGAGAATTTTGCTTAAAGGAGTGCTATCAGGCTGCCAGATTTTTATAGTTTTGTCGTAACTACCAGAGGCGATTGTACCGTCGCGGTTGAAACTTACCGATCGCACGTCGTCTTGATGTCCTCTGAGAGTGTTCAGTAATTCGCCAGTGTAGGCGTTCCAAATTTTGATTGTATCGTCTGCACTGCCGGAAGCGATCGTTTCGCCGTCGTTGCTGAAACTGACACTCACAACGTGATCGTTATGTCCTTTGAGAGTTCTAAGTTCTTTACCGTCTAGGTTCCAGAGTTTGATCGTGTTGTCTGCCGAAGCGGTAGCAATTGTTTTGCGATCGCGACTGAAACTGACGCTGTAAACCCAACTTGTATGTCCTTTGAGAGTTCTGAGTTCTTTACCGTCTAGGTTCCAGAGTTTCACTGTACCGTCTTTACTAGCGGAGGCGATCGTTTTCCCGTCGGGACTGAAACTCACCCCCAACACCCAATCTCTATGACCTATTAAGGTTCTTAGCAGAATACCGCCTTTAGTCCAGAGTTTCACTGTTCTGTCGTAACTAGCGGTGGCAATAGTTTGACCGTCGGGACTAAAACTGACGCTAGTTACAGGTTCATCGTGACTCCTGAAAGTTGCGATCGCAACTCCATCTTTAACCCGCCACAATTTCGCAATTTTATCAGCAGATGTAGTCGCGATCGTTGTACCATCTGGGCTAAAACTTATCCCAAATAAACTATCATTGTGTTGCAAAGGCACACCAATTACTTGACCATTTTTGTTCCAAATTCTCACAGTACAATCCGCACTTGCAGAGGCGATTGTATTACCGTCGGGACTGAAACTTACCCCAGAGATACCTTTACCATGCCCCTCAAAACTATTGCGTTCTTGTAAGCCAGAGACAACTTGTCTGAGTCTTTCTGCCAATTGATTTTTAGTTGCGATTGACAATTCAGTTTTTTCAGATTCTTTGCCTAATTTGACACTAGCTAGTAATACCCCCAACGGATCGTTTTTACTTGAGAGTAAGAGAACTTCCGACCCCGAAATTAACCCATCAATACGAGCAATTTCAGCTTCCTGTTTAGCCTTCTTTGCTTGTTCAGCTTGGATAGATGCAGACAAAGTAAACGCGCCCAGAACAATTGCACCTGCAACTACAGTAATAAATCCTATCCAAAATTGTTGTTTTCTCTGATTTCTCTGAAGTTTTTCTTCTGCTTCTCGCTGTTTTTCTTTGGCTTCTGCTAACTCTTTTTCTTGGCGGAATTTCTCGATTTGATCTCGGTTTAATTTATTTTGCTTTTGCAACTCCGCAAATTCACTCTGCCTATCCAATTCTTCCTGTTGGCGGATGAAAGCAACTAAATAGTCATGAATGAGCTGGTAAAGCTCTACTGGTACTTCAGTCCAGCGAAATGCCAGCCCAGATTTTACCAATAGCTCTAAAACTAAATCTAATTTATCAGATTCTTCAAGTGTTGCTAAATCTGTCGCTAATTCGGCGCGAGTTTTCAGGGGACGAGTATCATTTTCATCTGTCAGCAAGTACAAAACTCGCCGCACTGCCCGCTCGTTTTCTGGCCCACAGTCTTTAACAACTTCTTCTAAAAATTGCTCCACTAATTTTTGTTTGGGATTAGCACCTAATTGTTGATATTGAGCTAATGTTGTAATCTCCTCTTCTTGTAGTTGTGCGCCTACAACTTGCAGCTCAATTGGTCGCACTTCTCCCGAATCTTGAGCTAAGTGTTTTACTAACTCATCAATCAGCGCTGGTTCTAAGTAAAACTGGGAGCGTTCAGTTAATTTTTTAATCACAGCACGAGCGTCTGCTGGGGAAAAATTCCCTAAATAGAAGAGGATATCTTTACTAAGAATGTCCCCCATAATATCATTGTCAAACGCATTTATAGGATGTTTGGGGCGACTGAACTCTAGCAAATAATGTAAATAATCTTCCCGCACTGACAAGATGACTTTTACAAAGGGAATATTTAAGCACAACCTTAAAAATTCAAAAAACTCCTGTCTTTTTGCTGGCTCTTTCCACAAAAAGAAAAACTCTTCAAACTGATCGAAAATCAAGACTGTGAGCAAATTCTTTTGCTCTGCATTCTTTCGCAGTAATTCAATAATTTGTGCAGTGTCTACTGCTGCCTCCTGTGCCGACTGCATGGCAGCACCATTTATTCCTACAGATTCAAACTTAGAATCAGAGTTAGATTCCTCTGTTTTATACTCTGCATCTATAGTAGATATCGAATCGTTACTAGAGGCAAATTCCGGCGCAAATTCTTCAATTGGCTGCCCGGTAATTTTGCTTTTCCCAATGGATAACTGCTTCCTTAATTCCCGCCGCCAGTCATTGTAAACTTGCAGCACCGATGATAAAACACTACGAGAATCAATTGCTTTTTGTTTAAGAGCAGGGACTAATCCTGCTCTCACAATCGAACTTTTTCCCACTCCCGATTGACCGTAAATAACTGTCAATTTGTGTTGAGTACTGCTCATCCGCTCTATCAAGCGATTGAGATCCCTTTCCCGGCCGGAAGCGGTAATTTCATCAGCAATGGTTGCAGCAGGTGCAGTCGTTTCCATTGCAGGATTAATAGCTTCTTGATGGGGCTGTAATCTCCCAGCACCAATAAATGCCCGGAACCGATATGTATGTTCAATTGCGCGATATTCTTGCTTAATTTTGAAAGCTTCGAGATAGTATCCCTCTTGAAAATATAATTCTCTCCGCATTTCTAAAAGCCGGAGATATAATTGCGGATCGTAAACAGGCAAGCTTTCCCGGCAGGCAATTTCTAAGTGGTGTATAGCCAGAGCTTTCTCACCTAATTCATTCTCAGCCATTGCTAAAATTAACAGGTACAAACTTTTGTACTGAGATTTTACCCGCGTCTCGTGTTCCGTTTCTTTCGCAACTGTTGCCGGCAAAATTTCTAGAGCAATTGCCGCCCATTCTTTGGCATTTTCCCATTCTTTCCGCTCTAGGGCAACAGCAGCGAGAAAGCCATAATCTTGAGCTAAATTCACTTGTGCTGGTTCCCCAATATCTTGATGCAATCTCCTAGATTTAACCGCCAAATCCCAGAGACTATCCCAATCTTCTAAATGCTGTAATACCTCACCAAGTTGATTAATAAACTCAGCAACTAAGTCTTGTCGCCCAGCACGATCGAAAATATTAATACACCGTTGGAGATGATTTTTAGCTTCTGTCCAATAAGAGACGTTGCCAGTGCGTTTCTGTTCCGCGTGGCGGTGATAGCATAATCCGATATGAAACAGTAAAACACCTTCTAATAAAGAGGAATGCGGAAGGTGGAAGGATGAAACCACTAATTCTCCTTCACCGTTCATTCTTACAAATTCATTTTGCCAAAAATTCAAGCTTTGCTGATAAAGTTCCAGGGCTGCATCAATGCAGTTGCTAGCATATTCCTGTCGCCCCAGAATAAAGTGTAAACTGGCTTCGAGAGCAGGGTGTAAACTAATGCCATAACTTTGTAAATCTTGGCGAGCTGACTCCAATTCTAAAGCAGAACTCGCACCTAAAATCGCGTTATTGGTTAATCGCCAAGCGCCCTCGTCTAAGACCGCAGAAAATAAACGGCTGGCGCTTTTACCTAAGAAATCGATCAACTCATCAGGACTGAGACTAAATTCAATTGTGGTCGTCCAACTTTCGATATCTGTAACTAAACGAATCAGCTTTTTTGATATTTTGTCCGTTACCCATAAAGCTATAGGGAAAGGAAAATTATTGCGAAACTCTTCTCTTACATAATTAGTTGAAGTCAGCACTTGGTCAATATCGCTTACTGTTTCTAGACCAAATACCATTAAAGCCCCTGGGTGTTCGCCGCCCAGTTCTGCTTCGATAGTAGTATAAAGTGTCTTGACAGAGACGGGGAGGACGAGTTCTCGCAGGGAGACGGGATATTGTTGACGCAGTTGTTCTACTATTTGCTCTCTTAGTGAGGCGTAGTTGCAGCGCACTAAAATCAGGGAAAATTGCCCCTGAGACATGGCGAGGGTTCTGGAGAGAGTTTGTAGTGACTGTTTATTCTCTAGGGCTGTGTCTGTTTCTGCCTGCGGGTTAATCATTCCTTGAATTCCTTCCCCTTTTGCCTATTCCTAGCATTCTAATACTAATGCGTGAAAAATCATGCGATCGCAATTTTTTAGACTGGGTGGTTAAAACCGCGTCTACACAAACAAAACCCGCCTACGCGGGTTCAATTTTATGACCTCTTAGACTGGGCGGTGAAAACCGCGCCTATAACAATGAAACCCTGATGGTGCGCTGGTTTCAATTCTACAGTTACCATCTGCGGTCATTTTATTCACCCAAAGTATAATACTTACGAACATAGTCCTGATACCCGACACTCTCTTGTCTTTTCATTCCTAGCTGCTACTAACAGCAAATCTGACTGCAAGCGTCTATCTTTGCCCCTGCCTAGTACCTCTGCAAGTTCGACTTTCATTTTTAGATTACGATTTGATAAGGGGGATTGATGTTCAAGATTTGCGGTGGTTAAATTGTTGCTTTCTGCAATTTTTATGCTGGTAATAGTAGCCCAGCTTTGACTGGTGCTTACTGTTAGTAACAGTGGTAATACTGTACTAAAAAATATTATTTTTGCGATCGCATGAGACATTTTTTTCTCCTTGTTGAATCTGAGTAATGGGGTTCGGCTCTGGGATTTATGTCCGGCGCTAATTTCATTAGTTGTTCTATTCATTGATGGTGATTGAATTTCGTAGAAGATGTACCCTAATCTGTGACACTACCTTTACAGGTTGCTTAGCGCTAGTTTACAGCGGACTGTTCCCCTCTTTCTTACTACAGAGCTACCAAGGCTTAACCGTAAGATGATGGGACTATTTAAGTTACCAAGGGTAATTTTTCATTTTTTGACCCAGTAGTTGCCTACTATTTAAGAGGGAACAGTTTTCACGCTGGCACACTGCTAGCACTAGGTAATGTATTGCTATAAGTAGAAAAAGATGGACGGCAGGAAAATACTATTGCTCTAAGCTTTATGGGAATTGGAACAATAGTTTTAATTATGGGCGGTGATATACCATGACTGTGTTTTTCTGTCAATACATTTATTATATCAGATGGAAAAAAGCTTGTAAGTGAAGAGTTAGAAGTAAAATGCAATAAAAGTAAGGGTTTGAGCAATTAACTAAGCAATCCCAAGGCCTTGCTACACCCTTACAATGGGTAAGTCCTATATTTCTCGTAGAGAGTCACGATTTTTCAAAGAAACCGGGTTTTTGCATAAGTCCTAAAGTTCTTAATGTGTTGGTACTTATAGCAACCGCCAGGGCGGTTAGGGGAAAAGAGGGGCTAGGGGC
The DNA here is from genome assembly GCF_000332155.1 of Kamptonema formosum PCC 6407. Taxonomy (GTDB): domain Bacteria; phylum Cyanobacteriota; class Cyanobacteriia; order Cyanobacteriales; family Microcoleaceae; genus Kamptonema; species Kamptonema formosum. The sequence continues at coordinate 1,272,973 of NZ_KB235904.1, read as the reverse complement.
TACGATGCTCAGGGCTAGGGAAGAAGGGAAGAAGGGGAGAAGGGGAAGAAGGAAGAAGGGAAAGAAGAGAAAGAAGGGAAAGAGGGGAAGAAAGTCAATAGTTTGGGCCATGAGCGAGTGTCCTAACCGTTGTAGCGGTTGCTATATCACTAACGTCAACCGCCGTCTCGACTTTAAGGATAATGTCGAGACGGCGGCGTTACGTAAGTAATGCTTAAGTGCTATAGATTTAAAAGTGCGATCGCCTGTTACTGCAAGCCCCAAGACCATGAGGACATTCTAAATCGTCGCACCCTTCGGCAAGCGCGATCGCGCCGCAGCCCTTACTTTTATTCTCTTTCCCCTCTTCCTTCTCCCTTCTTCCCCTTCTCCCCTTCTCCCCTTCTTCCCTAGCCCCTAGCCCCTCTTTTCCCCTAGCCCCTAGCCCCTCTTTTCCCCTAGCCCCTAGCCCCTAGCCCCTAGCCCCTATTTAGTTAAGCCATGTTCGAGAGCGTAGCGGACTAACTCGGTGCGGCTATTGGTACCAGTTTTAGTGAATAGGCGGCTAACGTACTTTTCTACATTGCGAACGCTGGTTTCTAGGCGACGGGCTATTTCCTTATTCATTAAGCCTTGGGCGACTAAATCTAAAACGCTTTGTTCTCGCGGAGTTAAATCTATTTTAATTGGTGATGGAGATTGCGCGATCGCAGAGCGTCCTGTCAAGAATGACTCTATTCTCGCCATCTGATTCGCCAAAGCTGTAATATCAGGAGTTTCTGTATTTTCGCCAGACTCCTTGGCGGCGGCCCGCCGTACTAACAAATTGGTGACAATTGCCACGAGCTCATCAGGGTCAAAAGGTTTGGAAATATAAGCGTCGCAACCAGCCTGATAACCTTGGATGCGGTCTGTTGTCATCCCTTTAGCGGTCAAAAACACGACTGGCATTGCCTTAAATCGAGGGTCTTCGCGCATTTGCGAAAGAAATTGATAGCCGTCAACTTGGGGCATCATGATGTCAGAAATTACTAAATCAGGGGGATTTTTTTGCAGTAGTTCCCATCCCTCGCGCCCATTGCTGGCAACGTCAACATTAAAGTTGCTATCTTCCAAGTAAGCTTGTACTGCTTCCCGCAATCCAGGCTCGTCATCTACTAATAACAGTCGTGCTGACATTTGTGCTACCATTTCGCTCTGTGGCTTTTTTCTTAGTTGATTTGACCTGATATAGCTAGGGGCTACGATGCTCAGGGCTAGGGGAAGAAGGAAAGAAGGGAAGAAGAGGAAGAGAATCAAGGGTGGAAAAAATGAGCTGCGGCGAAGCCCTTACTTTTATTTTCTTTCCCCTTTTTTCCCTAGTCCTTAGTTCTGAGCATCGTAGCCCTAACCTACAAAAGCAGTTGCTATATATTGCACAAGTGGCAATAACTCCTATTTTACATCAGTTGCGAGGCACGAAGCAATCTGAGGAGTTGCGAATCAATTGCCAAAAACCGCAGAATCACCCTAATCAACACAAATCATCGAAAAAATTTGCCTTTCGGCTTTCATCTGCGGTAAACAAACATCAAGAATAGCGAATTCCAGCTTCTTTCATCCGCTCAATTGCCTCATACATCCGCTCATCAGCAACCGTCAAAGCAATACGAAAAAATCCTTCACCCGCTGCACCGTAACCATTCCCAGGAGGCACAATAATCCCGCACTTCTCTAACAACAAACTGACAAATTCAGTTGAAGTATAACCCTTGGGTACAGGGGCCCACACATAAAGCGTAGCCTTCGGTGGCTCAATCGGCCAACCTAAAGATTGCAAACCTTTAACGATAATGTCACGGCGTTTTTGATAAACTGACATCACCGCTTGTAATTCGGCTTCCGTAGTCGAATAGGCTGCGATCGCAGCTCGTTGAATTGCCTTAAAAACTCCTGAATCTACATTAGTCTTAACTTGACCTAATCCTTTAATTCCTGTTGCATTTCCGACTACAAAACCAACGCGCCAGCCAGTCATATTGTAAGATTTAGACAAGCTGTGAAATTCAATTGCTATGTCCTTTGCACCCTCAACTTCTAACACACTCGGCGGCTTATAACCATCGTAAGCCATCTCCGAATAAGCGTGGTCATGGCAGAGCAAAATATCGTACTTTTTGCAATAGGCTACCAACTTCTCGAAATCTGCCAAAGTTGCGATCGCACCAGTTGGGTTGTTAGGATAGTTAATCCACATCAACTTAGCCTTAGTCGCTACCTCTTCAGGAATCGCACTCAAATCTGGCAAAAATCCATTCGCCGCTGTCAGCGCCATCGGATAGGGTTCGCCCCCCGCAAAAATCGTCGATGTGCGATATACTGGATAACCAGGGTCAGAAATCAGGGTGTAGTCTCCCGGTTCCACAAAAGCCAAAAAAGTGTTGTGGATCGACTCTTTAGAACCAATGGAAGAAACAACTTCCGTGTCAGGGTTTAAATCTTTAACTCCAAATCGGCGTTCCATCCACGCTACCACCGCTTGCCGATAATCTTTCGTACCTTGGTAGGGAGGATAATTATGAGTAGAAGAGTCTGCGATCGCCTCCTGCATTGCCTGGACAATATGAGCCGGAGTAGGCTTGTCAGGGTCGCCAACTCCCATATTAATGATATCAACCCCTTTGGCGACAAGCTCATCCCGTTTTCGGTCAATCTCAGCAAACAGATAAGGCGGTATTTTTTCTAAGCGCTTGGCAAACTGCATGGCAATGTAAAATAGAGGGCTGGGTGACTCTAAAGCACCAATGACAGTTTACCGCCAAGGTAAGTTATTTTTCTCAAAAAAGCTATGGACGACAACCCCAGGTAAGAGGAAAACGTTCTCATTACCTCCCCTTCACCTGCCGCTAAGAACTAGGTACCAATTGAATCCGACCCGCATCCATCTCATCCATCAATAACTCTAGCGCCTCAAAGTCAACATCAGAGATGTAACCTACCCTAGTCAGCTCGTAGTTGATCTCATTTTCGATATCAGGAGTCAACCGCTTAATGTAGAGGGCTTTTTCTACAAGTTTACGAATAGCATGAGTAGCTTGCATAATAGTTAGGGGAACTCCGCATATCTCAATTCTGGACTCAAGGTCTAAATGGGCCCGTGATCTCAGGCTGGAAACACAAGTGATATCTGTCACATCCTTGAGAATCAAGGGACAAATTTGGTTTGAAAGCCCCCAGGATCGTAGGAATCCTGAAAGTATATGCACCCATACACTAAAGCAAGGAAAGTAGTGTATTTCTCTAGTATAAATTTTACAACCTTTACAGAAACTTTAAAAAAAGGGTGCAAAATCATAAAGATTCAGTGAAATTACTTAGGTGGGATAGTCAATACAGATAATTCTGGGTTAAATTTAGGGATATGACGTAGGCGTTGGCTGAAGCCCACTCACTACCGTAGTTGAAAATACGTAGTAACCAGAGGTTTGACTCATGCACGCAGTTCTTGCCCGCGAACCAATTACAGTGATCTCTCCCCAGAGCTACCTGAATGCAGTCACCGTTGGAGAATTTCACAGCCAATTAAACGCAGCTTTTGCCAATCCGGGGCTTTCGACCTTGCTAGTCAATCTCGAAAAAGTAGAATTTTTAGACAGTTCCGGCTTGCTGGCATTGGTTTCCGGGCTCAAAAGAGCCAAGAGCTTAAATAAAAGATTTAGCATTTGTTCAGTTCCCCCTGCCATTAGGATGATCTTTGAACTCAGCCAACTCGACCAAGTTTTCGAGATTTTCGAGATGGGTGCTGGCTTTGAAACTGCGATCGCAAACAACCATAGCCATTAACCATTGGCGGATTAACCATTTTTAAGGTAGGCTCAGAAGAAATCGCCAGTAGAAGCGAATAGAAGCGAGTAGAGCCGTGCCAGTTGCAGTAGAGAAATTACTTACCCCAGAAATCAAGCAGCCTGCCCGTTATTTAGGAAACGAATTAGGAGCAGTACATAAGCCTTGGGATACCGCAACCGTGCGTTGGGTCTTAACATACCCCGAAGTCTATGAAGTAGGTGCTTCTAACTTAGGGCATATCATCCTGTACAACATTTTAAATACAGTACCCAGGCAACTATGCGATCGCGCCTACTTGCCAGCAGCAGACTTAGCGGCAAAACTTAGAGCGACACAAACCCCCCTATTCGCCGTCGAGTCCAAGCGATCGCTCACAGACTTTGATATTCTCGGCTTTAGCCTCAGCTACGAACTAGGAGCCACCAATATCTTAGAAATGCTTGATTTAGCAGGCATTCCTTTGACTTGGAAAGAGCGAGGAGATGGGGGAGAGGGGGGAGATGGGGGAGTTAAATCCTCCCTATCCTCCCCATCCTCCCCACCTTCCCCATCCTCCCCATCCTCCCCACCTTCCCCATCCTCCCCATCCTGGCCCCTAATCTTCGCCGGTGGACAAACAGCAACATCTAATCCCGAACCCTACGCCAACTTTTTCGACTTCATCGCCTTGGGAGACGGGGAAGAACTACTTCCTGAAATTGGTTTAGTCCTAGAATTGGGCAAAGCTAATAACTTGAGCCGCGAAGAATTACTGCTAGATTTAGCTCAAATTCCCGGCGTATACGTCCCCCAATTCTACGAAATGGCAACAGATGGCTCCGTGTACCCCACAAGGCCAGATGTTCCCGAACGAATTTTGCGGCGGGTAGCAACTCCTATACCAGCCTACTCCATCGGCTTAGTGCCCTACGTCGAGACAGTACACGATCGCCTCACCATCGAAATTCGCCGGGGTTGCACTCGCGGATGTCGTTTTTGTCAACCGGGAATGTTAACTCGTCCCGCTAGGGATGTCGAACCCGAACAAGTTGCAGATGCGATCGAACAAGGCATGAGAGCCACAGGATATAACGAATTTTCGCTTTTATCCCTGAGTTGTTCCGACTATTTAGCACTACCAGCACTAGGCTTAGAAATCAAAAATCGCCTCAAAGACGAAAATATCACCCTATCTTTACCTAGCCAGCGGGTAGACAGATTTGACGAAAATATCGCTAACATCCTGGGTGGTACGCGACAAGGTAGCTTGACTTTTGCCCCGGAAGCTGGCACTCAGCGGATGCGGGATATTATCAATAAAGGTTTGACCAACGAAGAACTATTGCGAGGTGTTAAAACTGCCTTTGAGCAAGGCTGGGACAAGATCAAGTTGTATTTTATGATCGGCTTGCCTGGAGAAACGGACGTTGATGTAATTGGTATTGCGGAGACAATTCGCTGGCTACATCAGGAATGTAGAGCATCTGGGCGCAGACGGTTAAATTTTACCTTGACCATTTCTAACTTTACGCCCAAGCCTCACACTCCCTTTCAGTGGCACTCAGTCTCTACCGCTGAGTTCGAGCGCAAACAAGCCTTACTGAAGGCAGAATTTCGGGGAATGAAAGGGGTTAAGGTAAATTTTACCGATGTGCGGATTTCCGCGATGGAAGACTTTATCGGTAGGGGCGATCGCCGCTTAGCCCCAGTTGTCCGCCGCGCCTGGGAATTAGGCGCAGGAATGGATGCTTGGTGGGAAAGTTTAGACCGTGCTTTTGGCGCTTGGACGCAGGCGATCGCAGAATCTGGATTAAGCTGGAAATACCGCCTAGTAGATAATGGGGAATGGAATGTGATGGAAGGTGAGGTCACGCCGCCATCCCAGTGCATTGACCCCCCAGAGGCAGGCGTTACCAAGGCAAGTTTTGAGGATAAAGTTTCTTCACCTCCCGCTCTCGATCGCCCCCTACCTTGGGATCATATAGATACAGGCATTGACAAAGTTTGGCTGAAAACTGACTTGCAACGAGCCCTAGAAGCAGCTACAGTTCCCGACTGTTCCTTTGAAGGCTGTTCCCACTGTGGTGTCTGCGGGACAGATTTCGGTCATAACATTGTTGTTGTGCCTCCCTCGATTCCTCCCTTTGCAGGTCATTTCGTCCCCAACCAAGAGCGCAAACAGCGCTTGCGGGTGTGGTTTGGTAAGCTGGGCGATCTGGCTTTAGTCAGTCATCTGGATTTGGTAAGATTATTTGACCGCGCTCTGCGGCGCTCTTCCTTGCCGATTTCCTTTACTGGCGGATTTCGTCCTAGTCCCCGGATTTCTCCAGCTAATGCCTTACCTTTGGGCGCTACCAGTAGCGGTGAAATTGTGGACTTTGAGCTGACTCAACTTGTAGACGTGGCGTTTTTTCGAGAAAAACTGGCAGCTAATTTACCCGAAAATATTCCCATTTACAAAATTGAAGAGGTTGATGTCAAAGCTCCCTCCGCTACCCAGTTATTGACGCAGGCCGAGTATTTGATTACAGTAGGTTTAGTGCGATCGCCAGAGGATTTAGAAGGTAAGGGCAAATTTCCACAACCTCAGCCCCGATGGGCAGATTGGGTAGAGGAAATTAAAGCAGCTACGGCTTTTTGGCGGGAGCAAACCTCAAAGTCTGGCAAGGTGCAAAGCGTCAATTTGCGCGATCGCCTGCAAGAATTGGAACTTGTACCTGCATTGAGTAACAGCCCAAATAGCTGCGAAACTAACTCTGAAATTACCCTCCTTCGCTGCATCGGCAGTTGCCGTAACGACGGCACTATAATGCGACCAGAGCATATCATCTATATGCTCGAACAAGTCAGCCCGCAGGAAATTCAACTCCTTTCCACCCACCGTAACCAGCTCATCCTTAGCTAGGTTTCTCGATCCCGGTTTTGTTTTCTGAATAATGCTATAGTGCGTGGAGAGGTGACTATATCTATAAGATCGTTAGTTATCTAGCGAGTTCAAAACAACTCCAAACATCACTTGAGTTTTTTAGCAGTAGCCTTGAGCATAAGCAAACTTGTTTCTTAATAGGAAGAATAGGTGGTTAATAAATTGTCTAAAACTCCATAAATTTGTCTGATTAAGGCAAGTTGTGCTATCATTGCAAATAGCAGAAAACTAATGCTACCGCTTTGAGCGGATTACAAAGATTGGGCTTGATATCCTGGTAGTCTTAAAACTAGCTCGCCTTTAATAAGGTTCAAAGGGACGCGGCGATTAAAGGAGCTGAAAATAATGGTTAAGACGCAAAGTTATCATTACGAATTGTATAATTAGTAAGGTCGGCTCGACCTGAATTTATGCCTGTGAAGTAGAAGGGGCCGACCCCTACGCAGAAGCAGGAATTAGATTCCTAACTGTTTTTTGGCAGTGATGGATAGTTTCTATCAAGCCCCAGCAGCAGCAACAGTAGCAGCAGCAGAAGCAAAACGGTTGTCAAGAGATAGCCGATACCACTGGTTTTTACCAAGGGATAAAATTGGCATTGTTAAAGATGCCGCGATCGGTCGGCTCAGTGAAGCAAGAATCCCCTTGTCAGAAAGTGCCAATTAAGATGCTTTGTGTTTAGGAAGCTGATGTGGCAGTAGTGCTGTTAGCGCAAGCCGCTGAGTCAACCAGCAACGCGGGCTGGGTGCAACTCACTTCTGGGCAAGACTTCGAGCTTTTTGTGCATTCTTGACTAAATCCAACGCCAAACCCTCCAATGAGGGGAAGAGCAAAAATATCGATTAGTTCAAGCGAACGACTCACCATTGAGCCTGGGCTTACTCAACAATCAATCGGCTCTAGCTAGTCTGAGATTGTTAGAAAATTGCTCTATTTGACGAACAAATTAAGATTTTAGATAGTAGATTTTAGATAATTTTAGTTATGAGCCGATAGTCGGTTTCAACTAAGAAACAAATCTAAACTCTACAAACAGTTAACAGTTAACAGTTAACAGTTAACAGTTAACAGTTAACAGTTAACAGTTAACAAGCAGCTACCAATCACAGCCAAAGTCATAGGCACGGGCAGCGTAGGTGTCTTAAACTTGCTGCAAAAATTTGAGGAAATTGAATGCCAAAGCAGATAGTTATAGCGGAGCAGCATCGCCTTGCTGCTGTATTTTCCGAAGATCAAATCCAAGAACTCGTAGTCGCCACTGGCAGTCACCAAGTCAGCGATATCTATCTCGGAATTGTTGAAAATGTATTACCCGGAATAGACGCAGCCTTCGTCAATATTGGCGACCCCGATCGCAACGGCTTTATGCACGTCACCGACTTAGGGCCCCTACGGTTGAAACGCTCCGCAGGCGCGATTACAGAATTGCTTGCTCCCCAGCAGAAAGTCCTAGTCCAAGTGATGAAAGAGCCAACGGGAACTAAAGGCCCCCGACTCACGGGCAACATTACTCTTCCCGGACGCTACTTAGTTCTAATGCCCTACGGCCGGGGCGTAAATCTCTCCCGCCGCATCAAATCCGAAAACGAGCGCAACCGCCTCAGAGCGCTAGCAATTTTAGTCAAACCTGCCGGTATGGGGTTGCTAGTCCGCACCGAAGCTGAAGGGATGACAGAAGAGGCAATCATAGAAGACTTAGAAGTTTTGCAAAAGCAGTGGGAAGCAGTCCAACAAGAAGGTAGTTCCACTCGAGCTCCAGCCCTGCTCAACCGTGACGATGATTTCATCCAGCGGGTACTGCGGGATATGTTCAGCAACGACGTGAACAGAATTGTCGTGGACTCCCAAAATGGCATTAAGCGCGTCAAGCAGCACTTAATGGCCTGGAATGGAAACAAACTACCGCCGGGAGTTCTGATCGACCACCACCGCGAACGGATTCCGATGCTGGAATATTTCCGCGTCAACCCCGCGATTAGAGAAGCCCTCAGACCTAGAGTGGACTTGCCCTCTGGGGGTTATATCATCATCCAGCCCACAGAAGCGCTGACGGTGATTGATGTCAACTCTGGTTCTTTCACCCGCTCAGCTACAGCCCGCGAAACCGTACTTTGGACTAACTGCGAAGCCGCAACGGAAATTGCCCGACAATTGCGCCTGCGAAATATTGCTGGCGTGATCATTGTGGACTTCATCGATATGGAATCGCGCCGCGACCAGTTACAGGTGCTAGAACATTTCAATAAAGCCCTTAGAGCTGACAAAGCACGACCACAAATTGCCCAATTATCTGAACTTGGGTTGGTAGAGCTCACCCGCAAACGCCAAGGTCAAAATATTTATGAATTGTTCGGTCACACTTGTCCTTCTTGCGGCGGATTGGGTCATCTCGTCCAACTTCCAGGAGAAGATGAGCTAGCTCCAGCAGTGCGTGACTTTTCTACAGCGCGTGAGTCCGCAGCCTCAAACCGTTCTTTACCTCGCCCCGCTTTTGCGGAAATATTGCCGACAGTGCCAGAAGTGCCAGAACGCCGCAGTTTGACTGGTACTCCCCGCCATAGCTTCGGGGAATCCCCTGGGCCTGTTAGGGAAGAGCGCTCTCTTGAGCCTGCACGGGCGGCTTGGGAAGCTCAGAACGAGGGGTTAGATTTCGATGGGAATAGCAGTTCATCCCTGGATTTGATTAATCACCCTAGTTATCAGGATTTAGGGAATGGGGCCCGCCGCCGCCGATCGCGCCAACGCCTGGGAGAGGGTAATCTGCCTGTGAGGGAGGAGGAGCCAACGCGCAGTAAGTTACGGGTGCCAAGCGTACCTTCAATGGCTGATTCCAGAGGAGAATACTTGGGAGTTCCAGGAGTGCGGGCAAGTTCCGAGACGTTCCCCATTGCCAGTACTATTGGCCAACGACGCGATCGCGACGATTTGGAGCGGGTGCGACCAGCTAGACCAGAACTCATGAAACCAATGGTAGAACCGCCGGAAGTGATTGCGGTGGAAATGACTCCAGAGGAACAAGATGTCTATGCTTTGATGGGAGTTTCTCCGTTGCTACTGTTGGATCGAACGGTGAAAAATCCCAAGAACGCGATTATTTCGGTAACGCTTCCCGGACAAGGGGGAACTGCACCGCAGGTTGAGCGATCGCCAGTGGAGGCAGAATCTGCGATCGTTACTGAGCAGATTGGGGAAGAGTCTAATTATGCAAAGGATGAGCCAGATTATGGAAGGCAAGAGTTAGATTACTCAAGGCAAGAGCCAGATTACTCAAGGCAAGAGCTAGATTACTCAAGGCAAGAGCCAGATTACGCAAGGCAAGAGTCAGATTACGCAAGGCAAGAGTCAGATTACGCAAAGGATGAGCCAGATTATGCAAGGCAAGAGCCAGATTATGCAGCCGCCTCTTTAGTTTCCTCTGCATATTTTGAGGAAGACAGCGATGACTATTCCGAGCATAGCGGTGAAGTTTCTAGTGTTGCTGAAACTTCTCGATCCAGCGAGCAGGAGGAGCAAGAACCTCTGAATCGCCGCCGTCGTCGTCGTTCTTCTGCCTTGGTTGAAGAATGAATAGGAAAATGGGGAAGATTAAGGGCCAGGATGGGGAGGATGGGAAAGGTAGGGAAGATAGGGAAGATTTAACTTCCCCATCTCCCCCATCTCCCCCATCTCCCCCACTCT